>CAZWJM010000292.1:0-1500 GCA_964634435.1 uncultured Oscillospiraceae bacterium | reverse complement strand
AATATCCTCCCCGGAATTCCTCTCGGCTTTAAGAAACCCCGACAGAACGGAATCGCATCAGAGAAACACGGAAAACCTGTACCTCTCGATGTTCGGCTCCGCCTGCCCGACAACACCGAATGACATCCTTGCCGTCTCGTACCTTTCCGCAATAAAGAGCCTGAAAAGCAGCCTGCAGCCCTTCACATATAAACGCGAACCCGGCTTCACCGCATCGGGTACCCGCAAAACGATCCTGTCCGGCGGCGATGTTTCCGCAATGCTCCCGCCGCAGGCACGCGGCTCGTTTTCCGGCATAAAACCGACAGCCGACGCACTTTGCTCCGCCGCATCTCTCTATGTCATCCGCAATACCCCGGCAGAGCTCCTCTGTACCTTTTACGGCATGAACGGCGGAGTCTCCGGATGCCTGCGCAATAACGCCGATGCCGCAGCAACTATAGAAGAACTCGTCCCCCTCTGCACCGGCCGTAAATACTCCGCCTCGCGACTCCGCCGCGCGATCCTCTCCGCCGTCATCGGCATAAAACCGGACGATATGACAGCCCCGCCGTACTATACCACCCTCCTCGCCGCAAACTCCCGGGGCAGGGAAATGCTGTCCGCGATCAAAAAGGCCGGCTTCCCCGTAGTCACAAAACCCGCCGACGGAAAGCTCCTCCCGCCCCACGCCCTGCCCCAGTATTCCCTCGGCAGAAAAGCCGACGCACTCTTTGCCCTCTCAAGAAAAGAACCCCCGTCCGATATGATAAAAATGATGCCGACAATTGTATGATTTTTGCCGGAGTTAATTGATTGTTTGCAAATCGGGGAAGTAAAACTGTGAATGTGATTGACAATACATAAAAAATATGGTATACTGCAATTAGTAGATGGCACGGAGGGAAAAACACTTAAAAAACCAAAGGGAATGCGTTATTATGAAAATAAGCAAAAACAAGATGGTTATGTATCTCGTTCTTTCAATGCTTTTGATTGGGACGATAACGATATCAGCCGTCGGATATATTACAAATGCAAAAAATGAAGAGAATCTTAAGACACTTATGAATCAATTTACTCATATTATTTCCGAGTCCGTTAATGGTGACATAGTTGAGGCTAAGAGTGTTTACGGTAAACTGAACGGAAACGGAAATGGAATACAGTATTTTGGTATTGTTTTGATTGATAATGCATCGGTGAATAACATTGAACATTTAATCGCAGAACTTGATGATCAATTTGAAATAGTGGAATATTTTGAGCAGTCAGAAAGTGAGATTGACTCAAAGTATCTTGAGCACAAAAAACTTGAGTATGACACGCAAATCAGGGAAGATGGTAAGTATATATCAATATGCTTTTATAATTCCATCAATCCGGAAAGCGATTTGCGCGATGTAATGGGTAATTAATTAAAAATGCCGTGGATTAGTAAATATTGATTCGAAAGTAATGTTCCTTTGCTTGCTTTGGAACGGTTAAATTCAAAAACCTCCCAATTTGTAAAGTGATCCC
>CAZWJM010000291.1:0-1504 GCA_964634435.1 uncultured Oscillospiraceae bacterium | reverse complement strand
GATCCTCATAGAAGAAGGTCCTGGCGATCTCCGAGCTTGCGCCGCATTCGCGCAGGTAAAGCGCGGCGGCAAAGGTGCGCGCGGTGGTGGAACGGGTGAAGTCAAGAGTATCAAGCATTATTCCGGCAAGCATGATGTCAGCCTCGCGGCGTGAAAGCCCCGCCCCGTCAGGCGTCTCCTGCCCGGCTCTTGAAAGCTCCAGCATCTCCGCCACGAGCTCGCAGGTGGAGGACGCAGACGGCTCGATGTATATGAGCTCCGGCTCGTTTACAAACTCCTGAGCCTTGCGGTGATGGTCGACTATAACTGTCCGGAAGACGTTTGCGGCGATCTCCGGAGACTCGCATATCTGAAGATTGTTGACGTCGGCAACGATAAGCAGGGTGTCGGAGCGGATCATGTCAAGCCCGTCGGCGGCGTCGATGAACAGCCCGTCAAAGTTCAGCGACGGGTCGGCAAACAGTCCCTCGGTGCAGACGGTGAAATTGCGGCTCTTGCGGTCAACCACGATCTTTACGTCGGAGACATAGCGTGAGGCAAGCCGGGCAAGACCTACGCAGGCTCCTATGCAGTCAAAATCAGGGTTTTTATGCCCCATGATAAGCACATTTCCCGACTCGCCGATAAGAGTGGCAAGGCGGTCGGACACCACACGGGAGGTAACGGCAGTGCGCTCGCGCGAGCTTTTGGTGCGCCCGCCGAAAAATTCCGTCCCCTTGCGCGTTCTCAGCACGACCTGATCGCCGCCGCGCTGAAGCGCGGTCTCAAGCGCCGCCGCAGCTTCCTTTTCGCGCTCAGCCACGCTCTCTCCGGCGGCGGACATACCTATCGAAACGGTAAGGGACATACCCGCCTCGCCGGTCTTTACATTTCTTACGGCGTCAAGCACGCCGAATTTATCGGATATTGCGGAAGTAAGCTGCTTTTGCGGAAATACCACAAGGAATTTGTCGCGGTCGTATTCGCGCATCAGACCGTCCATACCGACGACCCATGCCTTCAGTATCTCCTCCACACGGTTTGCCGCCTCGCGGTAGGAAACACGCGCGTACTGCGCCAGCTCCTCAAGGTTGTCAAGCGCAAGATACGCCACGACCGAAAGCTCATCGTCGGCGCGCGCCGCCGCCGCCTCGATCTTTGAAAGATCGTCAAGCGTCAGCAGGTAATATTTGCGGTCCTGCGTACTCATCTCATAGGCGCGGACAAGGTACGGCGAGTCCTTTATCTCCGCCCTTACGCCCTCGGAGGGGTCGGCGGCAATGAGAGCTGACGCCGGAACGGCGCAGAACGAGCCGAAATTCAGCCCGGCAAGCGTTTCGCCGGAGCCTGCCGCCCGCTGAATGGCATTATTTGACCAGACTATCTTCCCGTCCTCCGTCGTTATCGCGGCGGGCATTTCAATGCCGCGCAGAGTATCTGTCATAAGACTGCCGATAGACGCCCGCTCCTTTTCACTCATCCGGAAAACGGCGGGACTGCGCACGAGCAGACACACTGCGGCTGC
>CAZWJM010000290.1:0-1504 GCA_964634435.1 uncultured Oscillospiraceae bacterium | reverse complement strand
ATTGCACTTGCGGCAAACCCGGACATTCTGATTTGCGATGAGCCTACCACGGCGCTTGACGTTACCATTCAGTCTCAGATACTTGAGCTTATAAACAAGCTGAAAGCAGAACGTCATCTTTCGGTCATTTTCATCACGCATGACCTTGGCGTTGTCGCCAATATGGCGGACAGAATCGCGGTCATGTATGCCGGTAAGATAGTTGAATACGGCACATCGAGCGATATCTTCTATCATTCGGCTCATCCGTATACATGGGCGTTGCTTTCTTCAATGCCCGATCTTGACACAAACGAAAAGCTCGACGCCATTCCCGGAACGCCGCCGGATATGCGTTATCCGCCGGTGGGAGATGCGTTTGCCGAGCGTAATAAATACGCCTTGAAGATCGACTTTGAGCGCCAGCCGCCGATGTTCAAGATCAGCGATACACATTATGCCGCGACATGGCTGCTCCACCCGTCAGCACCGAAGGTAGAGCCGCCCAAGGCGATAACCGACCGTATCAATAGAATGAAGCAGAAGAGGGAGGCGCATGCAGATGGAGAATAATCAGGAAGTGCTGCTTCGCGTTGAACATCTGTGTCAGTTCTTTGGCAGTACGAAAGCGGTTAACGACGTCAGCTTTGATATAAAGAAGGGTGAAGTCTTCGGGCTTGTCGGAGAATCCGGCTGCGGAAAGACCACGACCGGACGTTCGATCATCAAGCTTTACGATATTACATCCGGAAACATCTATTTCAAGGGCATCCGCATAGGTGCAGGAACGCTTTCATACCGCCTTGCGATCAAGGAAGCAAGAAAAAATTACAAAGAAAAGGTCAAAGGCGCCGACGCATCAACCGCAAAAGCCCTTAAAGCCGAGCGCGACAGTTTTATCAAAGAACAGAAAAAACAGATCAAGGCGGCAAAATACGACCAGAAGCATTGCGACAAGGAATATTCCAAGCAGCAGGTCAGGCTGGTAGAGGAAAAGTACCGTCCGCTGCTTGCTTCCGCAAGCGGTTATGCGCGGGAAAATCTCCTTGAGGAGTACAGCGACGAGCTGAAAAAAGCCAAAAAATCACGTCTCGTTACAAAGATCCAGATGATCTTTCAGGATCCTTCAGCCTCTCTTGACCCGCGTCTTACCGTCCGTGAGATAATATCCGAAGGACTGATAATACAGGGTGAGAAGGACAAAGAGGTCATCAACAAGAAGGTCGACGAAATGCTGGAGCTTGTCGGGCTTGTACGCGAGCACGCGGGACGTTATCAGCATGAATTTTCCGGCGGTCAGCGTCAGAGAATAGGCATTGCACGTTCGGTAATAATGCAGCCGGAAATGATAATCGCCGACGAGCCGGTTTCCGCGCTTGACGTTTCGATCCAGGCGCAGGTCATCAACCTGCTTAACGATCTGAGACGCGAGCTGGGACTTACCATTCTTTTCATCGCGCATGACCTTTCGGTCGTAAAGTATTTCTCCGACCGTATCGGCGTCATGTATTTTGGTGAGCTGGTC
>CAZWJM010000289.1:0-1505 GCA_964634435.1 uncultured Oscillospiraceae bacterium | reverse complement strand
GTTAGATTTTGCACCGGAAAAGCAACCTTTCTTTTCTCAATTTAAAATTGAAGTAGGGCTGGGTGGCCCAGATCGGGAACTGCCTTGGCGTAATGATCACATATCCATTGGTGAGGTGTTGGAGGATGGATTGCATCAAGTAGGTCACATGTATTTTGCGTGCTTAGGCCGGCAGATGCATGGCGTGTCTTTGGATGCACCGGGACTTGTTTTGCCGCATATTTCTATCCGACCCGGAGCACCTACGCTGCGAGCCGTTATGAGGCTTCCTGCAGGACGAAAACCTTCGTTCCCGGCTTTGAAAGGGGATTGTATTTGCCGTCGAGTATCTTTGCAGCCGGATGGATCAGGTCTTGCTGTTGAACTGGAGATCCAGACAGAACGGCAGGAACTTGTGCCGGCGTTGAGCCGCCTGACACAGGAGAGATTTACCAACCTGAGCCGAATGCTGGAGGGATATGCAGCCTTGCACCTGGTGTGCGGCGCGAAATGCAGCACATGTTTACTGCCTAAGCAGATACCAGTAAAAAAAGACCTGTCTATCCGACAGATCGATTTAATGCCGGATCGTCTCATTGGCTATAATGATTACCGCCGTTTGATGAAGGATTTGGAGCGAGTTCCAGGTTTGGATGTGTGGCCTGTTGGAATCAGCTACCAGGGGCGTACGATTTACGCCATTGCACCGGAGGAGACTCGGCGGGGCTATGTGTCCCGTGTGAAGCGGATGCAGACAGTTCCCAGTGTGCTCATAAATGGGCGACACCACGCCAATGAGGTATCGGCCACCAATGCGATTTTTGCCTTCGTACGGGAACTGGTGACGGATCCGGCCTATCAGGATTTGCCGAGCGAGTTGAACCTTGTGATGGTGCCTATGGAGAATGTGGATGGAGCCGCACTGCATGACGAGATGCAGCGTGAGCATCCAACCTGGCAGCACCAGACCTGCTACACCAATTCCTTGGGTGCGGATCTTATGCCTCATTATTTTAAGCCCGACACCATGCATACGGAGTCGCATGTATTTACGAGCTTTGCTCAGGAGTTGCTGCCGGATGCATTCATTGATCTTCACGGAGTGCCTCATCATGAGCTGCCCCAGCAATTTGGCCAGCTTACAGGCTATCGTGGTCTATGGTTGCCCCGGGCACCTCTGTGTGCGTTTTACTTCCATGTCAATGATCCGCGCTTTGCCTCTAACCGAGTGTTGTCTCAGGCATGGAAGCGCAAGGTGGATGCCCGCTATGAGAGGTGGGAAGAATTTGAACGCTTGAGTCATGAATATGACCAGCGGTTCAACAAGTATTCTTGGTGCGGCATTGATGAGAGCTATCCTTGCCAACGGCAGGGAGCTATGCTGAACTATTGGGTGCCATCGCCATATAATGCGAGGCATCCTTATCCTACCATTAGCCGGCCGTGGACTTTCAATGTGATGTTTACGGCGGAGGCTGCCGACGAAACTGCCCACGGAGACTGGCTTCGAACCTGTGCGTATGCAC
>CAZWJM010000288.1:0-1521 GCA_964634435.1 uncultured Oscillospiraceae bacterium | reverse complement strand
GGGCTGACGGAAAGCGCCTCGGAGAGCGTGTGCAGCGTCACCGGCTCGGCAAAGGCGTCCTACGGCTACAACAGCAGCGGTCAGCTCTCGTCTATTCTGGCTGGGCTTTCGGGATATTCGTTCAGCTATGACATTTTCGGCAATACCTCGTCTGTCGGCTGGGAATCCGCGTCGATAGCATCATATACCTACAACCCCGGCAACGGCAAGCTGGCTTCAATGACGTATGCAAGCGGGGTAACTGTCAGCTATGTGTACGATGAGCTTGACAGGGTGAAGAAAATATGCTATGCTTATTCCGGCGGGGATCCGACTGCCGCGTATGAGTATACATATGACGCGAACGGTTATCTTCATAAGTTCACCGACCGCGTGTCAGGTCAGGTCACAGTATATAAGTATACCCAGTCCGGACGGCTGAGGGAGTATTATGTAAACGACCTTGACCCGTCCAAAAAGAGTCAGACCGGGGTCTATAATGAATATGACGCGGAAGGAAGGATAAGCAGCCGGTTCATCGCGCGCGACTGCCTTGTTTCCGGAGAGATCGACGAGGTATGGTGGGAGTCCGGATACCGTTACAACGATGACGGCACACTTGCCGGATTCACAACCTCCTTTGACGAGGCGCGGTATGACGGTCATTATACCTATGACGACCTCGGCAGGCTTACCGGCGATTCCGTCGGGCTGAGAACAACGCTGATCTCATCCGCACCAGCGGGAACGGTAAGCAGCAGCTATACCTATTCCTCAAACGGAACCTCGACATCACTGCGTATATCCGGTGTCTCCACAAGCTACACCTACGGCACGACCGTCAGCGACACCGAAAACCGGTCGTACACCTACAACAGTGCGGGATATATAACCCACATCTACAAGAACGGCGTGCTCCAGTACAGCTATGCCTACGACGACCTCGGACAGCTGACGAGAGAAAACAACCTTCCCGCAAACCGGACGTATCTGTATTCCTATGACAAGGACGGGAATATGCTGTCCAAAACCGAGTGCAGTTACACTACGTCAGGTACACCTAGCATTATTGGTGTAACGAGCTTTACATACGGAAGCGGAAGAAGCGATGTTCTCAAGAAAATAACGCTTCCTGACGGGCAGACCTTCACTCCTACGCACGACATTGTCGGAAATCCGTCCAGCGTAATGATAGAGAACGGGAACACAATGGCAGCAACATGGTCATACGGACGGCGGCTGACCGGACTTTCCTCAGGGTCGGAAGCGTTCAGCTACAGCTACAACGCTGACGGAATCCGCACCGCCAAGACGGTAAACGGCGTAAAGCACACCTATGCCCTGTCCGGTACAACAATTCTCAACGAAGAGTGGACTGAAAACGGCGTGCAGCACCTGCTGATGTATGTTTACGACGCAAACGGTTCGCCTATCGGCATGGTATACCGCAATTCCACGATGGCTGCAGACGCGACTGAGGAGTACCTGTTCGTAAAGAACATTCAGGGCGATGTCCTGTATGTATACAGCAGCACCGGGAAC
>CAZWJM010000287.1:0-1527 GCA_964634435.1 uncultured Oscillospiraceae bacterium | reverse complement strand
GGTGCGCATCATGAGCGGGTTGGGTTTTCCGCAGAAATACGCCCGCGTGCCGGTCGCCATTTCTATCGGCGAGATGAGGGCGCGGCAGGCAGGGGCAATTCCGTTTTCAATCGGTCCTGAAACGTCGGAGTTCGCTCCGATGAGCTTTGCTCCCGCCATGACAAGGTTTGTCGCCTTTGTAAGCGTGTCGAGCGAGTACGACCGTCCCTCTCCGACAACAACGTAATCGGGATTCATGTCGTTCATCGTGATTCCCGCGTCGTACAGTGCGTTGAGCAGCCCCGCCTCGCCTATCGCAAAGACCGAGCATCCCGGCGCCTGTTCCTTGAGAAATGCCGCGGTTGCAAGGGCGCTTGTGTAGAAATGCTTCTCCGGAACGTCAAGTCCGAGGCGCGTCAGCTTCTGATTGAGCTCCCGCGGGGTGTAGCCGCTGTTGTTTGTCAGGAACAGGTATTCCTTGTTCTCGCTGTGAAGCCACTCTATGAATTCCGCGGCACCGGGCAGTATCCTGTTGCCGTGATATATCACGCCGTCCATATCGCAGATGAAGCCTTTTTTGGTATTGAAGTCTATTCTGTCGGAAACGGTATTCATGTTATCGTCCTCTTTTCTGTTCATATACCGATATTATATCATTCCTGTGTTAAAAAGTCTATATCCGTACGGAAAAATATTCGTTCCGGAAGCGAAAATGTTTTGCGCGGTACGGTAAAATCCGGGTAAAGTGCCCTCGGAGCCGCGCCGGAATTACCATTTGCCGTTTGCTGCGTGCAGTCTCATGGGAGGACCGTGTTCCGGATGCATTCTGTTAAACAAATAAGCGAAAATAATTAACCTCAAATTCACACATTGCCGGTGCAGATATGATATTATGAATATAGTTAAAAAATTAACTAACTTAACAATTGGCTTTGCGCCGGAAAGAGGTAATCTTATGGGTACAAAAATTCTTGTGGTCGATGACGAAACCGGTATCTGTGACCTTCTCAAGATATATTTCGAAAAAGAGGGCTACGAGGTAAAGACTGCCGGAGACGGAGTTGAGGGCATCAACTATTTCAAGATGTATGAGCCGGATCTTGTCCTCCTCGACATTATGCTCCCGAAAAAGGACGGATGGCAGGTCTGCCGCGAGATCCGCGAGATCTCCTCAAAGCCGGTCATCATGATAACCGCAAAGGGCGATGTTTTCGACAAGGTTCTCGGGCTTGAGCTGGGAGCCGACGATTTCGTTGTCAAGCCCTTTGACATGAAGGAGCTTTCGGCACGCGTGAAGGCTGTCCTCCGCCGCTCCTCCGCTCACAACAATCAGAGTGACGACGAGGCTATCAAGTTCGACAACATCGAGATCAGCCGTCAGAAGTACGAGCTGAAGCTGAGGGGCAAGCCTGTCGATATTCCCCCGAAGGAGCTGGAGCTGCTCTACTTCCTTGCGTCAAACTACAACCGCGTCTTTACAAGGGATCAGCTGCTTGACAAGGTCTGGGGCTTTGATTACCTCGGAGACTCAAGAACCGTTGACGTTCA
>CAZWJM010000286.1:0-1527 GCA_964634435.1 uncultured Oscillospiraceae bacterium | reverse complement strand
TATCACGGCCGTTGATGGTGATCGCGCCGGTGCCGTTGGGGATGAGGTGAACGCGCGCTACAGAATGCTTTCTGCGGCCGGTGCCGTACATATACGGTCTTTTGCACTTATAAGTTGCCATATTCTCTTCCTCCTATTAGCGATCCCAAACTTCGGGCTTCTGTGCTGCATGGGTATGCTCCGCGCCGGCGAAGATGCGCAGACGCTTGAGCTGCCACTGTGCGATGGTGTTCTTCTGAAGCATGCCGCGGACTGCCAGGCGCATTGCCAGCTCCGGACGCTTTGCCATCAGGTGCTTGTACTGAGTCTCTTTCAGACCGCCGACCCAGCCGGAGTGAGTACGATAGTACTTCTGCTCGAGCTTCTTGCCGGTCAGGACTGCGTCCTTGGCGTTGATGATGATGACATAGTCGCCGCAGTCAACGTGCGGAGTATAAGTGGTTTTAAGCTTGCCGCGAAGCAGGTCTGCGGCGGTTGCAGCGGTCTTGCCCAGGGGCTTGCCTGCTGCATCAAGGACGTACCATTTTCTTTCAACGGTCTCCTTGGTAAGCATTGTCGTGGACATATCTGTGCCTCCAAAAAATAATTAAATATACTTTGACTTTTCAACGGGGCGCTATTACAATACCAATGAAAAATAGCGTGCTATATTTTTATACCACAAGCGTTCGGCAGTGTCAACAGCAATTTTAATCTGCGCCGCGAAAACTCGCAAATGCTCCTAAATGCTCGTTAAAGCTGCCTGATTCTGATTTTCATTTTTAATTTTCCGAGGTGAGGGCCATGGATATCCGCGCTTTGAACGAATTTTCCGGCATTATTCGCCGCGCCGTGGACGATTACGGCATGATAAACGAGGGCGACCGCGTGGCCGTCGGCGTGTCCGGCGGGAAGGACAGTATGCTGCTTCTTCTGGGTCTGCGGCATTTGCAGAGCTACTATCCCAAGCATTTCGAGCTTGAGGCGATAACTATCGAACTCGGCTTCGAGGGCATGGATTTTGCGCCCGTGCGCGAGCTGTGCGCGGAGCTTGAGATACCGTACACCTGCCTCAAGACCGATATAAAGGAGATAGTTTTCGACGTGCGCAAGGAGGATAACCCCTGCTCGCTGTGCGCGAAGATGCGCCGCGGTGCGCTCAACGATGCGATACGCGCGCGCGGGATATCGAAGCTTGCGCTGGGGCATCATTTTGACGACGCGGTCGAGACCTTTCTCATGAGCCTGCTGTTCGAGGGGCGGCTGAGCTGCTTCAGGCCGGTCACGTTCATGGACCGCAGCGGCGTCACGCAGATACGGCCGCTCATCTACGCCGGCGAGCAGAAGATATCAAACCTCGCCGCCGCGCTCAACGTGCCCATTGTCGAAAATCCCTGCCCGCAGGACAAGGCCAGCAAGCGCTATGAGATAAAGCAGCTCATCTCCCGCCTGTCGGCCGATTACCCCGACATGAAGTCCAAGGTCTTCGGCGCCATGCAGCGCCTCCCCCTCCCCGGCTGGGAACTTTCTAAAGCGCCTTGACGCACC
>CAZWJM010000285.1:0-1531 GCA_964634435.1 uncultured Oscillospiraceae bacterium | reverse complement strand
GGATTTTTCCATATCCGAGCGGAGTCTGTCGGCATTTTCCTTGCCCATTGCCTTTTCAAGCTCGTCCTCCATGCCGAAGGCAAGCATGAGGTTGGCATCAGTCTCGTCAAATCCGTCGGGATCGGCGGCGCCGTTTTCCTCGGAGGCTGCGGCAATTGCTTCGCCGGGAAGGTTTTCGGGGTTCCCGATGATCTCTCCGGATTCGCCGGCTTCGTTTCCGGGAAGCTCCGGCACATTTTCCTCTTCCGGTGCCGGCAGCTCCGACGGTGCGGGCTGTTCCGGAACGTCGTTCAGGCTGAACACCACAGTCTCGTTTCCGTCGTTTCCGGGTTTTTCCGGAGCGGAGGGTGCGGACTGTCCTTCGGCGGCTTCGGGTGCGGACTCGTTTCCGGATTCGGTGTCAAACATGACGGTATCGCCCGCCCCGGCAGAGTCAGAAACCTCCGCCGTATCTCCGGTGCTTCCGGGCATTTCGGCGGTGTCGCCTTCGCCGGGAATATCGCAGACCTTTCCTCCCTCGCTGAGTGTCGAGAACAGCTCGGTATCCGGCGCGGCATAAGCACCTGAACCGTCGGGCACGGGGTTTTCATCCTCTGCGGCAGAGGACAGCGAATCGACGAATTCGTCCTCCTTCATCCCGGAAATGCTTTTCCCGGAGAACTTTTCGTACTCGTCCTGCGGAAGATATTTCTTCATAAGCGCGTCGATATCTAGGTCGGCTATCTCCGATTTCGGCACGGGACTGACAAATCCGGTGTCCGACTCCGGCATTTCGCGCTTTATCTCTTCCTCGGTGACGGGAGAAGCGGTTTTTTCGGTTTTCCTGAACCGGTATCTCTTTTTGCCGTCACCGGACTTTGTTCCGCCGTCCTCCACGTTTGCCTTCAGCTTGGCAAGCAGTTCGTCAGCGGATATGTCATTGTTGTACTTATCAGCCATCTGTCATTTCTCCTTACCGTTGTTGTTACGAGTGTCTCTGTCTTGCGGCTTCGTTGAGCACCACGGCACCGGCGGCAGACACATTCAGTGAATTGATCTTCCCGTACATCGGGATGGAAATGATGAAATCGCTCTTGTCCTTCAGCAGGCGTGACACTCCGAAGCCCTCGCTTCCGAGAATAATCACAGCCGGGCAGCTCATATCGGTTTTATAGAACGGGGTCCCGCCGGCTTCCGCCGCGAAGATCCAGAGCCCCTTTTCCTTAAGCTCATCAACCGTCTGCGCAAGGTTTGTCACCTTTGCGACCGGGACATATTCGACAGCCCCTGCCGAAGCCTTTCCGACGGTGTCGGTAAGTCCGACGGCTCTGCGCTTCGGGATGATGATTCCGTGCGCCCCCGCGCATTCGGCGGCTCTTATAAGCGCACCGAGGTTCTGCGGATCCTCGATCCCGTCGGCAATGACGATGAGCGGCTTTTCCCCCCGATCTTCCGCGAGCTTCAGCATATCGTCAACCGTCGCGTAATCCTTCACCGCCGCCGACGCAACGACTCCCTGATGCGGCTGACCGCAAGCCATGAAATCGAGCTT
>CAZWJM010000284.1:0-1533 GCA_964634435.1 uncultured Oscillospiraceae bacterium | reverse complement strand
CGCAGGCGCTGCGGCGGTATAATGGAGGAATGACTTATTTCCGGCAAGAAGGAACTTATCATGGCCTCGGCTGTTAAGCTGCTGGACCGGAATCCCTACAGGGACATCAGCGTGCTTGATATCGTCAGAGACTGCAATATCAACCGCAACACCTTTTACTATCACTTCAGGGATATGCCGTCGCTGCTTGACGAGATAGTCAGGCGTAATATTGACGACATTCTCACCAGGTACTATAACGACGATGCTCCTGAACTTTGTCTGCGCAAAGCTCTCGACCGCGCCTCGGAGAACCGCCGCGCCATAATGCACGTGTATACCTCCGCTGACCGCGCCCTCTTCGACCGCTGTCTGGACAGCGCCTGCCAATACTGGGCCACCGCCTATGTCTCCCGCCGGCTGCGTCATTCCGACGTCTCCGACGATGACCGGTGCTTTACAGCCTATATCTGTAAAAGCATAGGCTATGGCCTTCTCAGCGACTGGTTTGCCTCCGGCATGAAGAAAAGCTCCGAATCCATGCTCCGCCAGGCGTGCCTGCTTTGCCTCAAGGTGCCGTCCGCTCCGGAAAGCGCTCAGACTGATTACCAAGGGATGATAAATAAAAATGGATAGATCAAACCGCCGTTCCGTTGTTTCCGGCCTCGCCGCGCTGGCTCTTGTGCTCGCGCTGCTGTATATCGTTTTTCGGGACAAGCTGCCCGATATCATTGAAAGCGCTGTCTCCGTGTCGCTTTCGGATCTGCTTGTGCTGCTTGCAATGGGCTTTGTATATCAGCTTATAGACGCTGCCATGTGCATGGTCCTTCTGCGCAGCCGGCTCCCCGAGCTCAGTTACCGTCAGGCATTTGAGCTGACCTTTCTCGGCGTGTTCGGCCTTGTCTGCAGCGGAGGCGCGATAACCATACCCATGCAGAGCTTCTATCTCAAACGCTGTGGCCTCGACGTAGGCCACAGCGTCGGCCTGCTTATACTTAAATTTGTCTACCACAAGTCCGCAATGCTGCTATACGCACTCGTCATGCTTATCCCCGGCCTGCGCTGGCTCGACACATTCCTCCCAAAAGCAAGATTCTATGTTCTGCCCGGCGTGTTAGTCTGTCTGCTGATTATTGCCGCGCTTGTGCTGCTGTGTACCTGGGCTCCAGTACGCTCACTGGCAGAAAAGCTGACAGGTAAACTGCCGGACAGGGGCAAGTGGCCGGAGCGTAAGACGAAATGGCTCAGTCAGCTCGACCTCATGTACACCGAAGCCGGACACCTGAAAGCACGCAGAGACGTAAGCGTAAAGGTCATGCTCCTCAACCTTCTCAAATTCACGGTGCTCTATCTGATCCCGTCGGCTGCGCTGCTTGCCATGGGCCGGAACGCCCCCGATGTCTGGCATTCGCTTGTTCTCTCGTCAATGATGCTGCTGATCTCCGGCGTCCTGCCGCACGTCAACGGTATCGGGCCTCTGGAGTTTGCCTTTGTGTTCTTCTATTCCACGGTTGCCGGCAACATTGCCGCCTCCGGAGCTATGCTGCTCTACCG
>CAZWJM010000283.1:0-1536 GCA_964634435.1 uncultured Oscillospiraceae bacterium | reverse complement strand
CCGAAAGATCTGTCTGCACAGCCAGATCATCCTTTGGAACCATAAGTACATAGGTATCGTTTTCACCGAACACGGCTTCTATCGCAGCTGTATCCGCACCTGTCTGTGTTTTCTCACTAAAGATATTGGATGCTCCGTAATAGTAATCATTGGAATTGGAAGCAAGATAGGCAGGGACGATCAATACAGCGAATAAGCACACCATCGGAATTGCAATTCGCCTGACAACCTTTCCGAACCGATGAAAGCCGGGAAGCAGCTTTTTATGCCTTGTCTGATCCAAAAGCTTATATACGGTCAAAACCAAGGCCGGCATAAAAACAAATACGGTGATCAAACTAATGGCTACGCCTTTTGCCAACGCCAGACCTAAGTCGGGACCAATCCTGAACTGCATAAGTACCAGTGCCAGGAAGCCAATGACTGTCGTAAGACCGCTGGATAGAGTGGAAGAAGTCGACTTGCACAGGGCTTCCACCATTGCTTCTTTTACGTTTTGCTTTTCGCCACGGCATTCTTCAAAACGATGAATCAAAAATACGGAATAGTCCAGTGATACGGCGAGCTGCAAAATGCTGCCTGCTGCATTGGTGACAAATGAAATTTCTCCAAAAATCAGATTGCTGCCGCCGTTGATTGCAATCGCCACTCCCAGTCCGGCGAGGATAACCAAAGGCTCCAGCCATGAATTTGTAGTCAGAAGCAATACAATAAGGACAAAAATCACAGCGATAATTGCAATCTTTCGTATCTCTGAAACCGTATTTACCGTTGCAGATGCGGTAGAAACTGCACTGCCGGTCATTGCGTTCTCATCACCAATGATTTCACGAATATCTGATACGGCAGAGATTCGACTTTCTTCTTCAATCGTCACAGAAAAGAGCGCTGTATTATCCTTATAATAGGTTTCTATGGTATCTGTTTCCGCAAAACTAAGGGGCACTGTAATATCCAGCGCATCGTCCAGCCAGGTAACAGCCGTAACGCCATCGACTGCTTCCAGCCTTGCTTTATATTCCAATGCCTCCGGAATTGTCACATCCCGAACCATAACACGGGCATTGGGAATACCACCGTCAAATTCTTCCTGCATCACATCGAGAGAGATTGTGGAGTGGCTGTCCTCCGGCAGATAATCATTCATATCATAATTGACTGCCACCATGCTTTTTAATAGCAGACTACAAATGGCTGCAAGAAGAAATACGGTTAAAATACTTTTGCAATGGTTGACAACCCAACCATAAAATTTTCTCATATCATTGTTTCCTCACTTTTCGGACAAGTATTTCCTAATAACTTAAATACATTTCGCTCACCTTTAACCTGTAAATGAATGGATGAAGAAGAAATTTTCCCGGTCGCTACATAAGGGACATCTCGCAGCAGAGTAATATATAGGCCGGTAATCCTGCAATTTCCTACCTTGTCAACAACACCTTCAAACGGTTCCTTATGCCCCAAAATATTAAGCCACCCTTTGAGCTCATTTCCTCTTCTTTCCGCGGTCAATGTACCCTTCTTTTCACCCAT
>CAZWJM010000282.1:0-1545 GCA_964634435.1 uncultured Oscillospiraceae bacterium | reverse complement strand
CACGCACTCTCCCGACGGGGAATCTGTATCTCCAACGGTTCGGCGTGTTCGTCGCACAGCCATCACCGGAGTGAAGCACTGACCGCGTTCGGGCTGACGCCGGAGCAGATCGAGTGCTCCATTCGCATCAGCTTTTCGGAATTCAATACGCTCTCGGATGTGGAAGCCCTTGCCGACGCGCTCCGGGAAGAGCTTGGCAGACTGGTGAGAATCAGCAGATAAAGAAACAGGGTCAAAGCCGGGAGGCTTTGACCCGCATTCTGTGTGTCAGTCGAAATATCCTTCGCGGAAGAGAAGCTCTGCGATGAGCACCGCACCGCCTGCGGCACCGCGCAGGGTATTGTGCGAGAGCCCGACAAATTTGTAATCAAACAGGGTGTCCTCGCGCAGGCGCCCCACGGAAACGCCCATGCCGCCCTCCAGATCGCGGTCCAGGCGTGCCTGCGGACGCGCGTCATCCTCAAAATAGGTGATGAACTGTGCCGGTGCGTGCGGGAGCTTGAGCGCCTGCGGCTTTCCGGAATAGTTGCGCCATGCGTCGAGAATTTCCGCTTTGGTCGGCTTCTCCCGGAATCTGACGAATACCGCCGCCGTGTGCCCGTCGGAAACCGGCACGCGGATACACTGCGTGGTGATCAGCGGCGCGGCGGCTTTGACGATCTGTCCGTTTTCCACGTGCCCCCAGACCTTCAGCGGCTCCTGCTCGCTTTTTTCCTCTTCGCCGCCGATGTAGGGGATGACATTGTCGATCATCTCCGGCCATTCACGGAAGGTTTTTCCGGCACCGGAGATCGCCTGATAGGTGGTTGCCACCACCTGCTCAATGCCATAGGGCAGCAGGGGAGTCAGCGCGGGGACATAGGATTGGATCGAGCAGTTCGGCTTGACTGCCACAAAGCCGCGGCGGGTCCCGAGACGCTTTCTCTGCGCGTCAATGACCGCGAGATGCGCGTCGTTGATCTCGGGGATCACCATCGGGACGTCGGGGGTCCAGCGGTTGGCGGAGTTGTTGGAGACCACCGGGATTTCCGCCCGTGCGTAAGCCTCCTCGAGTGCCCGTGTTTCATCCTTGTTCATGTTGACCGCGCAGAATACGAAGTCGCACAGCCCTGCGACCGTCGCCACATCCGCGGCGTCCAGGACCGGCATCTTCCGGAATGCCTCCGGGATCGGGACCGTCATTTTCCAGCGGTCGCCGACCGCCTGCTCATAGGAAAGTCCCGCGGAACGCGCGGATGCCGCGAGTGCGACCACTTCAAAGTACGGGTGCCCGTCCAGAAGCGTGAGAAAGCGCTGACCGACCATACCGGTCGCGCCGATAATACCGACTTTTTTCTTTTCCATTCTTAAAACCGCCTTTCAGAGATACTGGCAAACAGATTACATCTTATATATTATACTGCATCGGCGCAAAAATTGCAATACCTATTTTCCGATTTTTTTCAGGTCAGACGGAGAAAAATGACGCAGACCGGTAATTTTTGCAGAATATCGCTCCAAAAGATGCAAAACGGAGGACCGCATGATTTTACAGTATGTTGCAAC
>CAZWJM010000281.1:0-1550 GCA_964634435.1 uncultured Oscillospiraceae bacterium | reverse complement strand
TCGCTGAACCTGTCCTTTGCCTCGGCGATCAGCTTTGCATAGCTGTCGAGATAGCTATCGGACACCGATTTCAGCTTTCCTTCAAGCTCGTCGATCATGGCATTCATCTTCGTCTCAGCATCACGGCGGATCTTTTCGGCTTCAAGCTCCGCCTCTGCCTTTATTCGCTTCGCATCCTCTTCGGCGTCGTTTCTTATCTTATCGGCATTGCTGTTGGCAACGATAAGGATGTTTCCGACCTGCGAGCTCATTGAATCGTAAAGCCTTGACTTTTCGTCCTTTTCGCTGTTGCCCGCGGCGCTGTTCTTAAGCTCCTCAAGCTCGGCTTTCAGCTTTGCATTCTCGGTCTCGGCAGCCTCAAGCCGCTTTTTTGTTTCGTCGTCAGCAGTGTTTGCCGCAGGCACCGGCATACGGTTCTGAAGATCGGCGATCTGTGCGCGGAGATCCGACTCGCGGCGCGAAAATCTGGCATTGACCTGTTCGATATAAGCGTTTACGTCGTCTTTATTATAACCTCTGAAAGATTCCCTGAATCTCAGCATGGAATTAGAATCGTTCATTTCCGTTTATTCCTTCTGTTGTTGTCCTGATTTGTCTTGTTTCCTCTGCGTTCCTTTGGCTTGCGGTCTGACCCGCCGTTTTTTTCGCGTGTTCCTGCTCCGGGATGACTTTCAGCGACCTTTTTCGCGCCGGCCTTGTGCGGCGGTCTGCCTGTCACCTGCCGGTGCCCGGTGCTTTCCTGCCGTCCGTAACCGACAAGACAGTCCTTTCCGCTGCCGATAAGCTCTTCTCTGCCGCACTTTACAAGCGCCTCTCTGATAAGGGGCGCGTTTTCCTTCCGGTTATACTGCAGAAGCGCTCTCTGCATCAGCTTTTCGCGGTAGTCGTCGGTACAGTACACGTTTTTACCGGTAAGCGGGTCGATCCCCGTGTAGTACATGACGGTTGAAACGGTTCCGGGAGTGGGATAGAAATCCTGCACCTGCTCCGGTCTTACACCGTTCCTTTTAAGGTACAGCGCAAGCTCCACCGCATCGTTCAGCGTGCTTCCGGGATGGCTTGACATGAGATACGGCACGATATACTGCTCCTTGCCGCACTCCTTACTGTACTTAAAATATCTTCTTCTGAATTCCTCGTACTTATCGACCGACGGCTTGCCCATCAGCCGCAGGACGCTGTCGCAGATATGCTCCGGCGCGACCTTGAGCTGGCCGCTGACGTGGTCGCGGACGAGCTTTCTGAAAAAGTCCGGGCTTTTGTCGGCAAGCATATAGTCATACCGTATGCCGGAGCGGATGAACACCTTTTTCACCTTCGGCACGGCGGCAATGGCATTGAGCAGCTCTATATACTCGGAGTGGTCGGCTTTGAGATTTTTACACGGTTCAGGCGCGAGACATCTGCGGTTCAGGCACACCCCGTGCTTCAGCTGTTTGTCGCAGGCGGGGTATCTGAAATTGGCAGTCGGTCCGCCGACGTCGTGGATATATCCCTTGAAATCCGGCATCGCGGCGATCTTCTTCGCCTCTTCGACGCAGGACTCAATG
>CAZWJM010000280.1:0-1553 GCA_964634435.1 uncultured Oscillospiraceae bacterium | reverse complement strand
AAAAAACACACATCTGCGACAGAAGGAGAACAAAATGTACAAGCCTCTTGCAGACGAAATACGCCCGCATTCGCTCGACGACGTGGTCGGCCAGCGGCACATTCTCGGCGACCGCGGTCTGCTGCGGCGCATCGTCGAGGGCGGGAATATACCAAACATGATATTCTACGGCCCGTCCGGCACGGGCAAAACCACCGTCGCGCGCATCATCGCGGAGAAAACAAACCGTACCCTGCGCAAGCTCAACGCGACGACCGCCGGCCTTGCCGACATAAAGGAGATCATCGCCGAGCTCGACACTCTGCTGACCCCGGGCGGCGTGCTGCTGTACCTTGACGAGATCCAGTATTTCAACAAAAAGCAGCAGCAGTCGCTGCTGGAATTCATCGAGGACGGGCGCATCACACTGATCGCATCGACCACGGAAAACCCGTATTTCTGCGTTTTCGGCGCTATCCTCAGCCGCTCGACGGTGTTCGAATTCAAGCCCGTCACGCCCGCGGAGGCGGAGCCGGCCGTCATGCGCGCGTTCGGGATTCTGGCTGAGCGCGAGGGGCTCACGCCGGAGCTTGAACCGGGTGTTGCGCGGCGCATCAGCACGGCCTGCGGCGGCGATGTGCGCAAGGCGATAAACGCGGTGGAGCTGCTGTTTTCGGCCGGTCGGCGCGAGGGCGACAGGCTCACGATAACGCTTGAGGACGCGCAGAGCGTGACCCAGCGCAGCGCGATGCGGTATGACCGCGACGGTGACGAGCATTTTGACGCGCTGTCGGCGCTGATGAAGTCGCTGCGCGGCTCGGATCCGGACGCGGCGCTGCACTATCTCGCGCGGCTTTTGGAGGCGGGGGACCTCGTCGGCGCGTGCCGGCGCATACTGTGCTCGGCCAGCGAGGATATTGGACTTGCCTACCCGCAGGCGGTGCCGATAGTCAAGGCCTGTGTCGATTCCGCGCTGCAGCTCGGTCTGCCGGAGGCGCGGCTCCCGCTTGCCGAGGCCGCGATTTTCCTGGCCACGGCGCCGAAGTCGAACTCCGCCATCATGGGCATAGACGCGGCCATCGCCGATGTGCGCGCGGGCAAAAGCGGTCCGCCGCCGCGCGAGCTGCAGAATGTTCACGCCGACGGCGCGGGCTTCGAGCGCGAGCAGGGGTATAAGTACCCGCACAGCTACCCCGGCCACTGGGTCAGGCAGCAGTACCTGCCCGACGCTCTGCGCAGCGCGCACTACTACGAGTATGGCGACAACAAGATCGAGCAGGCCGCCAGGAAATATTGGGACGAGATAAAAAAGTGAGGTGCGAATATGCCGCTTAACATACAGGTCGGCGACGTGCTGACCATGAAAAAGGCGCACCCCTGCGGCGAGACGCGCTGGCAGGTACTGCGCACGGGCGCGGATTTCAAGCTCCGCTGCCTCGGCTGCGGCCGCGAGGTCATGGGCCCGCGCAGCAAGTTCGAAAAAAACGTCAGGCTTGTCGAATCGCCTTTTTCCGAATCGCCTTGACACTGCTACTGATACATTTATTGCCGTCGCCCGGTTCGAGGGTGCGCAG
>CAZWJM010000279.1:0-1564 GCA_964634435.1 uncultured Oscillospiraceae bacterium | reverse complement strand
ACACCGGGATCCTTGCTGTTTTTAATTCTCTCCGGTTTTGCAACGGGAGCATCCTGGATATGCTATTTCAAAGCATTATCTGCGGGAGATGTCAACAAGGTTGTTCCGATTGATAAATCCGGCACCGTCATTACGGTGCTTCTTGCAATCGTTCTGTTCAAGGAAACCAATCATTTGGCAATTAAACTCGTCGGAACGGCGCTGCTTGCCGTCGGCGTGTTTCTGATGATTGAAAAGAAGAAAACCGAAACTGAGGCAGAAGGCTCAGCATGGCTGCCTTACGCGATCGGTTCGGCTTTGTTTGCTGCGCTTACGTCGATTCTTGCCAAAATCGGCATCAGCAATGTAGAGTCGAATCTCGGCACGGCGATTCGCACCTCTGTTGTACTTATAATGGCATGGATTGTCGTGCTGATGAAGGGCAAGCAATCACAGCTGAAATGCCTTGATAAAGCAGAGCTTGTATTTATAGCTCTTTCGGGGCTTGCCACCGGCTGCAGCTGGCTTTGCTATTATTATGCGATACAGAAAGGCATCGTCAGCGTCGTCGTTCCGATAGATAAATTGAGTATCCTGATATCGATAGTCTTCTCATATTTTGTATTCAAAGAAAAGCTCACAAAAAAGTCACTTGCCGGTCTTTTGCTGATGGTTTGCGGTACGCTTATGTTGTATTCACGCATTTCGCGTGTAACAACATTTTACCCCATATCCCACTACTGTTCAACCGATGCGGTCGCACTGTTCAATCTTCGCGGTCACGCTGTTCAACTTCAGCGGTCACGGTGTTCAATTTGGTGCGGAATACTCAATTAGGCTTGAAAAAGTTTTCGTCAACCGTTGGTTTACATTGGAAATGTCGCCGAGGGTGACAAAATGGTTACTCTCGGCGAAACTGTTTGTGTGCCCGGCACGCGTAATAACTTGGCAGTGAGAGTCCGCTGCAGGCATGGCAGAAGAAACTGCATAAAAGGCGTTTTGAAATGGACGAGTTTGCACGACAGAACAAAGTCCGATACTGCCCGAAATTCAAGGCGTAAATGCAGCAGATATATGAGGTGAAAGTGATGACGCTTACCCGGGGAGGTCTTGCGGGTGCAAGGGAGTAGACGAATTCGAAACGAAGCATAGTAACAACGAACCGCAAGAAGTCAGCAGAAGCGTACAAGTCTCTGCACTCTTTATGATTGAACCGCCGTGTACCGAACGATACGCACGGTGGTGTGAGAGGTCGGCTGCTCAGCTAATGGGCAGCCTCCTACTCGATTTTGGACAAATGACCATGTTACCGGGGACAATATGCTGTTGTAGGTTTGTGCGGGCTGTGATATACTGTCTGTACAAGCCCAAACTTCATTTCAAGTGAAAGGATATGCCTATATGTTTTACAGCCCTGAGGGGTACACAATTGGGGATACGTGGCAATATTCCTGCGGTCCCGTGGTTCACGCGTTCTTTTTGCAGTGGCGCGGCTTTGATGATATGTCGGATACCGAGAGCGGCTCAATAGGGCATATTGTCAGTGACGATATGCTGAAGTGGACGGAGCTGCCCTGCGCTCTTG
>CAZWJM010000278.1:0-1567 GCA_964634435.1 uncultured Oscillospiraceae bacterium | reverse complement strand
AACGGTGAGGATCCGGAACTGCTCGCTGCCCTTTTTCAGCTCCGTAAAGCTCGGCGTGCGCGCCGGGAGCAGATACACCTCGCCGCCGCGGAGAGTATAGCGCAGGTTTTCTGTCTCGTTGACGGCCTGCGTGACGAGCCAGACCATGGAATGATAAAATGACAACCCATTGGTTTTGGTATAGGCGTGCAGCGCCGTGACGTCCACGCGGAAGCAGACGCTGTAGAACGGCTGGTCGAGCGAGGAGAAAAAGGCAAAGCTCTCGCTTCTCGGCCACTGCGCCGGATCGATCTTCTGACAAGGAACGGACATAAACGCGCCTCCCGAGCGAATGATTTCCATCAATAGTCTATCAGATTTATAGGCAAAAGAAAAGCCAGAAACCGGTCGCTGGCATACGAAAAAAAGCCGGCTCCGGCCATCCGGACTGTGCTTTTTGAATAAGTTTGGCCTGTTTTCTTGCCGGGACGGGAAGACCGGCTGCATTGACAAACCGCAGGGGATACGATATAATTACACATACCCCTAATGGTATGGAGGCAGAGCAATGAAGCAATGTATGGATGCGGAAAATCTGCATCGGCGGCTGAAGAAGATCATCGGGCAGGTGCAGGCCATCGACCGCATGGTCGACGAGGATATTCCCTGCGAGGACATTCTGGCGCAGATCAACGCTGCCAAATCCGCGCTGAACGGCTGCGGCAAGGTTGTGCTGGAGGGGCATATCCAGCACTGCGTCCGGGACGGAATCCAGCACGGCGACGCGGATAAGGCCATCGAGAGCTTCACCAAGGCGGTGGAGCGGTTTGCAAATATGCAGTGAATATACAGTTCTGAGCGGCCGGTCCGATGGACCGGCTGTTCTTTTTTCTGTCTTAACAACCAATACCCCCATAGGTATAATGGCCGCATACCCTGTACGGTATAGAAAAGCGGTCACGTATGTGGCGGTAGACGGCGGCTTTGCCGGTTTTCTCGCTCTGTCCGACACGCTGCGGCAGGAAAGCGCGGAGACCATCGCCGTCCTGTCCGGCCTCGGTGTGCAGCCGGTCCTGCTGACCGGCGACGGCGTGAACGATGCGCCGGCACTCAAAAAGGCGGACGTCGGCATCGCCATGGGCGGCGTGGGCAGTGATATCGCCGTGGACGCCGCGGATATCGCGCTGGTGGACGATGAGGTGAAGGAGCTGCCGCACCTCGTGGCCCTCTCCAGGCAGATGATGACCACCATCAAGCTCAACTTGACCTTCTCCATGACGCTCAACTTCATCGCCATCGCGCTGGCCATCATCGGGACGCTGGATCCCGTCGTCGGCGCGCTGGTCCACAACGCGGGCTCCGTGCTGGTCATTACCAACTCTGCATTCTTATTGAACTGGAGGAAAAAAACATGATCGTCAAAATCATCGGTCTCATCATCGGACTTCTTGTCCTCGGCGCGGGGATCTGCTACCTCGTAAAGGAAAAGCAGGACCCGGAATCCAGAAAGATCTACACCGTCGTCAGCGTCATTGTCGGCGTGTCTGCCGGCTACATGAAGCAGCTCTCCATCGAGGGCACGGGCTTC
>CAZWJM010000277.1:0-1570 GCA_964634435.1 uncultured Oscillospiraceae bacterium | reverse complement strand
AAAAACAAAAACCGCCTGCGTGCAGCAGGCGGGAGCGTTTATTCGCTGTCGGCGAGGGTGTCGCGGCGAAACAGCAGCGATATGCACCAAAGCGCGGCAAGCGCCACAAGCGTGTATATCACGCGGCTGACCGTGGCGGTCTGCCCGCCGCAGAGCGCGGCGACGATGTCAAAGCGGAACAGGCCGATGCTGCCCCAGTTTATGCCGCCGATTATGGTCAAAGCAAGTGCGATGCGGTCGATTATCATGCTGCAAAAACTCCTTTCCCACTCAGTATGTCCGGCCGGCGGAAAATTATTTACGGAAATTTTTGCGTTCGACAAAACTGGTGCTCGTTCGCTCTTTACAAAGCGGGCGCGGCGCGGTAATATCTAAGCACAGCTTATCCAATAGGTCTTGCAAAGCAAGGCCGCGGCTCATATCTTTATCCCACAACCCTGTTTGGCAGGCCGATTTTCGGCCTGCACTTTTTTATTTAAGCAAGGAACAAAAAAGAGGAGCATACAGATCTGCATGCTCCTCTCTGTTTGAATCGGCTGTCAAAACCGCATATTTTCTAATTTCAGGTGGCCTGCGGCCGCAGTGAGGATATTTTTCATCAGCATCGCGCGGGTCATCGGGCCGACGCCGCCGGGCACGGGGGTTATGAGGCTCGCGCGCGGCTCGACCTCGTCAAAGCACACGTCGCCGAAGAATTTGCCCGTGTCGGGGTCGCGGTTCATGGCCACGTCGATGACCACTGCACCGGGCTTGACCATGTCGCCGCGTATCAGGCAGGGTGAGCCGGCTGCGACGATGAGGATATCGGCCTGACGGGTCATTGCGCCGAGGTCGGGCGTGTGGCGGTGGCAATATGTGACCGTCGCGTCCGCGTTGAGCAGCATCAGACCCATGGGCCTGCCGACGATGCTGCTGCGTCCGACCATGACGCAGTGCTTGCCGTCGGGGTCGACGCCGTATTCGCGCAGAAGCTCCATGATGCCCGAGGGCGTGCACGGCCACAGCTCGGCCTCGTTCGTGAGCATCCGGCCGACGTTTATCGGGTGGAACGCGTCGACGTCCTTGCCGGGGTCGATGGCGTTTATGATCGCGCGCTCGGAGATCTGCTCCGGCAGAGGGAGCTGCACGAGGATGCCGTCGACTCCCTCGTCGGCGTTGAGCCGCGCGATGAGCTCCAGCAGCTCGGCCTCCGACACGGTCTCCGGCAGGTCGAAGCGGCGGCTGTCGATGCCGCATTTGAGGCAGTCGCGCTCCTTGTTGCGCACGTATATCTGCGAGGCGGGGTCGCTTCCGACCAACACCGCCGCAAGGCATGGCCGCCGCGTGAGCGTCTCGGCCTCGGCGCGCACCGCCGCGCATATCTTCTCGGCAAGCGCCTTGCCGTCAATCAATTTCCCCATTTTTTCATATCGCCTTTCAATTTTACTTATATATATTGCGGTTGCCCGGTTCGAGGGCACGCAGGAAACCGCAGCGCTGGCCGCGCTAATTGACAGTGGATAGTTGTTGTTCTGAATTGGTGCAAAAAATGCGCCGCTGGCAAAATCTTTGCCCGCACCTTTGTAGGGGC
>CAZWJM010000276.1:0-1584 GCA_964634435.1 uncultured Oscillospiraceae bacterium | reverse complement strand
GCGTGCAAATGTGAAGGTCCTTTCCGACTGAGCCGCAAGTGCCTCAAGAGCCGGACCGCAGGGAAAATTGCAGCCAAGCATCACTCCGGTGCGGTCGACAGCCTGACCGGCGTTTAGGTCATGCGTACCTCCGATAATGCGAACCGAAAAAGGCGCGCCCTGTGCGCCGCCCGGCTCGACAAGAAGCGCCTCGGTAGTGCCGCCGGAAACGTGAAAGGCAATGTGCGCTCCGGATTCAATAAGCTCCTCGGAGCCGGAGGAATAAAGCGCCGCCATTATATGACCGTTCTGATGCGAAAAACGGTAAAGCGGAACACCCGAAGCGTCCGCCATCGCGGACGCCGCCGCGACCCCGGTAAGAAAGCAGGGCATATACGACCCCTCGGCGTCGCGCGGCGTTGCGGAAACGCCGTATGCCGCGATCCTCTCACCGCCATACTCCGCCGAGGAAAGCAGACCCCGCAGACGCGACGTAACAGATGGAAGATTCCTTGTGTGCGCGAACACCGCGTCAGACTGACGCAGACCGCACTCGCCCGGCTTTACCGGAAGCGGCTCCTTGAAGTTGGCAATTATCCTGCCTTCCCCGTCGCACAGCGCAAGAGAGGTGGTATAATTGCTGGTATCGACCCCGCAGAACAGCATTACACGGATGCCTCCGTGCCCTTGCCCTTCATCACGGCGTTAAGCACACCGTTCACAAACGGACGCGCCTTTTCGTCGTCATACTTCTTCACAAGCTCAATAGCCTCGTTGACAGCCGATTCGTCGGGCGTGTCGCAAAACAGTATCTCATACACGCCAAGGCGCAGTATCGCGCGGGAAACGCCCGAAATTCTTTCCGGCTTCCATCCGTGCAGGTTCGCCGAAATTGCCGCGTCAACGGCTTCAAGGTTGTCTATCACTCCGGCATAAAGGCTTCTCACGAAGTCGTCCTCCGGGATCTCACGCACCTCAACGGCGGAGTTGTATATCTCCCCTGCGTCCTCAGCGGTGCGAAAACTGTACTCAAACAAAAGCCCAATGGCGTATTCTCTTGCTTCTCGTCTTGTCATGTCGTTCCTTTCAGGGCGGAAAAGCCAAAATAAACATTCCGCGCCATTATACTAATATTATACTTCTAAAATCATAAAAGTCAACACCGATATGAATATTTCTTTGAATATTCATCATTTTTATTCAGACTGCGGCATATATTTCAGTAAATATTTATGGGAGGTAGCAGCCTTGAAGCAACGTATATGTATTTTGCTGGCAGCCGTCATCTGTCTCGGGCTGAATCTTGCCGGAGTCCCGGCATCGGATAAGGACAAGGGCAGTGACGAGGCTATAACGGCATACCTTGACGTATCCGCCCCGGCGGGCGATGAGGGAAACTGCATTTACGCCGAGGGTAATATAAAATACATAGATTTCACCCCAACTGTCGCCGCGCTGCGCGCCGCGTCCGATTACGATATAAAGACCCATGGCACCGACCGGCACATAGGCTGGGTGGAGCTGCTTGCGGCATGGGCGGCAAAAACCGGAGGCAGCTTTGACGGATTTTCCGAAAAAAAGCTGACCGCCCTTGCCGAAAAGATA
>CAZWJM010000275.1:0-1588 GCA_964634435.1 uncultured Oscillospiraceae bacterium | reverse complement strand
CCTGCTTCATATCCAGCTTCAGAAAGCTTGCCAGCATCTTGGCCAGTCGCGGCGCATAGCCCTGCAGCTCCAGCCGCACCGGCGCGAGGCGCTCACGCTTGCGCAGCAGGCGGGACATGTAGTTCAGGAAGTCAGGGTTGTCCTCGTCAAACTTCTCCTCGTCCAGGCTGATATCCGCGTTGCGGGTGACGGCGATCACCGCCTCCTCCTCGACGATGTAGATCTTGAAGATCTTCTTCAGGTGCGCGGCGACTACGGCCTCGGTGCGCACGAAGCGCGTCGGCGTGCCCGGCAGCACCAGGATCGGCGGAACCGACTTGGGCACGTCCACGATGCCCAGCAGCATCTTGCCCCGGTTGTTCAGCAGCGCCGCCGCGTAGAGATCCTTGTTTTTGAGATGCGGGAAGGGATGGTTGCGGTCGATGATCTGGGGCGAGAGCACCGGGCGGATGTTGTTGCGGTAGTACTCGTGAATGTAGTTGCGCTGGCTCTCGGTGAGGGCCTCGTAGGCGATCTCCGATACGCCCTTCGCCGCAAGCTCGCGCACCAGTTCGCTGTAGATCTCATCCCTGCGCTCGATCAGCGGGCGCACCGCGTCGAACACCTTGTCCAGCTGCTGCGCGGGCGTCATGCCGCTCTTGTTCTCCACGTCGTCGGGCGCCAGCATGTTCAGATCGAACAGGCTTCCCACGCGCACCATGAAGAATTCGTCCAGGTTGCTGGTGAAGATGGACGCAAAGCGCAGACGCTCGATCAGCGGCACCGTCGGATCCGCCGCCTCCAGCAGCACGCGCTCGTTGAATTTCAGCCAGCTCAGTTCGCGATTCTGTGTATAGCTCAAATCCCATCGATGGGCGTTTTCCACAGGTATTCCTCCCCTGCCCCGGACGGTCTGCTCCGGTGCGTACGAAAATTCTTCGGCGCATCTGCTTGCATACGCCTCTGATTCTACTATTATAGTCAATTCCTACGACAAATTCAACCGCAAATCCACAACAATTGTAAAATCCGCGTGTGCAAATTCCGGTTTTGATGTTCACATTTTCCCAAATTCCGCGCAGGCCCGCTTCAAAAATTTGATCGATGCACCATTTTCCACTTGTATCTCGTCGGAGAATGGTATATAATGTAAACTGTAAGCGAATTATTCATTGAATATACGGCAACAATGCAGTCAGGGAGGTTTCAAATTATGATTCGTATCGGTATGCTGACCAGCGGCGGCGATTGCCAGGCGCTGAACGCCGCAATGCGCGGCGTGGCCAAGACGCTCTTCAACGCCAAGGAGGACGTGGAGATTTACGGCTTCCTCGACGGCTATCAGGGCCTGATTTACGGCAGGTTCCGCCTGCTGACCTATAACGATTTCTCCGGCATCCTCACCAAGGGCGGCACCTTCCTGGGAAGCAGCCGCACCCCGTTCAAGACGATTCAGGATCCCGACGCGAACGGCCTGGACAAGGTCGCCGCAATGAAGCAGAACTACTACAAGCTGCAGCTGGACTGCCTGGTGATCCTGGGCGGCAACGGCACCCACAAGACCGCGAACCTGCTGCGCGAGCAGGGCCTCAATGTGGTCACGCTGCCC
>CAZWJM010000274.1:0-1599 GCA_964634435.1 uncultured Oscillospiraceae bacterium | reverse complement strand
GTGGTTTTCAGAACAAAAAAGAAGAACATCACGACGGCTGTACGATACCTTGCCGTATCGGTGTTCGTGATGCTTCTTTCTACCGAGCTGATAGTAATAATAAACAAGCTGTTTCTGACCGAAAAGAATACGGTTGCAAAGTTTGTGAAGCCGCCGGTCGATTTTGCCATGTTCTTCGTCAGCTATTTTCTCCAGAAAAAGTGGGTCTTCGCGCCGAGGAAAAAGAAAACGGTCTGAGCCGTCCGGTCAGGCGCAGAACAGGTGTATTGACAGATCGTCCGCGATGTTGTATAATCGATGCGAGTTATATGGCACCGCGGATTGTTCCTTCGGGTGTCATTCCCGCAACACAGAAAGCAGGTTTTGAATGAAAATAACAAAATTTCTGAAAAAGGTCCGGGTATCGCCGGTGCTTGCGGCTGCGGTATTATCAGCATCGCTTGCACTCGCGACAGTGACGGGAGCCGCGGTCATCTCCGGTTCCTGCGGTGCGTCGGCTGAATATTCGTTAAGCGACTCCGGCGTGCTTGAAATCACCGGAACCGGCAATATAAACAGTTATTCCGTCAGCGACGTTCCGTGGACAGAATACGCATCGCAGATAAAATCCCTGAAGATTCCTTCCGGCATAACCGGAATAGGGGTAAACGCCTTTCTCGGACTTGATGTCAGTCCGGTTTCGGTTCCGAAATCGGTGATTTCAATCGAGGCTCACGCTCTCGGATATACATATGACAGCGGTTCCAAAGAATTCAGGCGCATCTCCGGCTTTGTCATAACCGGAGCCGGAGGTTCCGAGGCAGAGAGGTATGCCGATGTCAACGGCTTTACCTTCCGTTCGGAGGACAGCGCATTTTCCGGCGCCTGCGGCGACAACCTGACATGGACGCTCGGCAGGGACGGGGTGCTTACCGTTTCCGGAAGCGGAAGCATGACGGATTTCAAGTCGTCAGGAACGGCTCCGTGGTCGAAGTACGCATCGAAAACCGACGGGGTTGTCATTACCTCGGTAATCATTTCGCCCGGTGTCACATCGGTGGGGAATTATGCCTTCTCGGGGTGCAGACAGCTTGACTCGGTCTCGCTTCCGTCCGGGCTTGCATCGATCGGTGCCTGCTCATTCGAGGACTGCTCTTCGCTGAATTCCGCCGTCATTCCCGGAACGGTGAAAAATGTCGGAGGAGCGGCGTTTTACGGCTGTTCGTCACTTGAGTCACTGACGGTTCAGAACGGCGTGGCTTCAATCGGGAACTCGGCTTTTTCTCTCACGGCAGTAAGAGATGTCACACTGCCGTCATCGGTAACGGCTCTCGGCGAAAAAGCGTTTTACTCCTGTGAATCGCTGACCGGAATATCCATGACGGGTGTCACTGTCATAGGTCAGAAGGCATTTGCCGACTGCCGCAATCTGAAAACCGTATCAACAGGCGCAGCCCTCACCGGTATCGGTGAATCGGCTTTTGAATCATGCGGTTCTCTTGTCAGCATAGCTTTCGGTCAGTCGCTTTCGATGATCGGCAGCAGAGCTTTTTACGAATGCGCATCACTTACGGCGGTTACACTGCCTGACAGCCTTTCCGAGCTTGGAAGCTTTGCGTT
>CAZWJM010000273.1:0-1599 GCA_964634435.1 uncultured Oscillospiraceae bacterium | reverse complement strand
CGGTGTAGTCGTTTTTGTCCGCATTGGCACTTGTCATAGCCGTGTCAAGCGCCGTTTTTATCTTTTCTTCCGAGAAGGAAGCCGGAAGGGCAACGTTTTTCATCTGACCGAAAGCCGATGCAGAAAAGCTCTCAAAGGTTCCGTATTCTGATACGAAGATCAGTACCTACCCGTTGCTTTGATATGTCAATCGGCATTATCAACAAAAATGCGGCGCGGAATTTGTGCATTCCGACGAATGAGAGGCTACTTTATCGGCTTGTGAAGATCGCCGCAGAGGAATTTTCCCGCCCTGTCGGGGGCATCCTTGGCATTGCCCCAAGGCTCGGCGTCGTATCGGTAATCGAACTTTTTGCAGAACCACGAAATGTCCTCGCGGAGGGAATCGAAACAGGCATATACCGGCTCCGATACCTCGCGGTAGAAGTCGGGATACCCGCGCTTAAGCTCCTTTTCCGCCGCCGCAAGCCACATCCCGAAGTGCGGCAGGCAGATGTAGGGCTGAGCCTTCACCTTCTCCCGGAACGCCTTGTCCTCCGACCAGAGAAGCACCGCGTTCGAAAGCATCCGGCTGAAGGAATATTCGATCCTGTCGCAGATATAACAGCTTGTTTCAAGCCTTGCGACCCTTCTCGGCGCGGCGATCCCGACCCTTCCGACAAGCGCGGCAAGCCCCTTGTCGGCAAGCTCCTTTTTCAGCTGTTCCGTGTGCGATTCAAGCATAAGCCCCAGCCCGAGACGGTTTTTCCCCGAAAGCAGCATCTGAAAATGCGTCGCGCAAAAGCCTTTTTCGTTGGTCTTTATTCTGACGTCCGGCTCCATCATCGACGCGCCGAGGATAAGGTCTGTCTCGTCGGCTTCCAGCTTGTTGTACAGCCGGCAGAACGGACACCCGCGGCTTTTGTCCTCCGCGCACGCCTCGAATGCCTCGTTTACCGGTATGGTGTAGATTTTTTCGCTCATAAGTATAATTTTCCTTTTGACTCCGGATTTTTGGTGATGTGTTGATTTGCCATGATTGGGTAAAGCGCTCCTCAAATGCAATTCATTGGGACAATAAATCCTCTTTTCAGTACACTTCTTTGCTACTTTCTTTTTAAAGAAAGTAGTCGTTCCTCCCCTACCGTTTCTCCTCAAAAAACCCCCGCAGAAGGTCTTCGCATTCGTCTCTCATAACGCCGCCGATAACCGACGGACGGTGGTTGAGGGGAAGTGAGGGAATGTCCGCAATGCTGCCCGCGGAGCCGAAACGGAAATCGTAGGCGCCGAAAACGATCCGCGACAGCCGGGAATTGACCGCCGCGCCGGCACACATCGCACACGGCTCAAGCGTGACATAAAGCGTGCATCCGGAAAGCCTCCACCCGCCGAGAACCCGGCAGGCCTCCCTTACCGCAAGAATCTCTGCGTGGGCTGTGGCATCGTTCAGCACCTCCCGCTGATTGTGCGCCGAGGCAATGACCGCGCCGTCCTTCACAATGACCGCACCGACCGGAACCTCTCCTAGCTCAGCCGCCGTCCGCGCCTCGGCAAGCGCAAGCGACATGAACCCGGTATCAGCCGCAGAGGGTACGGCACTTCCGACCGTTTTCCCGCTCA
>CAZWJM010000272.1:0-1609 GCA_964634435.1 uncultured Oscillospiraceae bacterium | reverse complement strand
GTCCGCAGGTACGCGCACCTCGCCCATGGTGTCGTGTTCTATGCGAGTTGTCATGGCAACGCCCTCCTTATTGATTCGGTGCAGCGAGTGACGGGATTTCACCCTTTGAAGGGGGGCGTACTTCTCATCCCGCCGCGGTAAATAAAAACAGCGTTCGCGCTAAAGCGCAAACGCTGTTTTTGGTCCGAGTGTTCTTATAGTAACAAGCGAGAAAAGCCAGTAATATCAACGTTTTTGAACTTTCAGGCAGCGATATTTACACCCCAAAAGCAGAATATAGGCATCTTTTTTCAAGGCATTTCCTAACGGAAGTGCCTTTTTTCATGCCCAGAAACAGGAGGTAACAATGTCAACATCTAAAAGTAAAAAGCTCACAGAAGCAGATCTTCCTAACACGGCAGCTCTTACGCAGGAGGTTGTTGTCAACCTTCCGCTGTCGGAGCTTCACCCATTTCCCAACCACCCATTTCAAGTACGTGAGGATGATTCTATGAAAGAGACCGCAGAAAGCATCAAGCAGTTCGGTGTTCTTGTTCCGGCTATCGTCCGTCCTGTTCCTGACGGCGGTTATGAGATTGTGGCCGGACACAGACGTAAACACGCAAGTGAGCTTGCAGGGCTGGAGACGATGCCCTGTATCGTCCGTGATATGGATAACGATGCCGCCACGATTATCATGGTGGACAGTAATCTCCAACGTGAAAGCATCCTGCCCTCCGAGCGTGCGATGGCCTACAAGATGAAGCTGGAAGCCATCAAACACCGGGCGGGCAGACCGTCCAAAGCGGAAAAAGAAAATGCGCCGAATGTTTCGGCTAATTTCCGAAGCGATGATGAAATCGGCAATTCCGTTGGTATCAGCGGAGATACTGTCCGAAACTATATCTCGCTTACCAACCTCGTCCCGGAGCTGATGCACATGTATGCCGCTATGTCACCGAAGGAACCTTTGATGCCTACCTGTGGCAGACCGTTGAGAACAAGCAGAAATTCATTTCTCAGATCATGACCAGCAAAACGCCGCTTCGATCCTGCGATGACGTGGACGAAACGGCGCTTTCGTTTGCGGAGATCAAGGCGCTGTGCGCCGGAGACCCGCGAATCAAGGAACGTATGGACTTGGATGTGGATGTATCGAAGCTCAAGATTATGAAGGCTGACCATCAGAGCAAGCAGTACAGAATGGAAGATAACCTCATGAAATACTACCCGGAGAAGATTGAACAGAGCAAGGGCTTCATCAAAGGCTTTGAAGCGGATATGAAAACGCTTGCCGCGCACCCGCACCCTGCTGATGGCTTTGCCGGCATGGAAATCCGGGGTGATAAGCTGACGGATAAAGAAAACGCCGGTGCCGCGCTTTTGGATGCCTGCAAGGAGGTCAAAAACTCCGAGCCGCTTCTGATCGGTCACTACCGGGGCTTTTCCATGTCCGTCCATTATGACGTTTTTGAGCACAAGCACATTCTGACGCTCAAAGGCGAAATGTCCCACCGCGCAGAGCTGGGCGCAGATGCCCGCGGCAATCTCATCCGTATCGACAATGCGCTCGACAAGATGCCTGACCGTCTGGAAGCGGTCAAAAGTCAGCTTGAAAACCTGTATCAGC
>CAZWJM010000271.1:0-1612 GCA_964634435.1 uncultured Oscillospiraceae bacterium | reverse complement strand
GCCAAACCATGTGCCGTCGCCTCCTCTCTGTTTTGCATCATTATAGCAGATCTCTTGAAGAAAAGAAATACCGCCGCCCCTCAGGCAGCGGTATTTTCATACATTCAGTTCTTTTTCTTGCCCGGATAGGCTTCCTTGATGGACTCGTCAGCCGGCAATTCTGCGCCGGCACCTTGCTTTGATGCGGCAAACGGCCATCTCGCCATGGCGTTGTCCCGTTTTATACCCGATTTGCCGTCTCCGGTGCTATTCTATTTTCAGCTTCAGCTTGCGGAATATAATGGCCCCCAAGCCTATGCCCAGCATATACAGAATAATATCAAGTGTATCAAAAATACCCCGCATGGTAACATATTGTACTGCTTCGATTCCGATTGAAATAATGAGCGCCCATAATATCACCTTCCCCGGTTTTTTGTTCCTGAAGAAAAAACCGACGGGAATAAACAGCACAAGATTCAACAGACTTTCCACAAGCATTTCCAAATTGTTCAGCTCCGAAAGCCCGATCAGGGGATTCAGCACTGCTATGCGGCCTATTTGGCTTCTGCCAAATAAAACCACCAACATTGCTGCCATATAGGCTGTGATAAGCAGAATAAGCATCCATTTACTTATTCGTTTTTGCCATATGACATAAATCATAGCAGCGCAGCCAATGACGCACATGATTAAAGCCGCTATACTAATGGCCAAATAGAAAAAGCCGTCTGTAAAAAACAGCGCTAATACTTCTATGAAAAAATAATAGTAGAGCAGATATCCCAGTACAGCCCCCGCAAATAACGAAATCAGTTGTTTTTGGTATTTTTTCATTGTCATTTCCCCTATCATTGTATAAAATAAAGTTGTGTTAGGATCTAAGCATCGTCGCGCTGTATGGAATGTTTATGTTTGGAGGTAGCTAATGATGAAACAGTCAAAAAAGATCGCCGCATTTTTCGCAACATTGTTCTGCGCATTGTTCTTATGTACGACAATAGCCTATGCGGCAACAACCACGCTCCTAACCTATAGTGGGACAGACATCCGAGACAAGAATTCTGTAAGTAAATTTACCTTGTCCTCAAGAACGACCTTTACCGTACATCATACCACATACGGCTTTACGGAAAATATCCCCGTTGATAAGTATGTGCAAATCTCATTGTTGCGAAAAAGCGGTCTTTCCTATAGCAAAACAGGCGACAGTTTTTATGTGTATGGTGTAGATTCTGGTTCTCGTTCTTGGACAAAAGACAGCGGCACATACAAACTGAATTTCAGAACTTACGGCAGCTATCAGGGCACATGGGCCGGCGCAAATATCCGCGGCTCCGTAACCAAGCCGTAATTCCCCTTTCATCGCTCCTGTAAAGGGTCTTGCACTTATTATATTCGTTATCCTGTAGCTTTGTCAAGCTTTTGATCCATGCAGCGGTTCAAAGCTGTCATATCTGTTGTTACAGTGCGTTATCTATAGCGAATGGTCCTTACACTTCTTTCTCCCATACAGTAAAAAACGGCTCTAAAAGAAATACCGCTGCCCTCCGGCAGCGGTATTTTCGTACATTCAGTTCTTTTTCTTGCCCAGATAGGCTTCCTTGATGGACTCGTCAGCCAGCAATTCTGC
>CAZWJM010000270.1:0-1619 GCA_964634435.1 uncultured Oscillospiraceae bacterium | reverse complement strand
CCCATCCATGCCATTATGGAGAGCTTCTCCACAGAAGACGGCCCGCATCCTTTCCACGACGGACAAAATGTCACCGTGGCCGGTGTGGTGATCTCCAGCAAGACCCGCACGACCAAGAATAACTCCCTCATGGCGTATGTGGTGGTGGAGGATGAACTGGCCTCCATTGAGCTGTTGTGCTTTAACCGGGTGATTGAGCAGTGCGGCAGCTATATGCAGGTCAACACGCCTGTTCTGGTAAAGGGCAGACTGTCTGTGCGCGATGAAAAACCGCCGCAGATCATGTGTGATTCCCTCTATCCGCTGCAGCAGATCGAGGACAAGCCTGTGAGCGAAAAAAAGGCGGAACCGTCCGCAGATGCCACCATTTATCTGCGCGTTCCCAGCTTGGACAGCAGGGAAATGCGGCATATTAAGCTGGTGATGTCCATGTTTGAGGGAGAGACGCCTGTCAAAATCCGCATTGCTGACAGCGGTAAGCTGCTGGGCACTCATTGCCTGCATCATCCCGCACTTTTACAGGAGTGCAGGGAGTGGCTGGGGGATGAAAATGTCGTAGTCAAAACAAAATAAAACAAACACCTCGGTATCCTCCGATACCGAGGTGTTTTTACGAAAAACTTACTGTATGATGGCTTCGGGGGCTTTTTTGACAGCGCTTTTTGCATAAGTTTCGCAGAAAACGGATCGTCTTCAAGAGAAAAATGGACAAAAACAGGGCAAAGGATGTCATTTCTTGTGTTGACAATGGGATGATTTGTGGTAAAATATATAGCAATATGAAAATGCGTTGAGGAAGCCAGTTTGCCTATACGCGGCCTGAGCGAGATGGGGAGGGTGCAAGCCCATCGGCAAAGCAAAGCAAACAGCCACTTCTGAGCAGACGGCGATGAGCCGTCCGTCCCATCCGCGATACAGGATGATCTAAGATGCCCTTGAACGAGGGATAATTAGGGTGGTACCGTGAAGTAAGACTTCGCCCCTATGCGGTGGCGCGGTCTTTTTTTATTTGTATCAAAAAAATATATTATATAAAGGAGCAAACAACTATGTCACATCCCTATCATGGTTTGAACGAACTGCGCGAGATGTTTCTCAAGTTCTTTGAAACCAAAGACCATCTGCGCCTGCCCAGCTTTTCGCTGGTGCCTCAGAACGATAAGTCCATCCTGCTGATCAATGCAGGTATGACCCCCATGAAGCCCTGGTTCAAGGGGGAAGAAGAGCCTCCCCGCAAGCGCGTCTGCACCTGCCAGAAGTGCATCCGTACCGGCGATATTGAGAATGTAGGTAAGACCGCTCGCCACGGTACCTATTTTGAAATGCTGGGAAACTTCTCCTTCGGTGACTACTTTAAGCACGAGGCCATTGCCTGGTCCTGGGAATTTCTGACCAGCCCCGAGTGGGTCGGTCTGGAGGCGGATCGCCTGTATCCCAGTGTCTTTCTGGAGGACGACGAGGCTTGGAACATCTGGCACGATGAGATCGGTATTCCTGAAGAGAAGATCTTCCGCTTCGGCAAGGAGGATAACTTCTGGGAGCACGGCTCCGGTCCCTGCGGCCCCTGCTCCGAAATTTACTATGATCGCGGCGAGGAATTCGGCTGCGGCAAGCCCGAC
>CAZWJM010000269.1:0-1625 GCA_964634435.1 uncultured Oscillospiraceae bacterium | reverse complement strand
GCCGCACGTCTCACCGGCTTCAAGATCGATATAAAGGTCGATCAGTAAGGAGCATATCACCCGATGAAAGAAAAGAAGATCCCCGAACGCAGATGCGTAGGGTGCGGGATATCTTTTCCCAAGAAGGACCTGATCAGGGTGGTCAGACTTCCCGACGGCGGCGCGGAGCTTGATCCGACCGGCAAAAAAGCAGGAAGAGGCGCGTATATCTGCCGCAGTGCCGAGTGCCTGAAAAAGGCAAGAAAGGCAAAGCGGCTGGAGAGAAATCTCGAGGTCACGATCTCCGATGAGGTTTACGAAGAACTTGAGAGGGGGCTTTCGGAAAAGTGACGGAAAAAGACAGGATGGTGCAGGAGCTTCCGGAAGAGGCACGGGAAAAGATACTGAACGGCAAGCTGCTTTCGCTTCTCGGTTTTGCCATGAGGGCGGGAAAGCTCTCGTGCGGCACCGACAGGGTCTGCGATGACATAAGGCGTCACGGCATTCCCGACGACGGGGACGGAAAACCGAAGCACCCGCTCGGGATAGTGCTTATCGCCGCCGATGCCTCGGCGAACACGAAGAAGAGAATAATCAATGCCTGCACATACTATAACATGAGTTATTATGTTACCGGTATTCCCGCCGACGAGATTGGACAGCGGACGGGGAAAAGCCCGTCAGCTGCCGTATGCGCGGTGTTCGACCGTGATTTTACGGCAGGGATATCGAAAGCCGTCTCCGCTTTTGACGGTATGAGGACCGACAGGTCTGAACGATCATGAAAGGATTGGTCACAGAATGATAAATAACCAGAAATATAAGATCAACACGATGGCAAAAGACCTGAACATGAAGAGCAAGGATCTTCTTGATCTGTTCACGAAGCTCGGAATGACCGGCAGAAAGCATTCCTCAGTCGTCGAGACAGAGGAATTCAACGTCGTTATGGAGGCGCTGACTTCAAAGAAGCAGGTCGCAAACTTCGACGACTATCTTGCCGGAAAGGTCACCATAGCCCGGAAGGACGATGCTTCCGCGCCAAAGCCGGAGCCGGCAAAGCAGGAAAGCGCAGGCTCCGCGCAGAACGCTCCGGCAAAACAGCCCGCGAAGAAGGATGCTGTCAGACCGGCAAATGACAGGCAGCAGCCCCCCGCTCCGGCAAGAAAGCCTGCGGAGATGAAGAAGCCCGACGGCACAAAGAAACCGTCCGACAATAAGCCGGCTCAGGACGCGAAGAACGATCCGCGCGGCAATCAGGCAAACAGATTCGGCAGATTTGAGAAAAAGCCGGAGGTCAGCCGTCAGAAGGAGCAGAAGCCCCGCGACCAGAAGAAGCCGCAGCCCCAGCAGGAAAAACCGGCATTCACGATCGGCGGAAAGGCAGAAAAGCCCGAAAAGAGCGGCAGCGTTATCGTTTCCTCCGGAGACAGCAGGGTGGGAAAGACAAGAACCGTCGATACAAGGGCAAACGATGTCGATCTTTCCAAGTACGACGAAAAGCTTGAAAGCTTCGTTGCCGCCGACGGCAGCGGCAAGAGAAACAGCTTTGCTCCGGAAAAACAGAAGCTCAAGAAGCAGAACAACAATCAGAACCAGCGCACCCCCTTCCGCGGAAAGAACGACAGGGAAAAGCGCGCCGCGGA
>CAZWJM010000268.1:0-1628 GCA_964634435.1 uncultured Oscillospiraceae bacterium | reverse complement strand
AGAAGTCCCTGGAACACCTCGGCCTCGTGCAGATATTTCTTGTCGCCCTTGGCGTTCTTGTTGGCCTTTTCTATCCTGCGCTCGACCATCTCCATATCGGCCATGATAAGCTCAAGGTCAATTATCTCAACGTCGCGCTTCGGGTCCGTGCCGCCCTCGACGTGGATGACGTTTTCGTCGTCAAAGCATCTTACAACGTGGACGATAGCGTCGGTGTTGCGGATGTTCGACAAAAACTTATTGCCCAGTCCCTCGCCCTTGGACGCGCCCTTGACAAGACCCGCGATGTCGACAAATTCGATAACGGCGGGCGTGTACTTCTTAGGCTCGTAAATGGACGCGAGGAAATCCAGGCGCTCGTCGGGGACCGTGACCATGCCGACGTTCGGTTCGATGGTGCAGAACGGATAGTTTGCGCTCTCCGCTCCGGCGTTTGTGATGGCGTTAAATAATGTGGACTTTCCGACGTTGGGAAGCCCCACGATACCGAGTTTCATATATGTATATTCTCCTTATGCTCTTAGCTGTGCTGTAATAGAAGATTATAGCACAGCCTCCCGCACTTTTCAACCGCTTTGCACCCAGTCCGCTCGGAAAACCCCGTCGGCGCGCTGAGCATAAATATAGCCCAACGCAACAGGCAGTTGCTTTGCAATGGTGCGGGATCGTGATATACTATTGTTCATGGAGGCGAACTTTATGGATACAAAGGATGTTATTGCTGAACTTCGGCGCAAAAGCGGCATGTCGCAGGATGAGCTTGCCGAAAAGTGCTTCGTCACGCGGCAGGCGGTCTCGCGCTGGGAGACGGGCGACACGGTGCCGAACACGGAGACGCTCAAGCTTCTGTCCAAGCTGTTTGACGTTTCGATAAACACGCTGCTGGGCTCGCCGCGCACGCTTATATGTCAGTGCTGCGGTATGCCGCTGGACGACTCGACCATCAGCCGCGAGACGAACGGGCAGTTTAACGAGGACTACTGCAAGTGGTGCTATGATGACGGCAAATTTGTCTACACCAGCCTGGATGAGCTCACGGATTTCCTCGTTGAGCACATGGCAACGCCCGAGTTCCCCGCGGACAAGGCGCGCGAATACTTCGGCTCATTTCTGCCGAAGCTCCGGCATTGGAGCGGCGAATAATTTAAAAACCACAGTCTCAGGTAAGACTGTGGTTTTCGCTTTATTTAAGTGTCAGCTCAATTTCCTGCTCTGTGACGGTGGGGTCGTGGTTTACGAACACTCCGAAGCAGGCGCTGTCCTCCCGGCAGCTTATAAGCCAGTCGAGCGACTTTGCGGCAAGGTCGTTATCGACGGTAAAGCCCGGTATCGCGTGCTCTGAGAACGATTCCGGCATGTACGCCGCGTCGTTTCCGAGGACGACATAGCCCTCCGCGCCGCGGAGCATGACGGAAAACAGGCCGTGACTGTGCCCCGGCGTGTGAACGAGCAGCACCGCTCCGTCACCGAACACATCGTAGCTGCGTCCGACAGGGCCGATGCCGCTTTGCGAATAAGAAAACGGCTTTACCTCGCATATGCCCGTCCACGTGTCGACATATCTCAGGCTCGGCTTATTGCAGGCGCGCCACTCCTCGGCCGATGTGCGGATAAGCAAAAGCGGCGCT
>CAZWJM010000267.1:0-1642 GCA_964634435.1 uncultured Oscillospiraceae bacterium | reverse complement strand
TATCGGGGATCTTGCCCTCGTCGGCGGATTTCGGCACATCGATGAAGTAGCCGAACACCTTGTTGTAGCCGATCTTGAGCTTTTTGATGCCGGTGCGTATGCGTTCCTTGGCCTCCATCTCGGCCACGGCCTGCGCGCCGTTATCGCGTATTTTACGCAGCTTGTCGACCTGCTCGGAGTAGCCGGGCTTGAGTATGCCGCCCTCGCGCACGGAAAACGGGGGATCGTCGCAGATGGCCCAGTTTATGCGCTTATAGATCTCATCTAACGTGTCCAGCCCCGCGATGCCGCGCAGCTCCGCGCTTTTGAACGGGGCGAGAAGCTGAACTATCCTCGGCAGCACCGCCGCGCAGTCGCGCAGCGTCAGCAGGTCGCGGCCGTTTGCCGTGCCGTAGACTATGCGGCCGATGAGCCTTTGCATATCGCCCATGCCGCGCAGTGCGTCGATGAGCTCGCCGCGCGCAACATTGTCGCAAAACAGCTCGTTCACCGCGTCCAGCCTGCGCTTTATCGCCATCGGGCTCAGCAGCGGCCTCTCGACCCATGCACGCAGAAGTCTGCCGCCCATGGGGGTCTTGGTCTTATCCAGCACCCACAGCAGCGAGCCGCGCTTTTCGCCCGTGCGCAGGGATTCCGTCAGCTCAAGCGAGCGGCGCGTTGACCAGTCAAGCTCCATGTATCGCCCGCCGGTGAACAGGTCTATCCGCCGGATATGCGCCATGTCGGTCTTTTGCGTTTCGCTTATGTATTTAAGCAGCGCGCCCGAGGCAGATATCGCCGCCGGAGCGTCGCCCAGCCCCGCCTCGTCGACCGAGGCCAGCCCGAACTGCTCGCACACGCGTGCGGCGCACTCCATATAATCGTAATCATCGCCGCCCATCTCCAGCAGACAGCCGAGCTTTTTCTGCGCAAAGTCGGGTATCGTCTGCGTCTCGGCGGCGGCCTTGTTCATGATAAGCTCGCGCGGGGCAAATCGGCCGAGCTCGTTGAGGACGTGGCTGAGCGTTTCGCCCTGGAATGCCGCAGCGCAAAATTCGCCGGTCGAGATATCGCAGAACGCAGCGCCGCACTTGCCCGCTTCGTAGTACACCGCGGCCAGGTAGTTGCTCCTGCCCTCCTCGAGCATGGCCGCATCCGTCACCGTGCCGGGGGTGATTATCCTTATAACGTCGCGCTTTACAAGGCCCTTGGCCGTTGCCGGGTCCTCTATCTGCTCGCAGATGGCAACCTTGTAGCCCTTGGCGATGAGCCGCGCGATGTAGCTCTGGCAGCTATGGTACGGCACGCCGCACATCGGCGTGCGCTGCTCGGGGTCTTTGACGCCGCGGTCGCGGGTCGTCAGCGCAAGGTCGAGCTCGCGCGAGGCGATGCGCGCGTCCTCGTCGAACATCTCGTAAAAGTCGCCGAGGCGGAAGAACAGCAGGCAGTCGCTGTGCTTGGCCTTGATCTCCTGGTATTGCATTTTCATCGGTGTGAGCTCTGCCATCTTTATAAATCGCCTTTCAATTTTACTTATACAATATTGCGGTATCCCGGTTCGGGGGTGCGCAGAAAACCGCAGCGCTGGTCTATGTCTGCAAGTGCGGAGCAGTGTTTGTTGGGATTTGCGTTGCACTAAATTAGTGCATAAAAGCCTTCCCCT
>CAZWJM010000266.1:0-1644 GCA_964634435.1 uncultured Oscillospiraceae bacterium | reverse complement strand
AAAAATGACTGCGCAATCTTGCCGATTCGTTATAATTTGATGACGATCCATTATATTTTTGATCGTAGACGCCTAAACAAGTATTTCCAGGATCATGCGGCATTCTATACGACGGAAGAAATTGCTGAAGCTAAAAATAAACCGGCTATTTTGCACTTTACCCCCAGTTTTACCAGTCGCCCATGGGTGAAGGATTGCAAGCATCCATACCGCGATCAATATTGGGATGTATTGAAAAAAACACCGTGGCACGGTGCTGAAGCTGAGCGAAACAAAGCAAAGTGGTATGTGAAGCTGATTAATTGGAGATACATAAATTTACCGTATTAAAAGTGGAGGGCAAACTATGATTAGTGTCATTATACCTGTTCACAATGTTGAGAAGTATCTTGATAGGTGTATCCAGTCTGTGCTGAGCAACACTTATAAGGATTTAGAGATTATTCTGGTGGAGAACGGCTCGACCGATCATTCATTGGCAATTTGCAAAAAATATGAGGAGCAATATGGTAATACAAAACTAATCGTTGCAGATTGTGCCGGTGTTTCTCATGCAAGGAATCTGGGATTGGCGTATGCTACAGGAGATTTTATTTCATTTGTAGATGCAGACGACTATGTCAGCCCTTATCTGTATGAAACCTTATTCAACTGTGCCACCGCAAATAACAGTGATTTCGTTTTTTGCACATGTATAAGCGGATCAGAAGAAAACTATAATTTCAGTGTTCCCACATGTATTGGGCCCGTACCTATCAATGTGACAACTTACCTCCATAATACCTATATGCAAGCTCAGACTATTTACAGCGCTGTATGCAATAAACTAATTCGCAATTCGATCGCGCGTAAGTTCACATTTGATGAATCCCTGAAATACGTTGAAGACAGGAACTATTCTGTCAAGTGTGTATGCGCCTCAGAAAATATTTGCTTTATTAATGAGGCAATGTATTACTACTATCGCGGCAATAGTAGCTCGATATGTTTGTCGTCAAATGCCACGGATAGAATGGACCAGGTTTTCAGTCTGCAGAAGGATTTACAATTCTTTCAGAATACTTATCCGAATGAAAAAGCGTGGAGCGAATTTGCAAATGCTTGTCTCCTGCAAAATGCTGATTTCCGAATAAAGCGCGCAAAGGAATTGAATTTAATGGATCAGCAGGCTGTGTTGAAACCAATTATCCGAGATGCGGCAAAAAGGGTGCGTCTTTCTACACACTTATCGTGGAAGGAAAAGTATCGTTTCCTGCTGGAGCACGATTGTCCCAGCCTGTTTCACCTTTTGTACGGTATTTGCAAGAAAGTCGGTCTTAAATGAAAAAAATACTTATTGTTCATTATTCCATGGAAATAGGCGGTGCGGAGAGCAGTCTTTTGGGAATGCTTCAAAGCATTGACTACTCCCGATGCAAGGTGGATCTGCTGCTTTTGCGCCGCGAGGGCGAACTGCTGAGTTTGCTGCCGTCGCAGGTTCATCTCTTAGAAACACCAAAAGCCTACCGGAATTTATCCCTTTCTATTAAAGATGTTGTGCTTCAGGGGAACCCGATGATCGCATTTGCCCGTGTTATGGGACGCGTTCTGGGTAGGAAATATGGAGACAGAACCTATAACACTAAACAGTACAGCCATCGCTTT
>CAZWJM010000265.1:0-1653 GCA_964634435.1 uncultured Oscillospiraceae bacterium | reverse complement strand
TTGTTTTGTAGTTTGCAGTTGCCAGACCGCATCTCTACTATAACAGAGGGAGTTTCATTTTTCCTCATCGGCAAAAGCCTCTTTTGAACCACTCGCCCAGCGAGTGGTTTTCGATACACAAAAAAAGCGGAGCCGGTGCTCCGCTTTTTTCGTTTATTCCGGCCAATCGGGACAGACGCTGCGGATGTAGTCCTCCAGCGCCTTCCGCTCCATGCCCAAAGCCGCGGACAGTTCGCCGTAAAACTGCTCCTCCGCGCGTTTGAGATAGCGCTCACATAAAATCCGCATCCGTGTTATATGATAGAGGTTTTTTCGGTCTATATAAGTGAAGGCGTCTTTGTTTTGCTATAAGTCTATGGAAAGGAATATAACAAAATGTACGACAAAATAACGGATGAAGGGATTATTGATTTGTTTTGGCAGCGGAATGAGCTGGCGATCTCACTGTCTCAGGAACGGTTTGGCCCAGTCTGTTTCGCCGTGTCTCATCGCATATTAGACAATAAAGAGGATGCGGAGGAATGTGTCAACGACACATGGATGCGGGCGTGGAACGCCATGCCGCCGGAAAGGCCGTATTATCTTCGGGCGTTTTTTCTGAAAATCGTGCGCAATTTATCCCTGAACAAACTGAGTTTGCGCTGCGCAAACAAACGAGGTCGCGGACAGACAGATGTCGTACTGGACGAGCTGCAGGATTGTATTCCTGCGGCCGGACATCCCGAGGACATTATTTTTGCAAAAGAGCTGTCCTCTGTGATTTCCACCTTTTTGAAGGGCATTTCACGCAGGGATGCCGCCATTTTTCTGCGGCGCTATTTTTATGTGCAGAGTCTTCATGAAATAGCGGATGCCGTAAACTTAACAGAAGCCATTGTGGCAACCATCCTTTCCAGAACGCGAAAGAAACTGCGGATTTATCTGAAGGAGGAATACGATATATGAATGAGCGCATTTTATTTGATGCCATCGGCGCAGTAGATGCGTCATGCCTGCAAATCTGCGACACATATACACCGTCCGGACAGAGAGGAAAATTAGCCAAACGCGCAGCTGTGTTTGCAGCAGTTATTTTGAGCGCCATGTGTATTGCCTGTCTGACCGTCCCGGAAGTCAGGGCATTTTTTGCCGGGTACACTCAGAAAGAGACGGATTACGACTATATCCAGCTTCCACCGGAGCTGACTACATGGTCAGAAACAACGAGTGAAGGAGGGAGTGTAGGACCTGTCGGCATTTTACGGGGTGATACATTTTACTTGCTTACGCAGGAGGAATATCATCAGCTCATAGACGATGGTGCCGATCCTGACGAAGTTCTTGCCGCCCGTGAGCAGTGGGCGCAGGAATGGAAAGATTATACACCACCATCCGTTGAAGTACCTCCTCAAAGCGGAACCATCGTTATGGATTAGAAAGGCGGTGATGTCCTGTGAGACTAAGATTTTCCCGAGCGCAGCGGTTATTTACAACACAAACACAGCAGAAAAGAAGGCTATTACGAAAAAGGTATAGCAAGCATTCTCGCGGTTATTCTTTTCCTGCTGCAGCATGACAGAGAATGCATGTTATATAGCAAGCATAGCAAAAAGCGGAGCTGTCGCTCCGCTTTTTTGTTTATTCCGGCCAATCGGGACAGATGCTGCGGATGTA
>CAZWJM010000264.1:0-1655 GCA_964634435.1 uncultured Oscillospiraceae bacterium | reverse complement strand
TCAGCATGGAATTCAGGTCTGCGTTCCTCTTCCACTGCTTCGTAAAGGAATTCCACAGTCTGGGGAGAGCAAACCGGAAGATCAGCACGATTATCGGCACCGGGATAAAGACGATAAGCGTCAGCTTTGCGTTCATCCCGAAAAGCAGTACCGTAAGCCCGATGAAATTGAGCGAGTTTATCACAAGGTTCGGCACGCCGTCGATGAAGAACTGCCGCACCTTTGCCGCATCGTTGTTGACGTGGTGGACAAGACGCCCCGTCGGATTTTTGCTGAAGTACGACAGCGACATTGTCTGAAGCGCGGTGAAGACGTCCATCTTCATTCTCTGCGTGACGCGGGCTGAGAGCCTGTGGTTCGCCCGGTTCTGTATTATGTTTATAAGCAGCGACAGCAGTGCCGTGCCGAAGATGATCCCGACAACGCCGAAGACCCATCCGCGCCCGTGCAGCTGTCCCAGCGTCCCGTCGGCGTTCGGCGGGGTTATGACCTGGTCGAACAGCACCTTACCGTTGAGGATCGGCGTAATGAGCGATATCCCGGAGGTCAGGAGCATACAGACGATCACCGTGATCATAAGCCCCTTGTAGTCGGCACAGTAGCCGACGAGCCTTCTGAATACCGCCGAGTTGTTCGAGCAGTACTCGCATATTTTCCGCTCCTGATCCTTGTATACCCTGCCGCACTTGGGGCATTTCAGGTTGAACTGATCGAAAAGCGGGTCGTCGTCATTCAGTATCTCGCCCTGCTGAAGCCTTTCTATGATGTCGATGAAGGCGAAAAGGCGCTTTTTCTTTGCGTTGGTACAGAATGCGATGACAAATGTCTCAAGGCTGCTGCCGTAAGCCGTCTCGCGCTCGCGGTTCTCTTTTTCGTCAAGCTCCGGATCGGGGACGAACGGTGCCCCCTTCCTTGCAAGGAACCGGTTTGACGAAACGAAGTTGTCAACATACCAGCCGCAGCATTCCCTCATGTCGTAAGCGGTGTGATAATCGAACACGGCAGGGGGAGTTTTTTTGTCGCGCGGATATTTTTCATCCTCGGAGACGTGACCGTGGGACGAGAAGCAGTGAAGGGTCATGCTTTCTCTGTCCGCGATGAGCCAGCTTTCGCCGTAGTTTCCGTCAACGTGCAGGTCAAGAGAGACGAGCGCGTAAACTGAGTCTTCGGAAATACCCTTTTCCTTCATTGCCGAAAGTATTTCCGGGGTCGGTGTTTCGAGCGGTAACATGAAAATCATCTCCTTTGGGGCGCCGGTGATGGCACCTTACAGTCGCGGTTTTCCGGACATTTCAGCCCGGTTGATTTTTGCTCTGGGTATAATACTACATTTTTCCGAGGATGTCAACCCATTTCGGAAAATTTTCCGGAGGAATTTTTCGGGCGGAAAATGCCCTGCTGTCCGGGCGGGAAAAAAGCCGGGAAATCAATTATCCCGCCTTTGTTTTTCTGCCCGGAAAAGATAATTTTCTATTGCTTTTTGTTCCCGGCTGTGATATGATGTCAATATGAATGAATGTTCATTGTTACAAAGGAGAAAATAACTGTGACAGGACTGAGACAGGAACAGCACAACGCAAAAAAGGCGGAATGGATGGAGAAATGCTTTGAATGCTATGCCGAAAACGGCTTCAACGGTACCGGTATCAAGTTGC
>CAZWJM010000263.1:0-1660 GCA_964634435.1 uncultured Oscillospiraceae bacterium | reverse complement strand
CTCGATACCGCGCTTATTGCACTCGGCCTTGAATGTCTCGTAAAGTCCTACGCTGTAATCAAGGTCACTCTGATAGAACACCGCGACCTTTTTTGCAAGCTCATTGTCTGCAATGTAGTCAGCGGAAATGGTTCCCTGCTGAGGGTCGTTGAAGCAAAGACGGAAAGCATTGTCGTTGCCTTCAATGCAGGCCTTTGCGGAGCCGGAAGGAGTAAGAATGAATATGCCGTCATCCTTTGCCTCTGCGACTATGGATGCAGTCTCGCCGGACATAACGCCGCCGAGAGAAATTACCATGCCTTTGTCAACAAGGTTGCCGTAAGCGCTGACAGCCGCCTCGGGCTTGCCCTGCGAATCCTGGAAATCAAGCGCGAGCTTGAGTCCGTTTACACCGCCTGCCGCGTTGATTTCGTCAACTGCAAGCTGAGCACCGTTTCTTACGGCTTCACCGTATACTGCGTAGTCACCGGTAAGAGCACCGATGCCGCCGATGAGAAGCGTAATGTTGCCGTCTTTGTCTGCGACAGGGTCGGCAATTTTGTTGCCCTTCTTTCCGCACCCCGCGAGAGCGGCTGCAGAAATCAGTACAACGAGAAGAACTGATGTTATGCGTGTTAAGAATTTCATGTCTGAACACCTCTCAAATTATTTTAATTCCCGGAATCATGCCCGAATGAATTAATGTATAGATTATAATACAGTCAAGCATGATTTGTCAATAGAAATTTCAAAATTCCTATTGTGAAAATATCACAAAATTTTTTCGGAACCAGCGGGAATGCAGGCAGCAGAGGGGTTCAGAAGGAATAATACGGATTTGCTTTAATTTCGGAAAGTCTGTATTTTGAAAGAATCTCACCCGAAACTTTCACTTTTTCTGAAAGCGCGGAAAACTTTTCTCTGTACAGTCCGGTCGTCGCATAGCTTGCCAGATTCTTTAACTGGTCGGAATCGGTATCCGAAAGGCTGTCAAACGGCGTAAGCTCGCACTTCAGTACAAGATAGACCGCCGCTTCTTCGTCAACTCTAAAAACATCACCCGGTTTTGCGGTAACGGTGCCGGAAACGATACCGCTTCCCCATGTCGATATCTCGTTTGCCGAGACATAGAAGCCGTTCGGATATTCCTTTATCTTGTTGTAGTCGCTGTATTCCTTTATCATGTTATCGAATGATGCGCCGTTGTTCAGCTTTTCTTTGCATTCCTCAATTTTCTTTTTTGTCGCAGCAAGCTCTTCCTCGGTCATCTCCTCCGTGACAAGCTGTCCGTCGCTGTCGTAAACATAGTTCCCCTTGTCATCGGTCTTTATCTTCGTGGTATAGAAGACGATATACTTGATCCTTGAGTAATTTTTTTCATAGTAGTCGATTATCTGGCTGTCACTGACCGTTTCGGTTCCGTTTTTGCCGTAAAAATAGTCGTATACCGCGTCATGCCGTTTTTCCCACGTATAGATCGTCTCAAGCGAGTCGATATTGAGCATCAGATTCTTCAGTTCTTCGTTCAGCTCTCCGCGGCTTCCGTAGTATTCGATTTTTTCTTTAATATCGTTCTTTATCGCTTTTTTCTCGTCGGAGGACAGGGTCAGCTTCTGTTCCCTGAAAATGCTCTGCGCGATAAGATAGTTCATTATCCGCTGATTGATTATTTCGGTAAAAT
>CAZWJM010000262.1:0-1660 GCA_964634435.1 uncultured Oscillospiraceae bacterium | reverse complement strand
TCGCACTTGCGTCTATAGACCAGCGCGACGGTTTCCTGCGCACCCTCGAACCGGGATACTGCAATAAATGTATTGGTAGCTGCGTCAATTCGCCTTTAAAAGCCTGTGGAGGAGGCCGAGGATTGCGACGGCGATGAAGCCGAGGACGAGACCGATGGCGACGGCGAGGAGGGTGCGGATGAGCGAAACACTCAGCGGTGCGACGGCGTGGCAGAAGGTGTTGACCACCGACACGCACTCGAGGCACACGCCCATGCCGCCCAGCAGCCGCAGCCACGGTATGCTCCGCCGGCACGCCCACACGAACACCGGAATGCACGGCACGGCCACCAGCATCTCCTTCGAGCGCGGCCGCACGAAGAAGTTATACTCGAACCAGTTGCGCACGGCCAGTACCTTGTCCATGCCCGGGGCGTTGCTGCTCACGTCGCCCGAGCGCAGCACCATCACCGCGCCCGCCACGGCCAGTATCACCGCGCAGATAAGCCCCGTGCGGATGAATTTCCCGCGCGGCAGCTTCTCCTGCACCAGCTCTATCACCAACAGCAGCGCCGCAAACCCAAGCGGCGCCATCAGCGCAAGCTTCACGCCCGTGAACATCACGCCGCCGGCCATGTACTCGCGCGTGGACATCAGCGCCGACACGCTCAGCCCGCCGACGAGGCCGCACGCGACGGTCAGTAGTATCGCCTCCAGCGCGCACACCGCAACAGGCCGCGCGGCAAGACGCGGCGGCTCGTTCCGGATGAAGCGGCTGACCAGCACCGCGAACACGCACGGGATCAGCACGGCCGAGCCGAACATCATGAGCTTCTGCGCAAGGAACGCGTTCCAAACCGTGAGTGCGGCAAGACCGGCGACCGCGATGAGCGCGATGGCAGTCTCCCACCTGCGGCGGTTGAGCACACGGCTGACGAGCCATGCGCCGGCCAGCGCCGGAGCGATGCCAGCGCCGAGGATGAGCCACGGGCTCGGTTCGGGCGAGGTGAACAGCGAGAAGCCGTCGCCGTAGTCGATCCCGCGCGCCTCAAGACGCTCGGCAAGGTCAGCCAGGCACTGCTCGTAGACCTCGATGTCGTACACGCGCTCGCGGTCAGTGTTGTAAAACGGCGTGATCACCAGCAGCCGCAGGCCGCGGTCCATCACCCCGCGAAACAGCAGGTCCTCGACGCTCTGCGCGTCCGTGCCGTCGACGCGCACGCCGTACTTATGATAAAAATACAGGGTCTTGACCGTGTCGCCGTCGTAGGTGTTTATGTCCACGCCGTCCGGCAGGGCGAGCCTCGTGCGGCTGATGCTTTCGATCATCGGCAGCGCGGGCAGGTCGTACAGATCCTCGACAAAATAGCACACTCCGACCTTCTCGAGCCTCGTGCGCCACTCGTCGGCGCTCAGATCGCTGCCGTCGGCCAGCAGCTGAAGATCGTCAAGCTGGATAGCTGCGCAGACCTTTTGGCTGTGCTGCTCGGCGGAAAATCGGCCGACGACCAGCACGGCGCTGCAAATGATCGCGCACGCGAGCAGAATCCACCATATCACAGGGCGTTTTTTGAGCATTGCTGTTCTCCTCGATCCTGAAAGTAACTTTTGATGGATACATTATAACCGTTTCTCCCTCCGCGGTCAAATTTTTAATGGCGATTTGAGTGACTACGGATAC
>CAZWJM010000261.1:0-1662 GCA_964634435.1 uncultured Oscillospiraceae bacterium | reverse complement strand
ATCGTGGGCGAGTCCGGCGTCAGGATATGCGCATGCGGTGAGTTAATCTCAAGCGGAAGCGAGCAGGCGGAGGCTGCCGTGACCGGAATGAACGTCACCGTATGCGGAGAAAATCTGATGATCGAGACCTTCGGCGGCGGAACCGTCAGGCTGAGCGGGGTGATCGGTTCGGTGTCGCTTTCGGACGGAAAGGGGAAGGAAAAATGCTGATATCCGATCTTCTCGACTGGCTTGCCGGGTACCGCGACGCTGTCTGCCCGGCTGAATATGCGGCGGAAATCTGCAACACCGTGATGAAAAACGGGATCGACAGCCGGGGAATGAGGCGGTGCGGAGACGGGATGCTGCGCTTTTCGATGACCGACTCCGAGTACGGAAAACTTATCCGTCTGCTCCCGGAGGAGGTTGTAGTGACCGAGCAGCGGCACGGGCTTCCGTATCTTGTTTACCGGTACAGAAAGCGTATCGGGATCCCGGTCGGGCTTGTCATATTTGCCGTGCTTGTAAAGCTGTCAACGCTTTATGTATGGGACATAACCGTGTCGGGAAACGAGAGGCTGAGCGACGAGGAGATAATATCGTCTCTCGGTGATCTGGGGTTCGGTATCGGGACAAAAATACCGTCGGTCGATTTTTATTCGATCTGTCACCGGCTTGTGCTTGAAAACGACGGGATATCGTGGGTGTCGGTAAACATGATAGGTACGACGGCGCGGGTCGAGGTCATTGAACTCCGTGCCAAAGAGGACATAAACGACGACGGAAACGGCACTCCGACAAATCTTGTCGCCGCCTGTGACGGAAAAATCGTAAGAGTCGAAACGGCAAGCGGCAGGACTGAGGTCAGAGCCGGGGAGAGTGTGAAAAAGGGACAGCTTCTCGTAAACGGCGTCCTTGAGATCGGAAAAGAGGGCGAAAGAGGATATCTGCCCGTCCGTTCCCGCGCGAGGGTCTATGCCGAGACTGAGGTGAGGCTTGAGGCTGTGATTCCGTTTGAAACCGTCGAAAAGACCTTTACCGGGAGAAAAAACCTCTCGAAAAGCATAAATTTCTTCGGAAAAACGATAAAACTTAAAGAAAACAGTGGAATTTTACCCGACGGGTGTGATATAATAGAGGATAAAAGACGGCTTGTTCTGTTCGAGGGCGGCAGGCTTACCGGCGGCATTGCGCTTCCGGTCAGCATTGTCACCGGATACTGCGAGGAATACCGGACCGAAAACGTTATACTCACTGAGGATGAGGCGCTTATGCGCGCGGAGCGTGAGATGACGGATATGTTCTCCTCGGTCCTCTCCGGAGCGGAGATCCTTTCGGTATCGTCGGAGCATTTTGCTGCGGACGGGGAGATGCACCTTGTCCGGACTGTGGTGTGCATTATGAACATCGCGGAGGAGGTTCCGATAGGAATAAGCCGCGGATCCGAAAGGCAATGATTAACTTATGACTGAAAAGACAATATATACCGACAGCCTTGATCAGACAGCTATGATCTTCGGCGGTTATGATGCAAATATCCGGTTGATTGAGGATGCGTTTGAAGTCAATATTTCGGCGCATGACAGCGAGAATGCCGGAGGAAACGCAATATCGGTCAGCGGTGCCGATCCCGGCAATACCGGAAAAGCCGCAGAGGCGCTGAATTACATGAAACGCATTGCG
>CAZWJM010000260.1:1106-1662 GCA_964634435.1 uncultured Oscillospiraceae bacterium | reverse complement strand
CTGCACGGCTTCCTGGTACGTTTCGGCGGGAGCCGAAGCAAGCTTGCGGCAGATGCGCGCGACCTCGCGGAGATTTCTGCGTCAGGACCGGCGGCCATCTGCTCTGCCAGATCGGCATAGCGGCGCATGAACGTGCAGGCACCGTCCATCACAAGGATGATGCTCTCATAAAAATCGCGGTGCGCTGCATCGGCCGTTTCCAGACGCACAGCAGCCTGTGCGCGCAGGCCGGCGGGGCCGAGACGGAGCCACTTCTCCGTATTCGGGCAGATATGGCCCTGCGAATGATCCTTCTGGTTGATCTTTGCGACCTTTGCAATGGCGTCTACCTCCGGGCCGATCGCGGCGCGCACCTGGTCTTCGAGCGAGCGGCCCTTCCAGTAGGGCAGGATCTTCGTGCGGAACTCCGTGATATCCTCCGGCCGGACCTGAAAGCGGTCCTGCGCGCGAGTCGGCAGCGTTTCAAATTCACGGTCGACCCACGACGCGCCGGTCTCCGGGCAGACGACGCCCGCGCGCACGCCGGGCGTGCGATTGCCGCCGCTCCGCGCCCCGG
>CAZWJM010000260.1:0-1096 GCA_964634435.1 uncultured Oscillospiraceae bacterium | reverse complement strand
AGCGCGGCCTGCAGGGCGCGCGCCCTGCGGATGCAGGGCGGCTGCCCCTCGGTCTGCTGATAGACCTCGGTGACGATCCGGGCCTGCTCGATGCTGACATAACGCGGCTCGTCCAACATTTTCTCCTTCAGAACGGAAATACGCTCGCTGCCGGGCAGCGACAAAATAGCGGAATGGTCCATAAAGCGTCTCCTCCGGGATTTGATAAAACCAATTTAGCACACGGCAGGGACAAAGCACACTCACAGAAGCGGACGAAAGGTATACGATTATGAACAGCTGGCTGCGGCGGCACTTGACGCGGCGGCGGAAAGATGATAAAAAGGAGAAAAGCGCAAAACAGGAGGGCGAGCGGATGAATTACGAAGAAAAACTGCAGATCATTCAGGCCGGCTGCCCGAAACTGCGCTTCAGCGCGCAGTTCACCGACCAGAGCAGCCAGTGGAACTACAGCAGGCACGCGCACCCTTATCTTGAACTGCTGTATTTTACCGAGGGCGGCGGCGGGATTGATGTTTCCGGACAGCGGCTCTGCGCCGGGATTCTGGATACGATCGTCTATCCCGCGGGCTGGGAGCATCAGGAGCAGGCCAGCGCTGCCCGGAAGCGGGAGATCATCTGTCTGTGGATCGAGCTGCCGGAGCTGCAGCTGGAAAAACCGATCCAGATCCGGGATCATGATAATCTGTTCGGAAGGCTGTTTTCCTATCTCTACCGCGAGGCCAGCCGGCCGGATGCGTCGGAGTATGTGCTGGAATATGGCATAAAACTTTTGCTGACGGAGCTTCTGCGCTGTGACGCGCATCAGACGGGGGCACGGGAGCGGCTGCAGCTGGTGATGCAGTATCTGCAGGCCAACTACGCAAAGCCGATCACGCTTTCTCAGCTGGCCGTGCTGGAACATGTGAGCGTCTCCTATCTGTCACGGCAGTTCCGCCGGTATACGGGAAAGACCGTCATTACGTATCTCAACGAGCTGCGGGTACAGGCGGCGCAGGCGCTGCTGATTCAGACGGACGAGCCGGTCGAGACGATCGCGGAGCAGGCAGGCTTTGAGTCGCCCAAGTATTTCAGCCGGATCTTTCGTGCGAAGATG
>CAZWJM010000259.1:0-1673 GCA_964634435.1 uncultured Oscillospiraceae bacterium | reverse complement strand
GTGCGGATGGGCTTAATCGGCTTATCCGGCACGGCCTGATGCAGGGACAGGATCACGCCCTCGCTGAGGCGGTTGCCCCGCCCGAAGGGCACCTGAACGCGCATTCCCACCCGGAGCGCCAGCTCCGGCGGGGCCAGGTAGTCATAGGGCTTGTCAATGGCGTAGGTCGCCGCCGCCACAGCGATCTTGGCGATCTGCGGCATGGCGATCCCCCCTGTCTCAGTTGGCGTCGTTGATGGCGGTGTCGATGGACTGGGCGTCGAACTGGCCCTCTGCCACCTCGTTGATGGCCATGGTCACCGGCTTCTCCGTCAGGTGCTCGCCGTCGCGCTCGGCGGCGGAGGCGATCTGACGGGCCCGGCGGGCCACCACGTTCACCATCATATAGCGATTGGGAATAAACTTGGTCAGCTTATTCATAGCGGGATACAGCATCATAACAGCATACCTTCCTTTTCTGCCCACTGGGCGAATAAACGTTTATGTTCTTCCTTGACCTGTGCGCGCTCCGGCGACTCGCAGCGCTCCGCGCGCAGGATTCCATCCAGCACCTGGGCCGCCTGCTCCACCTGATCGTTGACCACGATATAGTCGTAATCCAGCGCCATTTCGATCTCCTTGCGGCCCTTTTCCAGGCGCGCCTGGATTTCCTCGGGAGATTCGGTGCCGCGGCCGATGAGACGCTTTTTCAGCTCCTCAAAGGTGGGGGGCAGCACAAAAATGGAAAGGGCGCTGGGGAACATCCGGCGGATGTGGCCGGCGCCGTTGGTTTCAATCTCCAGAATGACGTCGTGGCCCTTGCGCAGCTCCTCTTCGATGGGGCCGCGGGGCGAGCCGTAGTAATTGCCGTTGTAGACGTTGTATTCCAGCACGCCGTTTTCGGCGATCATGCGCTCGAATTCCGCGCGGGTGACAAAGTGGTAGTGTACGCCGTCCACTTCGCCGGGGCGGGGCGGACGGGTGGTGGCGGAAACGGAAAGCACAGCGGGCGGGTTATCTTCGAAATAGCGCTTGAGGATGGTGCCCTTGCCGGCGCCGGAGGGGCCGGAAAATACCACCAGGATGCCGTGCTCCTGGGGAATGGTGTAGTTGCTGCTCATGCCTGACCCTCCAGTGCTTCCTCGTCCTCGTATTCAATGACACGGTTGGCGACCGTTTCCGGCTGGACGGCCGAAAGGATGACGTGATCGCTGTCGGTGATAAGCACGGCGCGGGTGCGGCGGCCGTAGGTGGCGTCGATGAGGGTGCCGCGGTCACGGGAATCCTGGATGATGCGCTTGATGGGGGCGGACTCCGGGCTAACGATGGCGATGAGCCGGTTGGCCGAGACCATGTTGCCGAAGCCGATATTGATGAGTTTCATATCAGTTTGAACGTCCTTCCCGGTTTATTCGATGTTCTGAATCTGCTCGCGGATCTTTTCGATCTCGCTCTTCATTTCGACCACATGGCCGGCAATGGCGGTATCGCTGCATTTGCTGCCGATGGTGTTGGTTTCCCGGTTCATTTCCTGCACCAGAAAATCCAGCTTGCGGCCCACCGGCTCGGCGCAATCCAGGATGCCGCGGAGCTGCGCGATGTGGCTGTGCAGCCGCACCGTTTCCTCATCCACCGCCACCCGGTCCGCCACGATGGCGGCTTCGGTCAGGATGCGGGCCTCATCCGCGACGGCG
>CAZWJM010000258.1:0-1673 GCA_964634435.1 uncultured Oscillospiraceae bacterium | reverse complement strand
GCACCTACGGATACGTAAATTGCGGTGTCCCGGTTCGAAGTTACCGACGAAACCGTAAATCTGTCGCGTAACGTAAGTGCGGTGTAGGGTTTTTGCAGCATACATTTGAGGCGAAGCAAATCATAGCCGCGTGATATAAAACAGCATAAAATTTGACCTCCGTACCCTTGGGTGCGGAGGTTTGTTCTGATTTAGTGCAAAAATTTTGCCTGCACCGTGTAGGGAATGGGTTTACCCGTTCCCTACAATGTTCTAAATTAGTGCAAAACAAAACCTCCGCACTATAGTAGTACGGAGGTTTAAATTTTGATTTGCATTATGGAAGCAGCAGCCACACTAACTGTCCACTGTCAACTGTCCATTGTCCATTAGCGCGGCCAGCGCGATGGTCTTCTGCGCGCCCTCGAACCGGGCGACGGCAAAAACCGTACTGGTAGGTGCGGCAATGCGCCTTTAAAATTAAGCTTCGCCGCGCTCTTTGAGGGCTTCCTTGCGGGAGAGGTTGACGCGGCCGCGATCGTCGATCTCGGTGACCTTGACCCAGGTCATATCGCCGATGTTCAGCACGTCCTCGACCTTCTCGGTGCGCTTATACTCGAGGTCCTTGATGTGGCACATGCCGTCCTTGCCCGGGGCGAGCTCGATGAACGCGCCGATGGGGATGATGCGGACGACCTTGCCGTAGTACAGTGCGCCGACCTCGGGCTCGAACACGATGTTCTCGATGGTCTGGCGTGCTGCGCGGCATGCCTCGATATCCTCGGATGCGATGAAGATGCTGCCGTCGTCTTCGATGTCGATCTTGCAACCGGTGTCGGCAGTGATCTTCTGAATGACCTTGCCGCCGGAGCCGATGACCTCGCGGATCTTGTCGGGATTGATCTTCATCTGGATCATCTTGGGTGCGGTCTTGGCAAGCTCCTTGCGCGGTTCGGGCAGAGCCTTGAGCATAACTTCGTCGAGGATCTGATAGCGTGCCTCGCGGGTTATCTCAAGCGCTTCCTTGACGATCTCGTGCTTGAGGCCGTCGTTCTTGAGGTCCATCTGGATGGCGGTGATACCGGCCTTGGTGCCGGCGACCTTGAAGTCCATCTCGCCGTGGAAGTCCTCAACGCCCTGGATGTCGATGAAGGTGGTGAAGTCGTCGCCGTCCTGGATAAGGCCGCAGGAGATGCCGGCAACGGGGGCCTTGATGGGAACGCCTGCGTCCATCAGAGCCAGGGTCGTGCCGCAGATCGAGCCCTGCGAGGTCGAGCCGTTGGACGACAGGATCTCAGAGACGACGCGGATGGTGTACGGGAAGTCCTCGATCGGGGGGATGACGCTCTCAAGCGCCTTCTCGACCAGTGCGCCGTGGCCGTATTCGCGGCGGCCGGTGCTGCGGCTGGCACGAGCCTCGCCCGTGGAGTAAGAGGGCATGTTATAGTGATGCATGAAGCGCTTTTCTTCCTCTTCCCAGATGGTGTCGAGCTTCTGGGACATGGAGAGCGTTGCGAGAGTTGCGATGGACAGCACCTGCGTCTGACCGCGGGTGAACAGCGCCGAGCCGTGGACCTTGGGGATGACGGAGACTTCACTGCCGAGGGGGCGGATCTCGTTCATCGCGCGGCCGTCGACACGCTTGCCGGCCAGCAGCCACTTCTTGACGACCTTCTTCTGCAGCTTGTAGAGGA
>CAZWJM010000257.1:0-1687 GCA_964634435.1 uncultured Oscillospiraceae bacterium | reverse complement strand
GGCGTCATAACCAACATTTCGGTGCTTGAGAGAACAAAGGAAATCGGTGTCCTCCGTGCCGTCGGCGCATCGAAAGCGGACGTTGCGCGGGTATTCAATGCCGAGACGTTCATTATCGGACTGCTTGCAGGGCTTTTCGGAATCGGCATAACGCTTGTGCTGATACTGCCGATAAATCTTATTCTCCATCATTTTACCGGCATTGCATATCTCAACGCAATTCTCCCGCCGGCAGGAGGAGCTGTGCTTGTACTGCTGAGTATGCTGCTGACTGTGACAGCCGGACTTATCCCGGCGCGCTCGGCGTCGAAGAAGGATCCGGTCGTGTCGCTGAGAAGCGAGTGATTGAGCAGTTATTAAGTTGTTTTCCCGTTCCGGCTCTGACGTCAGGGAGTTTTTCCGACGTCAGAGCCGGTTTGCTTTGCCGCAGTGAGCCTTCCCCTCAGAGGGGAAGGTGGCGGTGAACGCCGCCGGATGAGGTGTAGGTTCCGCTCGCAGAACCGTTATCAAGGCAAAATGTAACATCTGCCTGCACAAACGCGCTCCGCGCTACACCTCATCACCGCCTGCGGGCGGAGCTGTCTCGCTGCGGCTCGTGTCAGTAGCAGTTCCGCAAGCGGAACTGCGGTTCTCGGTCTCCCCCGGAGACCGATTCACTACCAAGCCCCTGCTTCGCAGCCCTCAGAGGGGAAGCCAAAGATAAAAAATCAAAATAACAACCATAAAAAAACAATGAACATTCTATCAATTGAAAGCTCCTGTGACGAGACCTCCGCGGCTGTTGTTTCGATGGACGGCGGGAGGAGGATCCTCTCCGACATCGTTGCGTCACAGATCGAAATACACGCCTTATACGGCGGCGTCGTGCCGGAAATTGCAGGGCGCGCGCACATTGAGGCAATATCACGGATAACATACGAGGCGCTTGATAAGGCGGGAGTCACTCTCTCCGATATTCAGGCGATCGGAGTGACCAACCGGCCGGGGCTTATCGGGGCTCTGCTTGTCGGGGTCAATTTTGCAAAATCGCTTGCCGTGTCAAACGGGATACCGCTTGTTCCGGTCAATCATATAAGGGGGCATATCGCCGCAAATTATCTTGCGCACCCCGATCTTGAGCCGCCGTTTCTTGCGATCGTGGCATCCGGCGGTCACACCTCTGTAATTGAGGTCAGGTCGTACACCGACTTTGAGACCGTCGGCAGGACGAGGGACGACGCAATGGGCGAAGCATTCGACAAGGTCGCGCGCGTCATGGGGATACCCTACCCCGGCGGCGCGGAGATGGACAGGCTTGCCTCAATCGGGGACAGCACGAAAATGACCTTCCCGTCCGCGGCAATAAACGACGGCAGCCTTGATTTCTCCTTCAGCGGGCTGAAAACGCACGTTATAAACTGCCTTCACACCCTCTCCCAGCGCGGAGAGGAGATCCCGAAAGCCGACATTGCCGCCGCGTTCACCGAGGCTGTCGTGTCGTCGGTGATAAAGAAGCTCGAAATCGCATTCCGCGACGGAAAATATAAAAAGCTCGTCCTTGCCGGCGGGGTTTCGGCGAACTCGCACTTAAGAGCCGCGCTTGAAGGCTGGTCGGAAAAGAACGGCATTGCGTTTTATGTCCCGCCGCGCTCCCTCTGCGGGGACAATGCCGCGATGATAGGCGCGCAGGCGTATTATGAATTCCTTG
>CAZWJM010000256.1:0-1709 GCA_964634435.1 uncultured Oscillospiraceae bacterium | reverse complement strand
TATCGCCGAATGGTCGATAGAAAACCAGCCCAAAAACGTCTGGAATCCTATCGGAACCTCATTTGCCACCTTCAGCGGCAGCTTTAACGGCAACGGCCACACAATTACCGGTCTTTATGTACTCGGAGCAGGCAACGTTGGAATGTTCGGCGCCTGCACCAACGCCGTTATTGAAAACATCATAATCGCCAGCGGCCGCGTTTTATCGACCGACTCCAACACCGGCGCTTTCATCGGTACATACGACGGAACCGACAATGTTCTGCGCAACTGCGTCAACAACGCCGATGTATACGGCTACGCCTATGTCGGCGGTCTTGTCGGAAAATATGTTTCCTACCCCGGCTCAAACATTCTTATTGAGAACTGCGTAAACCGCGGAAGCGTAACCGGCTCCAAGCCCGCAGCGGCAGTTTATGTCGGCGGCATCATTCCCGCAGTTATAGGCGCACAGGTAAAGAACTGCGCCAACTTCGGAACTGTCATGGCAGGTCTGCTTGACAACCCGCTGTACGAAACCAGCGGATGCGCGCTTGTAGGCGGCATCGGCGGCGTTATGGGCGGCTCAAAATCCGAAAACGACCTTATCTCCAACTGCTACAATGCAGGTACAGTCATAAGCTGCAACTACGGTCTTAACTCCAACAAGGGAACAGCCGCCGCCGGCGGAATCATCGGAAGAATGAACGGCACTACTGATGTCTGCAAAATTGAAAACTGCTACAGCACCGGAAACGTCTACACTCTCAGCGCAGAATCACTTCAGGTCAGCGCGACCTGCGTGACCAAGAGCGGAGTTGACTACGCGAATAACGTATATACCTCCGGAAAGGTACTTGTCTGGAAGACCGAGGCTGAAAACCCCAACGCTCAGATCCCTGCCTGCGGTTCACCTGAGGTAAACACCGGTATCGGTGCGGTAAGCGCCATGAACTTTGATCCGCTCGTATGGACCGATTCGCTTGACGGCGCTCCCATCCTCTCCTCAATCGCAGTTGAATATCAGCTCCCCCTGAGCAACTGAAAAACAAGGTAACGTAGTTTTACGGGCTGGCGCGTTAAGCGGCAGCCCGTTTCTTTTATTCCTATTAATGTGATCTGTAATCTGTGATCCGTAAGCCTTACCAGCGGTCGCTGCCGTCATCGGGAATGACCTTTTTGAGGGCGGCTATTGCGCACTCGATCATTCCGTCGTCAGGCTCGCGGGTGGTTATATGCTGAAGCCACTGACCGGGAGCTGAGATTATCCTTGTAAACAGATTGTCATGTCTGCCGGCGAGCTTCAGAAGCTCGTAGCCGATGCCCATGATTATCGGGAGGAGCAATATACCTATGACCGAACGAAGCACAACATTAAGCACACGGTTGGCAACGAGAGTCGAGGGTATGAACATTGTAATGAAGATCGAGACAAGCACCATAAGGATCAGGAAGGATGTACCGCAGCGGGGGTGAAAGCGCTTTTGCATTCTTACGTTCTCAACGGTCAGCTCAAGCCCCTTTTCATAGCAGAAGATCGTTTTATGCTCTGCGCCGTGATACATGAACGTGCGCTTTATATCCTTCATCAGCGAGATAATCGCCATATATGCCACAAGAATGATTATCTTGACCACACCGGTAAACGCGGCACGTATGAGCGAATAGCCATAACCGGGGTTGCTGAGTACCGGGAAAGCACGGGTAAGCAGCTCGTACAGCGTTTCCGG
>CAZWJM010000255.1:0-1721 GCA_964634435.1 uncultured Oscillospiraceae bacterium | reverse complement strand
CCCCGGAGGATTTTGCCGCAAAACGCTGTGCCGCATTTCTCAGAAGCCGCACCGACACGTTTTTCTCCCCCGCCGACCTCGCCGCGCGCTTCTCTGTTCCGGAAAAGAAGCTGCGGTCGGCATTCCTGTCGCTCTACGGCTGTACCCCCTACTCCTATCAGCGCGACGCAAAAATGACCCGCGCTGCCGAGCTGCTTGTACAGCGTCCGGAAATGCCGGTGAGCGAAATTGCCTTCTCCCTCGGCTATTCCGACGAATTCTATTTCACAAAGGTCTTTCACAGCCGTTACGGCACATCACCGAGAGAATTCAGAAAGAATCAGAAGCTCTGAGCACAACAAAAGCCAACCCCCTCTTCCGTTCGGGAAAAGAAGGTTGGCTTTATTCAATCAATGCATATCACATCGAGGACTGAGGTCCTGCCTTCGTGTACCATGCGTTGTACTGCGAATAAGGCGAATCCTCATTCTTTGCATCGGTAAAGAGCTGATAGTACTCGTTTGCCTCAAACTCCTTGCGGAGCTGCTTGATGTAGTCCTTTATCGTAACGGTATCGCCGGACTCGTCGGTGTACTCCTCAAAGGCCTCGATCTTCTTCATATACTCTTCGCTGAGTTTGACAAGCTCGCTGAGAATAACATCGGTATAGGTTCCGGAATACGGCTCGTCATACACGAACTTGCTCTCGTCAAAGCCCTTGCCCTGCTCCTCCTTGGCAGCCGCAAGAGCGGCGGCATAATTCTTCAGGTACGTGGGAGAGGTGGTCTTGTAGTTCTTCTCGGTAACGACCCTGAAATCAAACATTGCATAGGGGCTTGTGACGGTGTCGCGGAGCTGCTGCTTTCCGAGAGCCCAATCATTCTCCGCCAGTTTGAGCACAGTCGCGCTCATTCCGGTATTCGGAGTGAGAATAAAGAGGTTTCCGGTATCGGCAGGATCCATCGAATAGGTGTCATTCATGTATGTGATCATGCCGGTATACTCGTCATAGGTATAGTTGACGTTCTCAACGCCGTACTGGAAGGTGTTTCTGAACGACGGAACCGTCTGAAGCGCGGTGATGATCTCCATGCATCTGTCAACATTGCTTGTGTAGGTGCCGACGCAGAACATCGTTCCGGGGCGCTCGCCTGCCGGCATCATGGGGTTCGCGTAATTGATCACGAAATAATCCTTCTCGTAATCGGCAGGAAGAGCGGCATTTCCCTTGATGAACGCCGCCGCGACCTTTTTCGGGTTGCCTTCCCCGTCAACAGGCATTGCGTAGTAATCGCCGTCGGTTATGTAGCCGGCCTTTCTGAAGTTATAGACATTCTGCCAGTAGTTCTGGAAGCCGGGAATGCTGAGCATATCCTTCGGAATGATTCTGGAGAACCCGTTTGTGGCGTTGGAAACAACTCCGCCGATAAGCGAGGGAGTGTCGGTAAGATAAGCCACCGCAAGCGTGGGAGCATTGTAAAGGGTGATGTAATCCTTGTCGTTCTTTGAAACGTCATCAAGATAGTTCGCAAGGGTCGGAAGAGTCCCGACATCAGCCGCGGAATAATAATACTTCGCCGCAAGCTCCCGGTTTATAAGCAGGTAGGTGTATTCGCCGCTTACATAATTGTTCGGGATTCCGTAGACGGTTCCCTTGTCAACCATTCCGGCGGAATTTCCGGTGCCGTCAAGAGTAGCCGTGGCAAGAAGCGACGCCGAGATATAACGGGTCAGTATCTTGG
>CAZWJM010000254.1:0-1743 GCA_964634435.1 uncultured Oscillospiraceae bacterium | reverse complement strand
ATATTGTTGACGGCAACCTCGCCCTCGCGGTATGCGGTGTGGGCAAGCATGGACTTGCCGTTCACGTCGCCCGCCGCCCAGACGTTTGCAACGTTTGTCTCAAGCTTATCGTTTGTGACGACAGCGCCTCTCTCGGTAAGAACGCCGATGTTCTCAAGACCGATGCCCTGAGTCATTGCGCGTCTGCCTATCGATACAAGAACGGCATCTGCCTTTGCGCTCTGCTCCTTGCCGCCCAGCTCATAGTTCACGCAGTCGGTGCCGACCGATGTGACCTTTGCGCCGAGAAGGAACTCTACGCCCTTCTTTACGTAGTTTTTGTAAAGGATCTTGCTGATCTCGCTGTCGGTAGGGCCTGCGATATGATCAAGCATTTCGATAACGGTGACCTTGCTTCCGACAGAATTGAAGTAGGAAGCCATTTCAAGTCCGATGACGCCGCCGCCTATGACGACGAGCTTCTCCGGGACCTTCTTCATATCAAGGATCTCGCGGTTGGTCATTGCAAAACCGGAGGCAACCGCCTCACGCAGACCGGGGATCGGAGGAACGGCAGCGGTCGAGCCGGTGCAGATAAGGAGCTTTGAGCCCTTATATTCCTTGTCGCCTGCCTTTACGGTAAAGCCGTCGGTGCCTCTGCCGAGGATCTGTCCCTCTGCATTGACTACCTCTACGCCGGCTCTCTTCATGGAAGCGCCGATTCCGCCTACAAGTGTCTTTACGACTCTGCCCTTTCTGTCAATGACAGCGGCATGGTCGATGGACGCGCCGTCGAACTTTACTCCGTATTCGGCACTGTGTTTTGCGTAGTCGTAGATTTTGGCTGAGTAAAGAAGCGTCTTTGTAGGGACGCAGCCTTCGTTCAGGCAGACGCCGCCGAGGGCTCTCTTCTCGATGAGAAGAGTCTTAAGACCACCGTGAGCCGCTCTTTCAGCCGCATTGTAACCGGCGGGACCGCCGCCGAGAATGATAAGATCGTACATTTTTTCGCCTTTCTAATAGCTGTAATTTCTTACTTGGCAAGAAGCAGATTGAAGTTGGCAAGATTGTCGCAAAGAGCCTTGAGGAACTTTGCCGCCGGAGCTCCGTCAAGAGCGCGGTGGTCAAAGGTAAGCGACAGACCCATTGCCGGATATGTGCTTCCGTCAGCCTTTACCCTGTATGTCACCGCGCCGACACCGAGGATGCCGGTCTGCGGCGGGTTGATAACGGGAGTGAAGCTCTCGATGCCCATAGCGCCGAGGTTTGTGACGGTGAAGGATGCACCCTTCAGCTTATCGGGAGAGATCTGACCCTTCTGAGCCGCAGTGATAACGCTCTTTGCCTCGCCGGCAAGGTCGTTGAGGGAGAGCTTTTCGGCACCAAAAACGGTGGGAACAAGCAGTCCGCGCTCGGTATCGACAGCGATGCCGAGGTTGACGGTGTTGAAGTAACGGATGATCTCCTTATCGTCAAGATAATGGGCGTTGAGATCCCTGAACGCAGGGATCGTCTTTGCAACAGCGTAGAGAACGATGTCGTTCAGAGTTATATTGTTCATGCCGAGGGCTTCCGCATTTGCCTTGAGCATCTTGCGGTATGCCATGATCTGAGTAGCATCGAAGGAGGAGTTGAGCGTAAGCTGAGCCATGTTCGACAGAGAAGCGTGCATCGACCTTGCGATGACCTTTCTGATGTTGGGGAGCCTGACATCGGTATATTCCGCGGTGTTCTCCGGCTTTGCTGCGGGAGCCTCTGCCTTTG
>CAZWJM010000253.1:0-1756 GCA_964634435.1 uncultured Oscillospiraceae bacterium | reverse complement strand
GAAAGCAACGACGCAAGCGAAAGCGAAAACGAAAACGAAGGCGGAGCGGACGGCTCGTCCGGTTCTGCCCGAGATACGGTACCGCAAAGCGGGCTGCGGCAACCTATGCCCGGCATCAGCGGGTGTGCGACGGGACTGCCGTGCTTTGGCGCGGCAGTCCCGAAACTGGTTTATATCATCTTCCGTCGGCGAGTCAGAGGCAGGACGGCGGATATATCACGGCTCGCGCAAGCTGTTACAACAATAAAAAAGGAGCTTTTACATTATGAAAACAGAACACGAAAGCCTTTTTGAACACAACCGATGGGAAAGCGACCGACTGATCCCGGATCATGCCGCGAAGAAAGTTTTTGGCGGAATATTTGAGCGGGCAGTGCGGTTCGTATGCGACACACAGCTATACGACGGAGAGCTTTACCGCAGGTTTGCGGAGCTTTTCGGAAGCAACAGCGACGACTCAAACCTCGGCTGGCGGTGCGAATACTGGGGAAAGACGATGCGCGGGGCGTGCTGGGTCTGCTCATATCTGCAGGACGAAAAGCTGTATTCTCTGCTTGAGGAAAGCGTGCGCAGACTGCTGAGCTTTCAGGATGAGGACGGCAGGATATCCACATACAGCCGCGGGTGCGAGTTTTCCGGTTGGGATATGTGGGGGCGAAAGTATGTTCTGCTGGGGCTTCAGTATTTTTATGAGATATGCCCCGACGCGGAGCTTTGCAGTGAGATACGCCGGGCGATGTGCCGCCAGGCGGACTACATAATCGCTCATATCGGTGAGAACGGGATACCGATAAACGAGACCTCACACTACTGGCTGGGAATAAATGCAATGTCGATACTCGAGCCGTTCGTGCGGCTTTATAATCTCACCGGGGAGAAAAGGTATCTTGATTTTGCGTCATATATTGTGTCTGTTGGCGAAAAAGAGCCGGTGATGATATTTGCTCTTGCCGCCGAGGACCGGCTTGACCCGTACCAGTACCCGGTTACCAAGGCGTATGAGATGATGTCCTGCTTTGAGGGACTTGCGGAATATTACCGTGTTACCGGAGTGCCACGCCACCGCGAGGCGGTGCTGAATTTCGGCAGACGGGTGCTTGAAAGCGACGTGTCCGTCATAGGCTGCTGCGGCTGCACGCATGAGCTGTTTGACCACACGGCGGTAACGCAGACCGACGACTCATATGTCGGGATAATGCAGGAGACCTGCGTCAGCGTAACGCTGATGAAGCTGTGCGCTCAGCTTCTGCGGCTTTCCGGCGACGTGCGGTATGCCGACGCGATCGAGCGGAGCTTTTTCAACGCTTATCTTGGCGCGTTCAACACTCACCGCAAGGTCACGACGGTACGCGCAAAGGATGATTATCCCGAAATGCACGGCGTGCTGCCCTTTGACAGCTATTCACCGCTCCGCGCAGGAGTGCGCGGAAGCAAGGTCGGCGGGCTTATGCGGATGGAGAACGGCTTCTTTTACGGCTGCTGCGCCTGTATTGCCTCGGCGGGGGTAGGACTTATCCCGCGCGTTGCGGCGCAACGCGCACATGACGGTATATATCTGAGCTTCTACCTGCCGGGCAGTACCGAATGCCTTACGCCGGGCGGGCAGAATGCGGTATTTGAGATCTCAGGCGAATATCCCCTCGGCGGCGGTGTCAGCGTAAAGCTGAGGCTTGACCGCCCGGAGGAGATGACGCTGGCTTTCAGAATACCAAAGTGGAGCAAAAAGACAGTAATGAGCCTTAACGGAGAGAATATC
>CAZWJM010000252.1:0-1758 GCA_964634435.1 uncultured Oscillospiraceae bacterium | reverse complement strand
AACTGCTGGCAAATATCCACCGTTTCGGGCGAGGCAAGCCTCGCCCCTACAAGGGTGCAGGCAGGCGCGATTAGTGCGTCGCAATGAATAACACGCGGAATGGGTAAACCCATTCCCTACACGGTGCAGGCAATACTTTTGCACAATGCGTTGGTTTTGCCTCCCCTGTGCAAGGGGAGGTGGGCAGGTTATAATCCGAAGTGCAACACTCGAAAAAAAATAAGACAATACGCAAACCTTAGTGTAAAATGTAGTTGCTACACAACAAATACACGGGAGTGAGCGCATTGTCCTACACACATTTTACACTGGATGAAAGAAAATATCTACAAAAACTTTTGTCCGAAGGCCTTTCTTTTCGAAAAATCGCCGCTATCCTGGAACGTAGCCCGTCCAGCATCAGCCGCGAGGTTTAAGCAAAAGTGACGTTATCCGAACCGTTTTTAAGCGGATATTGCCGCGCCATGCCGCGTTTTGCTCAATCACAAGGCGACAGCATTCCTCAATCGCAAAGCCTTGCCTGACACGACAACCTCTCGCTTAAAAATCCACGACCTCTGCAATAGAGATTTTGCCCTTAGTCGAGGCAGAGGACGCGGGAATACTGTCGTATTTCAAGGACGATAACGATGAATAAGGGTAAAATATCATTGCAGAGGCGATTCGTATAACGTCGCTTTTGCTTAAGCGCAACAAAGCAAAATACAAGCCTCACAGAAAGACCGACAACAAATACTGGTACAATCACTGGCGCGCCCAGACGCTCTACATCCGGCGGCGGCGGGAGCAAAACCGTGCGGCACTGCAGCCCGGTACAGAGGCGTGGGACTATATCGTTGCCGGCTTGCAGAGCTACTGGTCTCCCGAAGCGATCTGTGGCCGCTGGCAAAAGCTGTTTTCGGAGAAAAAACCTCTTTGTGTATCTACCATCTACAGATACATAAAAGCAGGAAAATTCCCGAAAATCGCTGCAAAAACACACCTTAGACGCCGAGGAAAGAGAGTTCAGACCAGGAACGCGTGCTATAACACGATCCAGCCTGACCGTACTATCCCGGAGTGGCCGGAAGAGATCCGCAGTCGGCTCAGAATAGGCGACTGGGAAGGCGACACGGTCTACGGGGGTGTAGGCAAAGGCCTGCTGGTAACCTTGGTGGACAGGAAAAGCCGTTTTGTGAAGATCGGTCTGCTGAAAAGCCGCAGCGCCAAGCAAACCAGACTGGTGATAGAGCAGCTGCTTCATGGGCTTCCCGTAAGGAGCATCAGCCTTGATAACGGCTCGGAATTTTCTGAATTTCGCGAGCTGGAGCAGGATCTGCAGACCCTTGTCTATTTTGCTGAGCCGCACAAGCCGTGGCAGCGTGGGACGAACGAGAACACGAACGACATCGTTAGATTTTTCTTTCCCAAGGGCTTTGATTTCAGAACGGTTTCGGCCGCTGAGGTTTCTGCTGTTGAATCGCTTCTGAACAACCGTCCGAGAAAATGCCTCGGCTGGCATTCTCCTGCCGAAGTTTTTCATAATTTTGGTGTTGCACTTGCTTGACTTTCTGCCCTGTCAGCGAAGCTGACTGAGGGGTTGTTACCAGTCTATAGTTTTTGGTCAGCAGCGGTTACACGAGTTCCCTCCTCGGAGCGTAGCTCCTGCGGTCGGTTGCTTAAATGTGCCGCCGGCATGTTTTCTTAACACACCGACACCTCCCCTTGCACAGGTGAGGCAACGTGTGTGACAACTGCTGTTGTTCTGTTTTAGTGCAA
>CAZWJM010000251.1:0-1760 GCA_964634435.1 uncultured Oscillospiraceae bacterium | reverse complement strand
TCCGAGGTCAGGAACGCCCCGTGCCTTACCGCTTCCGGTAGCTCCCCGGCGTCGGGACGTATTCCGGGCGAGCGGAAGATAACAGATCCCTGAATATTCTTTTCCTCGGCAAGACCCAAGGTCGGGTCAGCACCGCAGATAAATTCCACTCCGCGGGCGGACAGTGCCAAGGCGCGCTCGCCGAGAGCGTCGAGGCTTTTGGCGTCGCGTACACACACTGCCGCGCCCATGTTTGTCAGCATTTCGGCAAGCGGTAGATTTGACACTCCAAGTCCGAGTATTATTGCGCGTCCGCGCGGTTCGGCTTCAAACAGCCTTTGTTTTATTATATCAGATATGCTCATTTGGTTTTTCTTTCCGGGATAAATTTATTCACTATATATTATATGTATTTTTTTCGTCCGACGCAAGCCCCCGGACAATATTTCTTGACACTTTGCGGAAAATCCTTTATAATATCCTCGCATGAAGTCGGCTGATGCCGCACCGCGGGAGAAAAAAGCTAATGAAATATACAGTCAGGCAAAGAGTTTTTACTATCGGGGCAAAATACGATATTACCGATACGGACGGAAACCCCGTTTATTATGTGGAGGGCGAGATAATCTCGCTCGGCAGGGTCTTGCATATCTACGACATGAACGGCTCGGAGGCGGCGCTCATAGAGCAGAGACTTTTCACCTTCGGCAGAAAGTATGACGTAAGCTGTCGCGGCGCACACTGCGTTACGATATCAAAAACGCCGTTTACCTTTTTCGGCTCGCATTACACAATAGAGGGCACGGACTGGGAGGTCGAGGGCGCGCCGATGTCGCATGAGTTTTCTGTTATCGACGGCGCGGGGCGTATCGTGGCGTCGATAAGCAAAAAGTGGTTCACATGGGGCGACTGCTATCTTATTGACGTTCCTGCGGAGGATTCGCTTATGGGGCTTGCCGTGGTGCTTGCCATTGATGCGGTCATTGATTCGTCCGACAACTGACAGACAATAAATACTGAGGGGTGCCGCACGTATGTGCCACACCCCGTCGATGCCGCCTTGCGGCGGAAACTATGTCGTAAAAAACAGAAAATATTAAGAATATCGGTAATTCAGGCTGCCGCCATAAGCGGCAGCCTGAATTGTCATGACTCAAAGCATGAATTTATTCTTGAGATAGATATACAGCAGTTCAAACAGCACGCCGATAACCACAATTACGATTATTACAATAATTATCGTCTTTACCGCGTTTCCGACCTTACCGCTGCCGCTGTTTCCGGAATCGGTGGTAACGGCAGGTGAGCTTGTGGATTCTCCGGTGACGGGAGAATCGGTGGCGGTCGGAACCGTGCCGGAGGTCTCGGGGGAGGTGGTCACATCCGGAACGTCTGTGGTTTCGGGAGAAGATGTGACCGGAGGCGTAGCCGTTGATTCATCTCCGGGAACTGTTGAGGGAGTTGTATCCACAGGATCGGTGTTGACGCCTGAGCCTTTTACGCCCGCGATTGCAAATTTTCCGGACACGCGGTTTACCGTAAAGGTTATAAAGCCGCCCGAATAGGTTGCATCCACCGAGTTGTTGCCGTAAAGCACCTTGAATCCGGAAAGTCCGGCAAGGTCGGCGGAGGCAACGCTGATCTTATACGTCATTTTTGCCGAAGGAGTGAATGCCTGCCCGTCGTCCTCAAAGGTGATGCTGTACACTGCGGCAAGCGATGTGCCGAGCGGATTTGCCTGGGATTCAAACTTTTTTATCTCGTCGGCGGTAAGGGTGGCG
>CAZWJM010000250.1:0-1765 GCA_964634435.1 uncultured Oscillospiraceae bacterium | reverse complement strand
CTAAAAATGTGCCACCGGCACATTTTCTTAACGCACCGACCTCAAGGGGAAGGCTCAAAGGTAAGAACGTATTCCCACAGCGCGCCGTCCGCATTAAAAGGTAATACTTCCGCGCGGGCTTGTCAATGGCGCGGGCAGGGCGGAATTGTATGCCGAACAATTTTCGCAATGTATGCAGGCAAATGCTCCGGCGTCGAATTTAATCGATTGACAAAGGCCGTGCGCGCGGTATATAATTTCAGTTTGTGAATATATGAAATGTGCGGGGTAATGACAATGTATGCGATAGGCTTTGACAACGAAAAATACATGCGCGAGCAATCGCGCAACATCCGCGAACGCATCGCCAAATTCGGCGGCAAGCTGTACCTCGAATTCGGCGGCAAACTGTTCGACGACTTCCACGCATCGCGCGTCCTGCCGGGCTTCGAGCCGGACAGCAAGGTGAAGATGCTGCTGAAAATCAAGGACGAGGCGGAGATCGTCATCGCCATTTCCGCCGACGATATCGAGCGCAACAAGCGCCGCGGCGACCTCGGCATCACCTACGACGAGGACACGCTCAGGCTCATCGACGCCTTCCGCGGCATCGGCCTGTTCGTCGGCAGCGTGGTCATCACCCACTATCGCAGTCAGCCGGCGGCTGAGCTGTTCCAGAAGCGGCTCGAGACCCTTGGGATCAAGGTGTATCGCCATTACATCATCCCCGATTACCCCTCAAATGTCGAGCTTATCGTCTCCGAGGACGGCTTCGGCAAGAACGATTATATCGAGACCGAGCGCAGCCTCGTCGTTGTCACGGCGCCCGGCCCCGGCAGCGGCAAAATGGCTACCTGCTTGAGCCAGCTTTATCACGAGCACAAGCGCGGCATCAGCGCGGGCTACGCGAAGTTTGAGACCTTCCCGATTTGGAACGTGCCGCTCAAGCATCCGATTAACCTCGCCTACGAGGCCGCGACCGCCGACCTCGACGACGTGAACATGATCGACCCCTTCCACCTCGAGGCCTACGGCGAGACGACCGTCAACTACAACCGCGATGTTGAGATATTCCCCGTCCTCAACGCCATCCTGACCCGCATTTTCGGCGAAAGCGCGTACAAAAGTCCCACCGACATGGGCGTCAACATGGCCGGCAACTGCATCGTCGATGACGAGGCCTGCCGCAACGCCTCAAAGCAGGAGATAATCCGCCGCTACTACGCGGCCGCGTGCGCTCTGCGCCAGGGCCTTGGCTCTGCCGAAGAGGTGCGCAAAATCGAGCTCATCATGAATTCCATGGGACTTTCGGCCGCCGACCGTCCCGTTGTCGCCGCGGCAAACGCACGCGCGGCAGAGACCGGAGCTCCGGCCGTGAGCATCGAGCTTCCCGACGGCAGCATCGTCACCGGCAAGACCAGCTCCCTGCTCGGCGCGGCCTCGGCCTGCCTGATGAACGCGCTCAAGAGCCTCGCGGGCATCAATAAGGAGCTGCTGCTCATCGCGCCCAGCGTCATCGAGCCGATACAGCACCTGAAGATAGAGCACCTTGGCAACCACAATCCGCGCCTGCACACGGATGAGCTGCTCATCGCGCTGTCGATATGCGCGGTGACCAATCCGCTGGCGGAGCTTGCGATAGACCAGCTCGGCCGTTTGCGCGGCTGCGAGGCGCACTCGTCGGTCATCCTCTCGCGCGTCGACGAGAACCTGTTCTCGAAAATCGGCGTCAATATAACCTACGAGCCCCGTTACCAGGTCAAAAAGCTGTATCATAAGAAGTGAG
>CAZWJM010000249.1:0-1770 GCA_964634435.1 uncultured Oscillospiraceae bacterium | reverse complement strand
ATCAAGCTGGTGCCGGTAAACGCCCCGTATTTTGACGGCGCGCAGCTCCTCATCGCCGCCGACTGCACCGCCTACGCCTACGCCGCCTTCCACGAGCGGTTCATTAAGGGGCACATCACCCTCGTGGGCTGCCCCAAGCTGGACAGCGTGGACTATGCCGAAAAGCTGACGGAGATCATCCGGGAGAACAACATCAAGAGCGTCACCGTCGTGCGGATGGAGGTGCCCTGCTGCGGCGGGCTGGAACTGGCGGCGAAAAAGGCGCTCCAACAGAGCGGAAAATTTATCCCGTGGCAGGTGGTCACCGTGACGGTGGACGGCCGGTTGGTGGAAGAATAACAAAATCATTAGAAAAAGACCTGCTAAGAAAAGTCAAGTAGAAATTTCAAGGTAATGCGGTGCGCAAAAATGACGCACCAAACCAAGCCGCTTTGCATCTCAAAATGAAACGGCGGCCAGCCAATGGCTTTATGGCGAAGATCAGGCGGTGTGCTCCAACGACTCCAGATAGGCCTTCACGGTGGCGTAGTAGATCCGTAGAAACTTATTGGCGGAAGCCATCATGTAGACGCGGTAGGGCTTGCCCTCGGCGCGTTTCCTGTCCATGAACTGGTAGACCGGTTCATCCAGCGGTGCGGTCTGCAAATAGACGCTCATAACAAGAAAGAGTGTCCGCCGTAAAGACGACGCGCCAATTTTGCTCATGGATTTGTGCCTGCCGGTCACATCACCGGAATCATTTGGCGGAGCATCCAGCCCAGCGTAGGCTACGAGCGCTTTCTTGGAATAAAAGCGGCGCACATCCCCGATTTCGGCTATGAGCTGCGGCCCCAGAGTCGGGCCTACGCCGAACATATCCATGACAACGGGATATTCCGGAAGCATGGAAGTCAATGCTTGCATTTCGTGTTTGAGAGCCGCAAGCGCGGTAGAAGTCGCTCTGAGCTGCGCAACCGCCTGTTCCACGAGCAGCTTGGTCGTTTCGGACATTGGCATGACACCAATGTGTCCGCTGGCTTCGGCGTGAATCGTGTGCGCCTTTGCTTCATTGAAGTTATATCCATACTTCCTGCACCATCGCTGGTATTTGTTTGCGAATGCCTTTTCAGATTTCTCGCTGACACAGCGGCAATGCCAAAACTCCGCCACAAAGTCCACCCATTTCTCGCTTCCATCCTCACGGGCGGGACTGCTGAACAAACGGTTTACATTAGGAAATACCGTATCCAGCAACGAAATCAGATTGTTCTTCAGAACCGTCTGTACCTTGGAATACTGCCGGTACTGGCGGTAGCAGTTCTTCAGCAGCAGCCGGGTATCTTCCTCTGGAACATATCTCGTCAAAGTGAGCCAGCGGTCAAGGCCATAGTTAGCCAGTTTGACAGCATCCTTCCTATCGGTTTTGACACGCCGTAATTCGTTGTTCCCGTAGTCATGCACCAGCTTTGCATTGACGACGGAAACATACAGCCCTGCGTCGTGGAGCAGTTTTGCAACCGGTGCATGGTAATTTCCTGTGGCCTCCATGACCACACGAGTCTCACCGTCCAGGATTTTGAGCTGCCTTGCCAGTTCGCTCAGTTCGCTGTCGGTGTGACGGACTTCAAAGGGCGAGATGACGACCTCTCCAAAGGGACGCATGACAGCAATCGTGCTTCTGCCTTTGGAAATGTCGATGCCAACAGAGTTCATTTGCATTCCTCCAACACGAATTTGCAACCGGAATCCATCTTTTTCTCATTGCCGATTCAATCTATTGGGTGACACGAA
>CAZWJM010000248.1:0-1777 GCA_964634435.1 uncultured Oscillospiraceae bacterium | reverse complement strand
GGAAATGGTATCATTAATGTATAAAAATCATGAAAAAGGCGGGGTGTATCATGCGGTATCAGATAAGCGTCCCTCTTTCGGGAGAGCGGACTGTAAAGCTCAGGTATGCGAGCGAGAACGTTTCCCCCGAAACGTATTATGACCATATGCACGACCACCCGGTCTGGGAGGTGTGCGTGATGCTGTCCGGCTCGATGCTGCACATTGCGGGCGGACACTCCTACCATCTGGCGCGTGGGGACGTGTTTTTCTGCCGCCCCGGAGAGCTGCACTATGCTCTTGCCGCCGAGCAGTCTGTTTACGAAAGGTATGCCTTCTGGATACCCGCCGACGCTTTTTCATGGGTCGCCGGAGGAGAGGAGGAGGCGATGGGAGTCTTTTCCGATCCCCGCCTTGAGGGGGAAAACGTCATTCACCTCGATATGCAGCGAGAGGGAGAGCTGATAGCTATCCTTGATTCAATAAGGCGGGTGATATCGCGCGGACACGAAGCAGGCGCGCTTGAGCCGCTTTGCAGGCTGACCGACCTTTTGCTTTTTGTGGGCGATGCGGCAAAGCTCCCCTCCCGCGATCACGATTCCGACGGCGGGTACGAGCATTCCCCCGAGATAATTCACAAGGTGATACGCTACGTGCGGGACAACTACCGCACGATAAGCGGTATTTCGGAAATTGCCGATCACTTTTATATAAACAAGGATTATCTCACCCGTGTTTTCAGAAAATTCACGGGCTTTACGGTGCATGATTATATCCGCAGTGTGCGTATAAGCAAAAGCCGCGTGATGCTCGGCAACGGAAGCGGTGTTACCGAGGCGGCGTTTGCCTGTGGCTTCAACAGCACCTCGTATTTCATCCGCGTGTTTACAAAGGCTGTGGGAGTTACTCCCGCTCAGTACCGACGCAGTGTAAACGGTGAGACTCTGAGCGAATAAGCAGAAGCCGCGGTTTTACGAATATACAGAGAGCCTCCGGGTTTTGTCCGGCGGCTCTTTCTGTTTTTTTCACTTTTGCGCTTTGCACCAGCGCGCTGGCGGAATATGTACGCGCCTATTGGTCGCAAAAGTTACATTTTCGGTAGTTTTATTTATATTATTGCGGGGCGGTATCATTTATAATAATGATAAAGCCACACTGTGAGATAGTTTTGACGGATAAAAGCCGTAATACGGTTTTCCGCCTGCGCGGTGATGACTTGAAGTACATATCAAAAAAGGTATCGGAAATGGCATTTATTGAATATCGTAAAAATGTCCCGCTTTACGGGGAATATGACGTATGCGTGCTTGGCGGAGGTCCCGCCGGTGTGTGCGCCGCTGTTGAAGCCGCGCGCTGCGGCAGGAGCGTCCTGCTTTGCGAGGCTACCGGAATGCTCGGCGGCATGGCTACCTCGGCGCTGGTCGGTCCGTTTATGACCTGCTATGACCGCGACGGTAATTACCCTGTTGTCGGCGGGCTTTTCAAGGAGGTAGTTGACCGTATGGCGCGCGAGGGCGGCGCTATTACGCCGGATAAGACCGATTCTCCGAGCGTTTACACCTCATTCCTTAAAAAATATCACCGTCACGTTACGCCCTTTGATTCATTTTCCCTTCAGCTCACCCTTGACCGCATGACAAAGGAGGCGGGGGTACACGTCCTGCTTTACACCCGATTTGCCGACAGCCTGACCGAAAAGAGCGGCGAGGGCGACGGGCGCATAGCGTCGGTCATTCTTGACGCTCCGCAGGGACTTATCGCCGCAAAAGCCTCGGTCTACATAGACGCGACCGGAAAC
>CAZWJM010000247.1:0-1777 GCA_964634435.1 uncultured Oscillospiraceae bacterium | reverse complement strand
TTACCCAACAAAATCGAGTTGTTTGCAAATTGACAAATCATCTGGTTTAGTATATTATACGCTCATATAATTTTATCGAAAAGGATCGATGCACAATGGAAAACATCAGCGCAAAGGCGCCATGGAAGGCGCATTTGGGCGAAGTACCCTTTAGTCTTGAGTACTTTGACGGTTCGATGTTCGAGGCCGTCGAAAACATCGCAAAGAAATATCCCAACAATGTCGCGTTTGACTTCATGGGCAGATCAACGACCTACAAGACCCTGGTCAAGGAGATCGAAAACTGTGCCAAGGCGCTGCGCACGATAGGCGTGCGCGAGGGCGACAAGGTCACCATCGCAATGCCCAACTGCCCGCAGGCCATCCAAATGTTCTACGCCGTCAACCTCATCGGCGGCATCTGCAACATGATCCACCCCCTCTCGGCCGAAAAGGAGATAGAATTCTACCTCAACGAGTCGGAGTCGGTCACGGCCATCACGCTCGACCAGTTCTACAACAAGTTCGAAAACATCCGCCAGAACACCAAGGTCGTAAACATCATCATCGCAAGCATCAAGGATGAGCTGTCCAAGCCCGTCAGGGCCGGCTATATGCTCACCGAGGGCCGCAAAATTCAGAAGATACCCGACGATGCACCCGTGATACGCTGGAAAGAGTTCCTGCACATGGGCAAGCACTGCTTCTATAACTACAAGGTAAACCGCACGGGCGACGACCCCGCCGTCATCCTCTATTCCGGCGGCACGACCGGCACGACCAAGGGCATCCTGCTTTCAAACCGCAACTTCAACGCACTCGGCCAGCAGGTCATCGCGGCAAACCCGATGTTCCGCGTGGGCGATAAGATGCTGGCTGCAATGCCGCTGTTCCACGGCTTCGGCCTGGGCGTGTGCGTACACACGATGCTCTCGCAGGGCGGCCGGTGCATCCTCATCCCGCGCTTCACTGCCGAGAGCTACGCAAAGCAGATAACCAAATACCACTGCAACTTCATCGCCGGCGTCCCCACGCTGTACGAAGCGCTGCTGCGCCTGCCGAGCATGGACAAGGCCGACCTCAGCTCGCTCAAGGGCGTGTTCTCCGGCGGCGACAGTCTGTCGATAGAGCTCAAGAAGAAGTTCGACCGCTTCCTGTACGACCACAATGCGAAGATTCAGATCCGCGAGGGCTTCGGCCTGACAGAGTGCGTCACGGCAAGCTGCCTGACCCCGCCGCATATGGCTAAGGAGGGAAGCATCGGCCTGCCCTTCCCGGACACTTATTATAAGATAGTCGAGCCCGGCACGGATAAGGAGCTGCCCTACGGCGAGGAGGGCGAGATACTCATCGCCGGCCCGACGGTCATGATGGAGTATGTTAAGCACCCGGACGAGACGGCGCAGACCCTGCGCAAGCACGACGACGGCCTGACCTGGATGTACACGGGCGACCTCGGCATGATGGACGACGAGGGCTTTATTTACTTCCGCGGCCGCGCAAAGCGCATGATAATCTCCTCCGGCTACAACATCTATCCCGGCCAGCTTGAAAATATCCTCGACGCGCACGAAATGGTTCACATGAGCTGCATCATCGGCGTGCCCGATGCGTATAAGATGCAGAAGGTCAAGGCCTTTGTCATGCTCAAGCCCGGCGTGCCCGAAAGCCCCGAGACGAAGGAGGCCATCCTCGCGTATTGCCGCAAGAACATCGCAAAGTACGCCATGCCGTACGATATCGAGTTCCGCCGCGAGCTGCCCAAGACCCTCGTCGGCAAGGTCGCCTACCGCGTCCT
>CAZWJM010000246.1:0-1787 GCA_964634435.1 uncultured Oscillospiraceae bacterium | reverse complement strand
GGGCGGACACTGCGAGCCGGGCGAAGCTATCATCGACACAGCGCACAGAGAGCTTTACGAAGAGACCGGGGCTTTGTCCGCCGAGATCAAGCCCGTGTGTATATACCGCGTAAACGATTACGGTCTTTTGTGCTATGCAGAGATAACACAGCTCGGTGCACTGCCGGAGAGCTCTGAAATAGCCGAGATACAGCTTTGCGACACACCGCCACGGGAGCTGACCTATCCGTTTATCCAGCCTGATCTGTTCAGGTATGTACAGGGTTGGATCAATACGCAGAATAATCCGGATGAGATCTGGGATACATATGATGAGAACCGTCGACCGACCGGACGCACGCACCGACGCGGAGACGACCTGCCGGAGAATACCATGTTGTTGTTCACGCATGGATAAAGAACAGCCAAGGCGAGTTTCTGCTGACAAAGCGCGCGCCGAACAAGGGATATCCGAATATGTGGGAATGCACAGGCGGCTCGGCGCTTGCGGGAGATGACAGCCTTACTTCTGCGGTCAGGGAGATCAAGGAGGAAACCGGACTTGACGTGCTGCCAAAGGACGGCAGACTTGTCATGACACGGCGTCGGCGCGACTGCTTTGATGACATCTGGCTTTTCCACAAGGATTTTTCGCTTGATGAAATAGTTTTTCAGCCCGGAGAAACCTGCGGTGCAATGGCGGCGACGTGCGAAGATATACTCCGTATGCGCGATGAGGGCACTCTCGTACCCATGCGGTATCTGAACGACTTTTTCAAAAAGATCTGAGACCATAAAAAGAGGAGCGAACGGCTTGCACCTTTCGTTATCCTCTTTTTCTGTTAAAAAACACGAGGGTGAAGTTTCATCAATATCCAACAATGATTTTTCATAAATGTCTGACATTTTTCTCTCTGCGCTATTGCACACAGATAACTTTTATGGTATAATATAATTACTTATAATTATGTATATTCTGACAAATATGCAGGAAAGGAGCACTGCCGTGAAATACGAAGTCCGGATATATACCCACAACGCTCCGGAAGCTCTGTCAACAGAGGATGCTTTGGTTGAAAACGCTCTGCGGCTTCCTCAGCTTATTGACAATGAGCTGAGCGTGGATGAATCGGTTTCGGTCGCTCCTGAGGATATTCCTGCCTCAGTTCTGTTCTCCGGTCCAGGACTCAGATATATGACGCGGGTACGCCTCGCGCATGATGAGGAGGACGGAAGCGGCAATCTTCGCGCCGCCGGAAAATTTGCCCGTAATCTGACAGACGCCCTCGGAGGTGTTATGCCGATTCCGGGAGATCCCGCACCCGTGATCTCCGACCGTGCGGAAAGGTATGTTATTCCTCCGATAAACAGCTACACCCCTATGCTCATGCTCGCCTGCTATTTTATGCCGACAAGACCTGTTTCGGACTTTGCGGAAGAGCTTGTTGCATCATTTGAGGAGATCCTGCCCTCGGCACTTCCGGAGCTTTACGGCTTATCTGAGACGCCTGAATTCAGCTATGCGGAATGCGGCAGAGAGCATTTTGTAAATTTCCTCAGAACTGCTTCTGCGCCCGTATGGTATGCGCACAGCCCGGTGACCCATGTACTCATAAGCGACGCGACAAGAAACATCGATTCCCAAAGCTTCCGTGCAAGCCGCATCGCGCTGACCCTTCCTGAGGCAATGTGGGAATACAGCGAGTGGCAGTCAGCGCTCCAGCGGCTTCTTTGCAGATTGATGGAGCTTTTCGGCGGATTTTTCGGACAGATAGTGCCGTGCAATCGCATCGGTGTTGCCGCATGGT
>CAZWJM010000245.1:0-1789 GCA_964634435.1 uncultured Oscillospiraceae bacterium | reverse complement strand
AATGTGGCGCTTTTGTCAAAAAAAGGGTTGACAGAGGCCCCTGCGCTGTGATATAATATCTTTCGTTGAAACGCCGCAGCGTTCCGAAGTGAATGATGCCGAATGGTGTAACGGTAACACTAACGACTCTGACTCGTTCATTCTAGGTTCGAATCCTAGTTCGGCAGCCATTTGCCTCCATAGTCAAGAGGCCTAAGACGTCGCCCTCTCACGGCGAAAACTGGGGTTCGAATCCCCATGGAGGTGCCAACTAAGTCCTCATGTTTTGATACAAAGCATGAGGACTTCTTTTTGCATTTATAGACTGATAAACCGTCAGAATACAGGCCATAGCTACCAAATATGGGCCATAGACGCAGGAAGCCGGATACTCGGCGTCATTTTGTCGGATGGAGGTTTCCACTTTCCGGCCCTTTTTAGTCTCATCATACCCATTTTTCGGGGTCGAAATCAGAGATTTATCATGAAATGCACCCTACGTTGGACGATAGCAGGGTATCGTCCACAATGTGAGGTTTCGTCCAGAGTATCGTGGAATAGCGTAAAATGTACCCCTGAAAGTGGACACGGTAAAAGTCCAAATCCCTATTCGTAGACAATGAAAAGTCTATCTCCCGAAAATTGGACAGTGAAAAAGAGGTGCCGCCTATGTGCTCTACTATCATATGTCATCCATATAATCCACCAGGTCGCCATGGATTTCAAGGATATCGTCTATGCTTATTTCTTTGCCTGCAGAGCGTTCATTTGCCGCGAGAAAAACGAGCTTTCGCTCCACAGGGTCAAGCTGCCGCATCTTCCCTGTGTATTCCTGATACGAGCCGCCTTCCTTCTTTGCGTCCGGCACGAAGTAAACCACTGTTACCATGGGGTGGTATCCGTCCTGTATCGTGTCGTCGATCAGCGTCAGCTTCTGATTCAGAAGAATCATCTGGCTTTCGGACAGTTCAGCTTTCTGATCTGTCATTCTGCCGGTTTCCGCGATCACGCCGTCGAAGCCTGTAAGCGCCGCGAAGGGCGAAAACTGTGCCGCTCGGTCGTGCATGCTCATGTGCGGACGGTTTGCCGCCTTGTGGTGCGGGAGCATCAGGATGTCAGCGTAAGGGGTCTTCTGTTCGGGCAACATTCGTCACCTGCCTTATGGCCGCCGATCTGGCCGTTTCGTGCGATGGTGGTGCCGCCCTCCATCAGGTTCATGCCCTTGAGCATGGCATTTTTTCCATACCTGTCCTGAATAGCGAGGGTAACGTTCTGCAGTCTGCGCTCTTTTTCCTCGGCGAGCTGTCGGGCTTTCTTTTCTTGTTCGAGCGCTTCATAATCCGTGAACATGTCCAGCTGCTCAGGCTGTTCCTCCGGGATTTCCGTTTCCGAAACCAGATTGCAGGCCGTGACGTTCACGCGGCGGATTAGCAGATCCTTATGCACCACGCGATCATAAACGTCCAGAACGGCGCTCATGATGACATGGGTAGAGCTGGTGTATCCATCCATGTTCCCGGTGCCGTGGGCGGCCTTGGGAATTTTGCGGCCATAGGGATCCGTCACCACCGGGCCGGCGTATTTTCTGCCGCGCTCTCCTTCAAGGCTTTCGCGGTCGTACCCGATAGCCAGCACGATCTGCTTCGTGACCACGTGTTTCCTGACCAGATCGAGCACCAGCAGCTCCGTCATTTCCCGGACGATCAGCCGTCCCTTCTCAAAGTCGTAGGGACACTGTAATACCTGCCCGGAGGAAATGCTGCTGGTGGACGGACGGTATTGCCTGATATCCTCCACCGTCACCGGCTCC
>CAZWJM010000244.1:0-1796 GCA_964634435.1 uncultured Oscillospiraceae bacterium | reverse complement strand
ATCAACGTATATAAGATGCGTTGGGCGGGTGTACTGATTTCGGGAGCACTCGGCGGACTCGGCGGTATCGTATATATTACCGCGGGCGTAAGCGAATGGAAATTTGAATACGGTGTTGCCGGTTTCGGCTTCTTAGCTCTTGCGGTTATGATCTTCGGTCAGTGGAAACCGCAGCGTATCGCACTTGCGGCATTGCTCTTCGGCTTGTTCAGAGCCTTGTCGAATGTATATACGGGCTTTGATTTTATGGTCGCACTCGACCTGCCGAGCGGCGTATACAATATGATGCCGTACATCATTTCCCTGATTGTTCTCGCTCTGACCTCCAAGAAGTCCAGAGCACCGAAAGCAGAGGGCATACCTTACGATAAAGGACAGAGATGAGTTTTTTACCTATTACAAGAGAAGAAATGCAGCAGAGAGGGTGGACCGAGGTAGATTTCGTGCTTGTCACGGGAGATGCCTATGTGGATCACCACTCCTTCGGTACTGCCATCATAGGCAGGCTGCTTGAACGATATGGATATAAGGTAGCGATTTTACCTCAGCCGAATTATAAATCGGCTGAGGATTTTCGCATATTCGGAAAACCTCGTTTGGGCTTTCTGATAAACAGCGGAGTGGTGGATTCGATGGTGAACAACTACTCCGTATTTAAGCATAAGAGGAAAAGCGACGAATATGCACCGGGAGGCAAGGCAGGGAAAAGACCTGACCGTGCCGTTATAGTATATGCCAACCGTGCAAAGGAGGCGTATAAAGATGTTCCGGTAATCATAGGCGGTCTTGAGGCGAGCCTCAGAAGGCTCGGACATTACGATTATTGGAGCGACAAGGTCAGACGCTCGATATTGCTTGATTCGAAAGCAGACCTGCTTATCTACGGCATGGGCGAGAGAGCGATAACAGAAATCGCAGAGGCACTCGACAGCGGCATTGAGGCTCGTGACATCACTTGGGTGAGAGGAACCTGTTACCGTGCGAAGAGCTTGGATATGCCGGGCATGGAGGAAACAGTGCTGCTGCCCTCTTTCGACGAAATATGCAGCGACAAAAAAGCCTATGCGAAGAGCTTTGCCGTGCAGTATGCGAACCATGATGCGGTTTCGGCAGTGACCTTGGCGGAAAAGTACGGCGATACGCTGTATGTGGTGCAAAACCCGCCGCAGCCGCCGCTAGAAAGACAGGAGCTTGACGATGTATATGAGCTTCCTTTTGAGAACGAATGGCATCCGAGCTACGATGCACAGGGCGGTATACCTGCATTCAAGGAGATAAAATTCAGCATAGTAAGCTCACGAGGCTGCTTCGGCGGCTGCAGCTTCTGTGCCTTGACCTATCATCAGGGCAGACAGGTCAGAAGCCGCAGCAAGGACGCAATAGTGCGTGAGGCTGAGGCCTTGACTAAGAAAAAGGATTTTAAGGGATATATTCACGATGTCGGAGGTCCGACGGCGAATTTCCGCTTTCCTGCCTGCGAAAAGCAGCTCACCAAGGGCGTGTGTACGAACAAGGACTGCCTGTATCCGAGCGTCTGCCGCAATATGAAGGTAGATCACAGCGATTATCTTGAAGTTCTGCGGGCTGTTCGCAGCCTTAAGGGCGTAAAAAAGGTATTTATCCGTTCGGGAATTCGCTATGATTACCTTATGGCAGATCCGAAAGCGGATAAATTTATAGACGAGCTTTGTCGTTATCATGTCAGCGGTACGCTCAAGGTAGCACCGGAGCATATTTCTCCGCAGGTGCTTTATCACATGAGAAAGCCCGCAAAGGAGGTTTTCCTCGCATTCGAC
>CAZWJM010000243.1:0-1799 GCA_964634435.1 uncultured Oscillospiraceae bacterium | reverse complement strand
GGCTTTTCTTGCGGATTCATATCTGTCAGCCGCCGAGATATGCCTTCTTTATCTTATCACTCTCGGCAAGCTCATGGCCTGTGCCGCTGACAGCTATACGTCCGGATTCAAGGACATATGCACGGTCTGCGACGGCGAGAGCCTTTTCTGCGTTCTGCTCGACAAGCAGTATCGTTGTGCCGGAGGCATGGAACTCCTTGATTATGTCAAATATCTGATCAACGAGTATCGGCGCAAGCCCCATTGACGGCTCATCAAGCATAAGGAGACTCGGCTTGCTCATAAGAGCGCGACCCATTGCCAGCATCTGCTGTTCACCGCCTGACAGCGTTCCGGCGACCTGATTCTTACGCTCAAGAAGTCTCGGAAAGCGCTTGAAAACATCCTCTATGTCTTTCTTATAGTTATCCCTGCGTATAAACGCGCCCATCTCAAGATTTTCCATAACGGTCATCTGAAGGAAAATCCTTCTTCCTTCGGGAACGTGCGCCATTCCTTTCGGAAGCAGATTGTGAGGTTCGGTATGAGTAATGTTTTCGCCGTTGAAGGTTATCGAACCGGTTCTTGTTCTGAGCAGTCCCGATATCGTTTTCAGAATCGTTGACTTCCCTGCGCCGTTTGCGCCTATCAGAGCGACGATCTCACCGTTGTTGACCTGAAAGGAGACATCCTTGATTGCGTGTATCTTGCCGTAATAAACGTTGATATTATCGACTGTCAGCATCTTATTTACCGTCCTTTCTGCCGAGGTAGGCCTCGATGACCTGCGGGTTTGCTTTGATCTCTGCAGGAGAGCCCTTTGCTATGACTTTTCCGTAGTTCAGCACGCAGATGCCCTCGCATATGCCCATGACAAGGTTCATATCGTGTTCAATAAGGAGGATTGCGATCTGGAACGTGTCGCGTATCTTTACGATGTTTTCCATCAGCTCCGCGGTTTCAGAGGGATTCATTCCGGCAGCAGGCTCGTCAAGGAGAACAATGCTCGGATTGGTCGCAAGCGCGCGGACGATTTCAAGGCGTCTCTGTGCTCCGTAAGGAAGGCTCCCCGCCTGAGCTTTTGCAAGGTCAGCCATCCCGAAGAAGTCAAGAAGCTCAAGCGCGCGTTCGTTCGCCTGCTTTTCGGCGCGTCTGTAACCGAACACATGCGTCATAGCCTCAAACATATTCTCTTTTATCTCGTTGTGAAGTCCCACCTTGACGTTGTCAATGACCGACATATTCGAGAAGAGTCTGATGTTCTGGAAGGTTCTTGCGATGCCCATGCGGTTGACCTGAGCTGTTGTTTTGCCGAATGTGTTGTATCCGTCGAGCATAATAGTTCCGCGGGTCGGGCGGTAGACGTTAGTAAGCAGATTGAATATTGTTGTCTTCCCTGCTCCGTTCGGACCTATAAGACCGGCTATCTCGGTCCTTCCGATTATCAGTGAGAAATCCGCGACAGCTGTAAGTCCGCCGAAATCAATACCGATATGACGTGCTTCAAGAACCGGACTTTTATCGACGTCTCTTTCCGGAACAAAGGCATTTGTGGGGAGCGGAACCAGTCTTGATGATTTTTTATCCATTTACCTTTCCTCCTTGTTTTCTGTCGCATTTATCGGCTGTACTCTTTTGCTTTTAAGAAAAGCGATCAGGCTTTTAACGGACAGGCGTCCCTTGAGTTCGGCGAACTTAGGCGATGCGTTGAGAAGCATTATCGCAATAAGCAGTACCGAGTAAAGCAGCATCCTGAAATCGGAGAATTCGCGGAGCGCTTCCGGAAGAGCCTTCAGAATGATTGCTGCGATTACCGAACC
>CAZWJM010000242.1:0-1805 GCA_964634435.1 uncultured Oscillospiraceae bacterium | reverse complement strand
TCCGACGGGGTCGGCATGGCTGGGGGAGGAGGGGGAAAACAGGATACGCATGGGGATGAATCGCTGAATAATCGATATTACTGATATGACGAAAAGATCTCACAGGGGGGCGGATAGGATCGACTTATACCGGCGGGGATACTTTCCGGGAGTGTGACAGACCTTTTCCGTCAGGATTAAGGTGCGGCTGAGGGGAGCGTCGGAGCCGGTGAGGGTGAAGGTATCGACAGCCTTTACTCTGCCGCCGAGGATTTTTATCCCCTTTCCGGCTTCGTCAAGCTCCTCGTCGGCAAGGCGGCTCTTCATGGCGATGAAAAGTCCTGATTTTTCAAGAAACGGCAGGCACAGCTCCGAGAGGATGTTGAGCCTTGCAACGGCGCGCGCCGAGACTGCGGTGAATTTTTCGCGGTATTCCGGCTTTGCGGCAAGCTCCTCGGCTCTTCCGCAGACGGCGGAAAGGTTATTCATACCGAGAAGCCGCGCGGTATCGGAGATGAAATTCACCTTTTTTCCGGTGCTGTCAAGCGCGGTGACGGATATATCCGGACGCATTATCGCGAACGGGAACGCCGGAAGCCCGGCTCCGCTTCCCACGTCGAGAAGGCGGGCGTTTTCCGGGATATACTTCGCGCAGGCACAGCAGTCCGCAATATTTATTACGGCAGCCTCCTGCGGGTCGCGGACGGCGGTCAGGTTCATATACGTGTTCACGCGCAGAAGCTCGTCAAGATATGCGGCAAGCTTTTCGGTCTTATCATCTGAAACCGTGATCCCGTTGTCCGTGAGGGCGGTATTTATATACTTCTGTGTTTCGGTCATGTTATCTGAATGCTTCCCGCCTGATGTCATGAACACCGACGGGAATTCACCGGCAGAGGGAATCACCCTTTGCTCTTTTTCTTCCTCGGCTTTCTGTCGATATCCGGATCCTCTGCGACGTTTTCCGGGGGATTGTCGAGAAGGTGGGGATTTGCAAGGTAGCGGCGGAACACCTTGAATGCCGAGGCATAGGCAAAGCCGTCGCAGATCCTTTCGTCGGTGACAACGGTATAGTCGATATACTTGCGCTTCAGCACCTCTCCGTCGGGAGAAAGCTCGCAGGCATGGCGCTTTGCACCGAAGGCGACGAACACCGGGATGTTTCCGAAATTATAAAGGTGATGATATATCGGCGGGATCCCGAGAGAGCCCATCGAGGTTATGAACATCGAGCCGTGAAACGGGCTGACGTTGAGCAGCGCCTTCGGGAGCAGTCCGAAATAATCAAGCAGCTTGAGGAACCACACGGCGAACTTTTTCAGCAGTCCGGGAATGTAGTTTATGATCCGCGCCGTGCCGTCGAAGTCGTTTTCGCCGCCGGCAAAAGCGTCATGATATGTCTTTGAGAACTTTTCGTACACGTCAGCTGCGGTGTCATGAGGATCGAAAAAGACCTTTATGACGGTATTCGTCTCGTCCGCGACAAGCTCCTTTTCGACCGCCATGTTGACCTGTATCGTGTTGCGCGCGTAGACCTTCTGCCCGGACAGGAAGCGGTTGAGGTAGGGTCTCTGTGAAACGGTTCTGATATATGCGGCAAGAATCACGTGCATGAGCCCGAAATTCTTCATGCCCTGCGCACGCTTTTCCTTTACATACTGCTCGGCGGCGGTGATCTCGAACTTGTCGTTGAAGAAATTCTGCGCGTCGCAGCGCTCGACCATTATATAGGGCGAAACGGTGTCATACGGGTCAAGCCCCCGGAGCTTCCATCCGTCGCTTCTGTCTCCGAATTTTCTTTTTCTTTTTTCCATATATGATCCTTT
>CAZWJM010000241.1:0-1821 GCA_964634435.1 uncultured Oscillospiraceae bacterium | reverse complement strand
TCGATACAGTCAGGAAAGGACTTCGGCGCACCGGCGGCTACTGCCCCTGCCGCCGGGAGAAAAAAGAGGAATACAGGTGTATCTGCGATGAATTCAAAGCGCAGATGAAGGACCCTTCTTTTGAGGGATACTGCCACTGTATGCTTTACCGCAAATCCAATGAGGGAGGAGACACGGCATGAAGCCCGGAGCAAAATATTTACTGGCGGTTGCTTTAACTGTTCTGCTGGCTGTCGGAGCGGCTGCTGCCTATAAATACCTGACATCGGTAACAACAGTGCCGCCGTCGCCGCCGGACAACACATCGGCGCCTCCGGCGGGAGAAAGAACAGGCGCACCCGGAAACAGGAATGCGGCTCCGGATTTCACCGTGACAGACGGCGGCGGAGGAACGACGTCGGCAGGCGCACAGACGGAGGAAAACAGATCGGGCGGCGCGCTTGAAATACTCGAAAAGGTCTGGGACGGATATACCGCCGACGAAAAATTCCCCGCCACGGGCGGCTACGGGAAGTACATGAAGGACGGCAGACCCGGAAAGATCGATGCCGGCGATGCCGAGACACTTGATTTCGAGCTGGGCTTTCCGAAATCGGAGGCATCGGCGATTGACGACGCCGCATCGCTTATGCATATGCTGAATCAGAACAACTTTTCCTGCGGAGTATATCATGTGAAGAATTCCGGTGACACCGCGGCGCTTGCCGGGAAGATCCGGGACAATATTCTTAACCGTCAGTGGCTTTGCGGATTTCCGGAAAAGCTGGTTATCCTGACCGTCGGCGATTATATCGTTTCCGTTTTCGGCGCCGCCGAACTGACCGACACCTTTACCGCAAAGCTGTCCGCCGGATACAGCTCGGCAAAACAGCTTTTCAACGTGCCTATCGCATAAGACAGAGCCATGCTGTTTTCAAGTATAACGTTTCTGTACTGCTTCCTGCCGTGCGTTCTGCTTGTGTATTTCGTTGTTCCCGACCGTATGAATAACGCCGTTCTCCTTCTTGCGAGCCTGTTCTTCTACGGCTGGGGAGAGCCGAAATATCTCATTTTCATGCTTGCGTCGGTCACGCAGTCGTACGCTGCCGCGCTTCTCGTTGAACGCTTTCGCGGGACAAAAATCGCAAAGGCGGCGCTTGCCGTTTCGGCAGCCGCAAGCCTCGGTCTGCTTGCTTACTGCAAATATGCGGACTTTTTTATCGGGAATTTCAATGCGGTGACCGGTCTTTCCGTCCCGCTTCTCAGGGTGGCTCTGCCGGTAGGAATCAGCTTTTATACATTCCAGATCCTGAGCTATGTCATAGATGTTTATCGCGGCGACGTGCCGGTACAGCGCAATTTCATCGATCTTGCGATGTATGTGGCGATGTTTCCGCAGCTGATAGCCGGTCCCATTGTCCGCTATTCCGACATTGCCGGAAGCCTGAAAAACCGGAAAACCACGCTTGCCGACGCATTCATGAGCTTTAAGTCCATGTTCGGGTTTGCCGGAATTCCTGCCGTGAATGCGGCTTCGCTTTACTATCTGAAAAGCAACCTCGTGCTGCTTATTGTCGCAGCTGTCGGAGCGACTCCCCTGCCCAAACGGATTTATGAGAAAATCGGAGGAACTGCGGGCGGAAGCAGGGTTCTTGCCGTTCTGACGCCGATGGCAGCCGCAGCGGCAGTTGCGGTATGCACGGCGTATCTGATCGACGGGTCGTTCAACCCGTTTGTCTATTTCCGGTTCTGACCGGTTTACCGGAGAAGTATAATGAAGAAATTCCAACAAATATTGACTTTGGTGCTGTCTCTCGGTTTCATTGCGGCTTTTTCCGCATG
>CAZWJM010000240.1:0-1821 GCA_964634435.1 uncultured Oscillospiraceae bacterium | reverse complement strand
TTTGCTTTGCACATACGTCCATAGACCAGTGTTATGGTTTCCTGCGCAGTCTCCGCTCGGGCGAGCGCAATTACTGTATCCGTAGGTGCGTCAATGCGCCTTTAAAAAACCTTGACGAAACGGAAATTTTGGTGCATTATATAAGGTAATTATTGCAGTCTCCGAAAGGATAAAATTATGCTTTTCGCTATCGTTGCCGCGGTGATACTTATCGCGGATCAGTGGCTCAAATATTGGGTCACGGTGAATATAACGCTGTCGACCGGCTCGCAGGAGCTCATCCCCGGCGTCATAAAGCTCGTGAATATCCACAACTCCGGCGCCGCCTTCGGCTGGCTGGACAATGTCGATTACGCGCGCTGGATCTTTCTTGCGATCACGGCCGTGTTCATCGTCGTCATCGCCGTGCTGCTGGTCAGGCGCGTGTTCGACTCGCGCTTTGCCGTGTGGTGCGAGGTGCTGTTCCTCACGGGTGCACTCGGCAATTGCATCGACCGCGTGTTCCTCGGCTATGTCGTGGACATGTTCAAGGTCGAGTTTGTAAACTTCGCAGTGTTCAACATCGCAGACGCGGTGCTCGTCGTGTCGTGCCTGATGTTCATCATCTACGTTTTCTTCGCGCCGCATGAGACGCTTGAGCCGGAAAAGAAGAAGGCCGAGCCCGCACCCGCACCGGCCGAGCCCATCGACGATTTTGCCGACATATTCGGCATAAAGACAAGCCCCGCCGAGCAGAAGGCCGAGGCCCAGCCGATAGAGCCCGCACCGAAGGCGGAGCCGCGCGATGCGTTCTGGGACGATTTCGGCCCCGCGAACACGGCGGCTGCGAGCACGCCGAAGGCAGAGCCCGAGGAGAGCTTCAGCCTTGAGGATATCCTTTCCGAGTTTAAGGATTGACCAGTGATGGACTATTTGGATGACAGCATAATAAGCATAACAGTGCAGGAGAGCGCCGAACGCATCGACGCTCTCCTTGCGCGCTGTGTGCCGGAATTGACGCGCTCGGCCGCGGTGCGGCTTATCAACGAGGGCGCGGTCACGGTCGGTGGCCGTCCGGTGCGGAAAAACTACAAATGCGCCGTCGGGGACGAGATCGTGCTCACCATGCCCGAGGTGAGCGACTGCGAGCTCCGGCCGCAGGATATACCGCTGGATATCGTGTACGAGGACGCAGACCTGCTGGTCGTGAACAAGCCGCGCGGCATGGTCGTTCACCCCGCGCCGGGTCACCCGGACGGGACGCTTGTAAACGCCCTGATGCACCACTGCGGCGACTCGCTGTCCGGCATCGGCGGCGAGAAGCGCCCGGGCATCGTCCACCGCATTGATAAGGACACGTCGGGCCTGCTGATCGTTGCGAAGAATGACTTTGCGCACCTTGCGCTGTCGGCTCAGCTTTCCGACCGCAGCCTTTCGCGCGTGTACGAGGCCGTCGTGCGCGGCGGCATGCGTGAAAATAGCGGCACGGTCGACGCACCCATCGGGCGGCACCCGACCGACCGCAAGAAAATGGCCGTCACGCAGAAGAACTCGCGCCCGGCCGTCACGCATTGGGAGGTCATTGCGCGCTACCGCGGCTACACGCACATAAGATGCCGGCTCGAGACCGGACGCACGCACCAGATCCGCGTGCACATGGCGCACATCGGCCACCCGCTGCTCGGCGACTTCACCTATGGCGCACCCTCACCCGACAAGGGGCTGGAGGGGCAGTGCCTGCACGCCCGCGAGCTTAAATTCATCCACCCGCGCACCGGCGAGCACGTCACCGTCGCGACCGACCTTCCCGACTACTTCACCGCCGTGCTGTCAAAGCTCCCG
>CAZWJM010000239.1:0-1837 GCA_964634435.1 uncultured Oscillospiraceae bacterium | reverse complement strand
GGTTCCGTTCAAGCGCTTCAACGCAAGAGCCTTTGAAAACAGTCTGATTTTAAGAAAAACCGGGGAGATGTTCCGGAAGATCCCCGACGTTCAGTTCAAATATACCGGAATATTCGTTTTTGCCTTCGGGCTTTACACCGCAATATCCTGTCTGATAAAGAATTTCGGCGCGGCGATCGCCGGACAGAGCTTTTATACCCTTTATCTCGGTGTTATCTGTGCCGCCATCGGCGGGATCATAAGCACGTCGCAGAAACGTCTGTCGGAAACCGTTGCGGGAAGCCGCATACTGTCGTTTCTCATCTTCCGCGTTCTCGGCATAAAGCCGGCGGCAGTAAGCGGGACAGGTAAAAGCCGCGGGCGCGGCGACGTTTCGTTCGTTTCCGGAATAGTTCTCGGTCTGATCTCGGAAATAACCTCGCCTTTTGCCGCTCTGCTTGCAATTCCGGTATCGGCACTTGCTTTTGCGGTGCTTGCAGTCCCGGAATGCGGCGCCGTATGCGTGATACTTGCCTTCCCGTTTCTCGGTATGCGTCAGCTGGCACTGCTGTGTGCCTTTGTCACTGCCGCGTGGCTGCTGAAGCTCATGCGCGGCAAAAGGACGGTTTCCACGTCTTCTCTTGACATTGCCGTGCTTGCCTTTGCCGCGGTGATGCTTGCCGGCGGACTTGTCTCGGTAACCCGTGATGAAAGCATGCGGTATGCGCTTTACTTCATATGCTTCATGTCGGGATATTTCATCGCTGTCAACCTCATACGCACGTCGGAATGGTTTTACCGTTGCATCAGCGCCCTTGTATTCTCGTTTTCGCTGACCGTGATCGCCGGAACGGTGTCAGCCGTCGGCTCACCCGGACTTGCCGGCATCCCGTTTCTTCAGACGGCGGCGCAGAAGCTGACGGGAATCGTTTCGGTGCCTTCCGAATTTGCTCAGCTTACCGTGCTGATCCTTCCCTTCCTTCTCGTCTGTGCCTCCGGGTACCGGAAAACAGACGCGGGACTCGGGCTTTCGCTCCTGTCGGTTCTGTCGGTATTCTGCCTGTTCTTTACCCGCTCGCGCGGGGGATGGGGCTCAGCCGCCATCGGCCTTGTCGTGCTGCTTCTCCTCGTCAGCCGCAGATCGGTCGGATTCATTGCCGCGGCGGCTGTCATATGCCCGATTGTCCGGGTATTCCTTCCGCCGCCGGTCACAGCGGGAATTTCGGAATTTCTCAGCGTTTCGGGAGAATCCGCGGCTTACCGTACCGGTCTCTGGAACGGAGTTGACCGGCTTATCACACAGTGCTTTGCCGGCGGGATCGGTGTGGGTGAGGCGGCGTTTGAAAAGGTATTTCCCCTCTTCTCTCAGACAGACATTTCCGCAAACCCGACGACAAAGAACCTGTACACGCAGATAACCGTCTCGGTCGGTGTCAGCGGTCTTATCGTATTTGCGGCGATACTGCTTATCTTCCTGCGGCATTTCTGCTCCTTCTATTCAGCCGGTCACGGCGACGACAGACGGATGCGCCTCTTCTCGGCGGCAGGCTTCTCCGGGATATGCGCGATCCTCGTTTTCGGATTCACGGAATATGTCCTTGCCGACTACCGTGTGCTTCTTGCCTTCTGGCTTGTCATCGGGCTGACCTCCTCGGCTGTCCGGGTATCGGTAAGAGAGCGCATACACGTTCCGGAACCGGAGGGGATCTCCCTTGATATCGATATGAAAAAACTCCGCCGTGCGCGGAATGCAACCAAGAAAGACACGGATAAATCATGAACAGCAATTCTCAGGAAAAAAAGAAATATGTCTTCAATTTCATCGACGTTCTGCTGATCGTCGTCTTCAGTGACGGGG
>CAZWJM010000238.1:0-1839 GCA_964634435.1 uncultured Oscillospiraceae bacterium | reverse complement strand
CTGGCTATCGACACCATAATAAATCAAAAAGGAAAAAATGTCGTCTGTATTTATGTTGCCATAGGTCAGAAGGACACATCGGTAGCGGAGATCCGCTCAAAGCTTGAAAAATACGGCGCTATGGAATATACGACCATCGTCTGTGCGGCGGCTTCGGCATCTGCCTCCATGCAGTATATGGCTCCGTTTGCCGGAACTGCAATGGGTGAGTATTTCATGTATGCCGGGCGTGATGTCCTGATAGTCTACGATGATCTGTCAAAGCACGCCGTTGCATACCGTGAGCTTTCCCTGCTCCTTCACCGTCCGTCCGGACGTGAAGCATATCCCGGAGACATTTTCTACCTTCATTCAAGACTTCTCGAACGTTCGGCAAAGCTGTCGGATGAACTTGGCGGCGGTTCGATGACCGCATTGCCTGTCATTGAGACGCTTGCCGGTGATATTTCCTCGTATATACCAACCAATGTCATCTCCATCACCGACGGTCAGATATTCCTTGACACAGAGCTTTTCTATGAAGGTCAGCGCCCCGCTGTCAATGTAGGTCTGTCGGTCTCCCGTGTGGGAAGCGCCGCGCAGACAAAGCTGATGAAGTATGTGTCCGCATCTTTGCGAATGAAGCTGGCACAATACCGTGAGCTTTCCGGATTTGCACAGTTCGGAACCGATGTCGATGCCATTACCCAGAAGGTGCTTGATTCAGGCGTGCGCATGATGACGGTACTCAAGCAGGGACGGTATTCGCCTCTTCCCGACTGGAAGCAGGCACTTCTAATATATTCGGTTTCCGAAGGCTTTGCCGACAGTGTGCCGGTGGATGCGCTTGAGAGTTTTGAATCACGTCTGTACACCTTTTTTGAGGACCGTTTTCCGGCTCTGCGCGACAGGCTTCAAAGCGGAGCAAAGCTCGACGATAACACAAAGCAGATGCTGAACGGAGCTTTGGCGGCATTTGTGAAGGAGAATGTATGGCAGAGCTCGGACAACTGAAAAAACGCCTTCGCAGTGTAGAGCTTTCGGCTCAGCTTGCCGGTGCCATGAAAACAGCCTCATCGGCTAAATACTCAAAGATATTCAGAATCTATTCCGCATACCGGACTTACGCCGCAGAGCTGGAAAAGCTGACCGGCATACCCTGCGCCATTCAGTCTGATAAAGAAAAAAATCAGCCTGAACAGAATAAGGAATGTTATGTCGTTTTAGGATATAACAAAGGTCTGTGCGGCGGTTATAACTCCGAATTACACTCCTTTGCGGAAAACTTTATAAAGGACAACGGCGGCGGTTTTATTTGCGTCTGCGGGAAAAAGACCATTTCCTATTTCAAGCAAAACGGTATCCGTGCTGACGCTGAATTTATACTGCCTGACATACCGGATACAGAAGCCTGCCAGCCCCTTTTTGAAGCGGTGCTTCCAATGCTTTTCGGGCAAAAAGTAAACTCGGTCACACTGCTGTATCAGTCTTTTGTGAATACCCTGACGCAGAAGCCGGCGGCAAAAAAGCTCTATCCGTTTACACCTGAGCGGATACCGAAAAGTGATATACCGGATAACGGCATTCTGTTGGTTCCGGATCGCGAAACGGTGGTGCGGGAGCTTGGGGAAATGATCAGCAGAACGGTGTTTTTCGAAACCGTTATCGAAGCGGCTCTCGGCGCACAGGCGGCAACGCTGATGGCAATGCGTACCGCCTATGACAATGCGACAGAGACAGCCGAAAAGCTGAAAAACGAGATCAACAGAAAAAGACAAATGGACGTAACGGCGGGTGTTATCGAAACCTCCGCCGGAATGTCCTCCGGTGCGCCGGACTCAATGCTCGTGATGCCCGCGC
>CAZWJM010000237.1:0-1844 GCA_964634435.1 uncultured Oscillospiraceae bacterium | reverse complement strand
CTGCCGCCTCGTTGCCGTCCATCGTTTTGTATTTCCTTGTCATATCTTTTCCTCCAAGCATATGATAACTTTGTGACTTTGTGAATAATCACACAGATAAACATATCACAAAACCGCCCTAAAATCAACAGGTTTCAGGGCGGTTTCCGATTAATGTTACATTTTTGGTGAAAATTATTTGTACATTTCGACCAAACGCTGCAAATGCTCATAACGGGCCTTTGCATTGGCCTCATTTTGCTCAAAAAGTGCCTCGGCGCGCTCGGGGAACTCGCGGGTCAGGCGGTTGTAGCGAGCCTCGTTCATGAGGAAGTCGCGATAGCCGTCGGCGGGCAATTTACTGTCCAAAGTGAATTTTTCCGAATTTTTCGCCGGATTGTATCTGAACAAATTCCAGTACCCACATTTGACAGCTTTGTCCATTTCTTTTTGGCAATTTGTCATGCCGCCCTTGATCGAGTGCATCTCGCAGGGGGAGTAGGCGATGATAAGCGACGGGCCGGGATATGCCTCGGCTTCGGTTATCGCGGCGAGGGTCTGAACCTTGTTTGCGCCCATTGCGATTTGTGCAACATAGACATATCCGTATGTCATCGCTATCTCGGCCAGGGACTTCGATTTTATCTCCTTGCCCGCTGCCGCAAACTGCGCGACCTGACCGATGTTCGATGCCTTGGATGCCTGGCCGCCGGTGTTGGAGTAGACCTCGGTGTTGAATACAAGGATGTTTACATCCTCGCCGGAAGCGAGCACATGGTCAACGCCGCCGAAGCCGATGTCGAATGCCCAACCGTCGCCGCCGAAGATCCAGCAGCTCTTCTTGTTGAGGTAATCCTTCTGCGCAAGAATTTCGGATGCGAGGCTGCAGGCGGGGCAGTCGCAGTGGGTCTTGCCCTCGGCCTTGATACTGCGCATATGCGCGAGCATGTCCTCGGCCTTGTCGCCGAAAATCTCCTTCGCGTGGTCTGTCGAGAGGAAGGCGATGCAGTCGTCGACGGGGAGGATGTCCTCCTCGAGCTCTTTTATGAATGCCGCCGCGGCCTCCTGATTTGCACCCGTGTCATTGTAGGTGTCGAGCCATGCCTGCGCTGCGGCTTTGAGCTCTGCACAGCAGCCGGGCAGTGCTATAAGCTGCTCTGCCTTGGCCTTGAGGTCGTCGCGCACCTTCTTCTGGCCTAGGTACATGCCGAGGCCGTGCTCGGCGTTATCTTCGAACAGGGAGTTTGCCCAAGCGGGGCCCTTGCCTTCCTTGTTGACGGTGTAAGGAGAGGTTGCAGCAGGGCCGCCCCAGATGGAGCTGCAGCCGGTAGCGTTGGAGATCATCATGTGGTCGCCGTAAAGCTGGGTGATAAGGCGGGCATAGCTGGTCTCTGCACAGCCTGCGCAGGAGCCGGAGAACTCGAGGTGCGGCTGCTTAAACTGGCTGAACTTCACGTTGTCGGCCTTGAACATGTCGGGCTTGTCGGCAACATGCTCGACGCAGTAGTCAAATACCTTCTGCTGCTCAAGCTGGCTTTCCATAGCGACCATTTCAAGCGCGTGCGTGCCGCACTGCGTTACGCAGACGCCGCAGCCCATGCAGTCGAGCGGGGAGACGGCCATGGTGAAGCTGTATTTGTTCTTGCCCTTGCCGATCTTAATGGGCAGGAGCTTTGCCGCCTCGGGCGCGGCCTTGGCCTCGTCGTCAGTGAGCGCAAACGGGCGCAGAGTGGCGTGGGGGCAAACAAATGCGCAGTTATTGCACTGCACACAGCGGTCGGCATGCCATACCGGTACATATGCGGAGACGCCGCGCTTCTCGTAAGCGGAAGCGCCGAGCTCGAAGGTGCCGTCTGCGTGAGCGG
>CAZWJM010000236.1:0-1854 GCA_964634435.1 uncultured Oscillospiraceae bacterium | reverse complement strand
CGGTTTCGTCGGTAACTTCGAACCGGGACACCGCAATTTACGTATCCGTAGGTGCGTCAATTCGCCTGTGAAAAAAATCGGAGAAGGATTTGGCTGCGGGGGTGATGACGTCGGGGGCAGGGGTGATGGCGCAGATCTCGACGACCTCGGGCGGGTCGAGCGGAACATAGGCCACATCGTCGCTCAGCTCGTCGGCAATGACGCGGTTGACAAGCGCAACGCCCAAGCCGGCGCGCACCATGCCGCAGGCGATGAGGCTGTCGGGCGTGGAAAAGCTGATGTTCGGCCGGATGCCGCGCGAGTCAAAGCACAGGCTGTTGTCGGTCTGAAGCCCGGTGTGGATCTCGATGTACGGCTCGCGCGCGAATATCTCCGCCGGCACGCTCTTCGCATGCGCCAGCGGGTGCTCGGGCGGGAGCATTGCGACGAGCTCATCGCGCTTTATCACACGGCTCGTGAAGCTGCCCTCGCGCCGGCTGATTATCGCAAAATCCAGCGCCTTCGCGTCCATGCGCGCGGCAAGCTCCGTGCTCGTGCCGGAGCACAGCTCGACCGTGATGCCCGGGTACAGCTCGTGAAAGCCCGATATCAGCCCCGTCAGCCACGGAAAATACTTGACGTACGACGAGCCGACCGCCAGCCGCCCCGTCGTGCAGCCGCGCAGCTTCTGCACCGTCTGCTCGTACCGCTCTGCCCAGTACGCCATCTCCCTGACCGCCGGCATGAGCTCCTCGCCCTCGCGCGTCAGGCTTGCCCCGCCGCGGCCGCGCGCCAAAATCGGGAACCCCGCCTGCCGCTCCAGCGCCTCGACCGCGCGGCTGATGCCCGACTGCGTGTAGTTCAGCTCCTGCGCCGCGGCCGACATGCTGCCGTTTTTGACGATGCTGAGCAGTATCCTGCACTTCTCGCTGTCCATGCGCCCTCCATCCATGACATGTAGTCATATATTCGTTGATTTACTCTCGCTTTACTCAAGTATAGCGCGGTATTATACTCATGTCAACAAGGGGTGATCGACATGACACGAAAACAGGCCGAGCTGCTGCTGGCAGCCGTCATACTCACGCGAAGCAGCGCGTATCTGTTCAGCCAGACGGCGCTGGAGACGATGGGGACGTTCAATCTTTTGGCCTCGCGATTTCTGCTGGCGTTCGTGCTGCTGGGCGCGATATTTTTCCGGCGGCTGCGGCATATAAGTGTGCGCGACGTGCTCGGCGGCGCGGCGATTGGCGCGGTGTTCACGGCCGTCATGACGCTGGAGCTCACGGCGCTGAAGACGACGGACACCTCGACCGTGTCGTTTTTGGAGAACACGGCGATCGTGCTCGTGCCGATTTTGGAGGCTGTAATACTGCGTCGGCTGCCGCGGCCCGCGAGCCTTATCGGAGCTGCTGTGGCGCTGTCGGGCGTGGCGCTGCTGACTCTGCGCGGCGGGGCGTTCAACTTCACGCTCGGCGAGCTGTGCTGCCTGGGCGCGGCAGGGCTGTACGCCGTCGGCATCATCGTGACCGACCGCGTTTCGCACAAGGGCGACGCGCTGCTGATTGGCATCATGCAGCTTGGCTTTCTCGGGCTGTTTTCGCTCATTCTGTCGCTCGTTCTCGAGCAGCCGCGGCTGCCGTCGGGCGGCACGGAGTGGGGCTGCGTGCTGATGCTCGCGCTCGTGTGCTCGGCCTTCGGCTTCACCTTCCAGCCCGTTGCGCAGTCGCACACGACAAGCCAGCGCGCGGGGCTGATGTGTGCACTCAACCCCGCCTTTGCGTCGATGCTCGGCGTCGTGTTCCTGAGCGAGCCCGTCACGCTCCAGGGCCTGTGCGGTGCCGCCCTCATCCTCGCCAGCCTCTTCGTCAGCCG
>CAZWJM010000235.1:0-1862 GCA_964634435.1 uncultured Oscillospiraceae bacterium | reverse complement strand
GTGCTGGCCATCTCCCTGCAATCCAGCCTGACCGCGGGCATTACCGGCTTCGGGACGGTCACCATAGGCGATGTAGCGAAGCAGATACTGGAGAATTTCAGCCTTGTGGACAGCATCGCCAATCTTGTGAACCTGACGCCCTTCGGCGGCTTCATGAATACCCCCACCAGCGGTCTTATGCTGCTGTTCTGCCTGATCCTTATGGCCTATGCTATTATCAAGGTGTTTTTTGCCAACCTCAAGCGCGGCGGCATCTTACTTATCCAGATCGCCGTGGGGAGCCTGTATATGTTCAGCGTACCGAGAGGGTACACAGATGGTTTCATCCAGTGGTGCAAACAGGTCATTGGCTTGTGTCTGACCGCCTTTTTGCAGGCCACCATTCTGGTGGCGGGCCTGATGGTATTCAAAGATCACGCTCTGCTGGGTTTGGGCCTGATGCTCTCCGCCGGTGAGATCCCCCGCATCGCGGGAGCCTTCGGCTTGGATACCACCACGCGGGCCAATATTATGTCCGCCGTATACACGGCACAGACTGCGGTCAATATGACCCGCACGGTGGTACAGGCGGTAAAATAAGCACCTTGTCCATTGTGCTTCGTTTGCGCTTACATTCTCGTTGTACTTGTCAATAGCTTTACCGCGGTGTTTGGGCTATGCTTTGCTTGCCTCGCGGGAGGCGGAAAGGAGTATCCATCATGGAGGAAAAGAAAAACCTCTGCGCGCCTATCCCGCTGTCCCTGCACCAACGGCTTCGGGCAGAGCAGGCGCAGCGCGGGCAGACACTGTCCGACTACATCACAGACATACTCAAAGAACATTTTGAAGGAGGAGCAAGGACTATGAACACCAACAACCGCACCATCGCCTTTCAGGTACCGGAGGAGCTCTTCGAGCGGCTGAAAGACTACCTCGCCCGGAACGGCCTGAAGCAGAAGGATTTCATCCTGAGCCTTATCGAGCGGGAGCTGAACGACGCCGCCGATGTAGCGGAGTAATAAAACACGGAAGCCGCAGGTACACGCCTGCGGCTTCCACTTTTGGAGGGAAAACTATGTACCTATACCCAGACAACCTGACCGCGCGGCCTATGCTGTGGCTGTGGGCGCTGCGGGATGTGGCGCTGATCGGCATCGGCCTGCTGCTGTCTGCGCTGGCGCTGGCACAGACCGGTTTCGTGACTCCGCTGGTGGTCACCGCTGTGTACGCCTTTCTGGCCATCCGACATGATGGTGTCAGTATGCTGGATTTCCTGCGCTACGCCGGAGCATTCTTTTTCGGACGTCAATACTATGAATGGAGATTAGGCTCATGAGCATTTTCAAGAAGAAACTACCCTCCGCCCAGCAGCTTCTGGGCATTGACGAGATCACGGAGCGCAGCATCCGCACCCCCAACGGCGAGCTGGTTTATCTCATCCTGAAGCCCAGCAACCTGAATGTGCTGCCGGAGAGCATCGTCCGCCAGCGCATCTACAGCCTGATGAATGTGCTGAAGGGCATGGCGGAGGTGGAGATTCTGGCCACGGATTCCAAGGAATCCTATCAGGACAACCGCAGCTTCTACCGCAAGCGGCTGGAGGAGGAAACGAACCCCGCCATCCGTGCGCTGCTGGAGGCGGACTGTGTCCATCTGGACAGCGTCCAGACCTCCATGGCTTCGGCCCGCACCTTCTGCCTGATCCTGCGGCAGCGTGGCGAGGGAGGCTTCACGGAGTCGTACTTGGCCAACGTAGAGAAACATCTCTCTGATAACGGCTTTACCGTCCACCGTGCCAACGAGCAGGAGCTGCGGGAGCTGCTGGCGGTCTACTATGAGCAGGACGTATCCCACGAGGTCTATGACAGCGTGGATGGAGAGCG
>CAZWJM010000234.1:0-1866 GCA_964634435.1 uncultured Oscillospiraceae bacterium | reverse complement strand
ATGAGAACACTGTGGCTTTCCGTCTGTCCTATAACTGGCCCAGCGTTCCTAACTGCTGGTACATGGTGGCTATTTACAATGTTGACTTGTATGATGCTGATAAGGATGGCTATATCAAGAATCCTGTAGGCAGTGGTCCCTATACAGTGACTGCTCTGGATGAGACTGCCGGCACCATGACGATGACTCTGAAGGATAACTGGTGGGGCAAGGAGAAGCCCGTCATAAAGACCATCAATGTTAAGACCATTACCGATCCGAGCACGCTGGTTATTGCTCTGCAGAATGGCGAGGTCGATGTGGGTGATATGTCCGGCAGTAATCTGCACCTGCTGGAGAACGACAAGAATCTTGTCATGAAGCAGTCCATGTCTATTGTGCCCTGGCAGTTGCTCATCAATACAAACACCGAGCCTTTGAACAATGATAAGCTCCGCGAGGCCATTTCCTACGCCATTGACTATGATGCCATCCGCAATGCTACCTGCAGCGGTTATGTGTCCGCTAAGGACAGCACCATCGTTTTTGCAACGCCGGAGTTGAATCTTCCTTCCAGTGTACAGCAGTATAAGTATGATCCCGATAAGGCCCGCCAGCTGGTGGCCGAGTGCGGCCTGCCTACCCCTGTGGATGTGGGTGAGATCATCGGCGGTAACAACAACGGCAGCGCTGAGATGATTCAGCAGTATCTGGAGGCTGTGGGCATTCAGGCCAAGGTCACGTCCTATGAGACCAATACCTTTGTACAGATGCTGATGGGCGGCCAGTTTGGCTTGGGCATCACCACCGGTACCGGCGGACAGAGTGCCTTTGAAAATCTGCTGAACTATTATGGCAGCAACCAGCCCTATAACTTCAACAAGTTCAGCAACGCCGAGGTAGATGCCATTCTGGAGGAGATGCAGCACACCTCTGATGCTGGTGAGATTGAGACTCTGCTGACTCAGGCATTGAACATCATTGCTGCCCAGCACACGAATATGAATCTAGGTATGCCCGCCCGCTATGTGGTGTATCGCTCCGGTCTGGAGGTCCCTCCCACATTTAACGGTGTGGATATGATCCGTGTAAAATAACATAAAACAATATCGGATATGAGGCGGCACAGATAGATAGTTGTCTGTGCCGCTTGTCTTAAAAAGGAGTATCCCATGACAAAATACATCATTAAGCGCCTGCTGCTTGTGATTCCAATGGTGTTAGGCGTGGCCATTATCGTTTTTTCTATCATCAACGCCATACCCGGTGACCCAGGACGGCGGATGCTGGGGCCTATGGCTACACAGGAACAGGTGGATATGCTTAACGAACAGTTGGGTTATCATCTACCTTTTATCCAGCGGCTGGGCGATTATCTCAATGACCTGATTCACTTTGATTTTGGTAATTCTTATCAAGACGGTGTGCCGGTATTTGAGAAGATCATGAATAACTTCCCCTTTACTTTGCGCTTGGCCGTACTGCAAACAATAACCTATTCTATAATAGGCATCGCCTTGGGCGTGTTTTCTGCGGTGAAGCAATACTCTGCATTGGACAATATCGTGCGCGTGATCAGTATTGCTTTGGCGGCATTTCCCAGCTTCTGGGTATACATGGTGGCGCTGCTGGTGTTCTCACTTTATTTGGGGTGGCTTCCTTCCAGCGGCGCGGATTCGTGGCTATGCTATATTTTGCCAGTGGGATGTGCGGGTATACTGTCCGCATCCTCTCTGCAGCGGCTTACACGAACTACCATGCTGGAGTCCATCCGGCAGGACTTCGTTCGTACTGCTCGAGCCAAGGGATGTGCTGAGGGCACGGTAATCTGGAAGCATGCGTTCCTTAATGCAATGTTGCCTGTGCTGAACCAGGTGGGTATTAGTT
>CAZWJM010000233.1:0-1889 GCA_964634435.1 uncultured Oscillospiraceae bacterium | reverse complement strand
CCGACGAACACGGCTGGAGCAGCAGCGTCCCCAACCTGTCCGGCAAGCTGCGGCGCGGCTCCCTGCGGTACACTGAGGCCGTGGAGCTGGCCGATGTGCTGGGCTATGATTTAGTCTGGCAGAAGCGCCGGGAGGTGAGGTAATATCGCAGGACCTGCTTACGGCTATATCCGTGTATCAAGCAAAGATCAGAACGAGGACAGGCAGCTTGTGGCTATGCGGAATAAAGTATATCGATAGCTAATATGACTCGCTTTTGTCTCAAGATAACATAAAATAATTAACGATAAACATTAAAAATCTCTTGACAAAGCATATGTATCGGTATATACTGCAAACATAACGATAAACGTTAAATAATTTATGTTTTGCGTAGGAGGCGTTCTTATGAATTCTAAAACTCTTTCAAACTTCCACAAGTTCGGCAAAGTGGGCAAGATCACAATGACCGTCTTAATGGTCATAGCAATCTTAACGGCTGCGGCGAGCTGCGTAGCTACAATTTATGTGTCTACGCTTCCAAAGGATGCGCTAACAGTTCGCGTTACCAATCATGCCGAATTCAGGATCAACGAAAAGAATTTCGATTCCCTGTGGGACATTCTTGCAGATGGTTTTTCTTATGCGGGGGACGCAAGCCCCGAGGCAATGCTGAGCGGGGGAAATGATAAGATTATTCCTCCTGAAGATCAGGATTTCAATATGGAACTCTCATTTTTCAACCAGTCATTTTCTTCCGCCAAAATTCATTCCGAAGAAAACACAAAGGTGATCGAAGCCACGTCATCGCCTGCTGAGTACCGTTCGGCGAATTTGGTGTCAGTCCTTATCTTCGCGACTTTGTTTGCTGCTTCTGCTGCCGCAGCTCTGTTTATGCTGAAAAGACTGTTTGCGGTGCTTGCAAAGTGTGAATCTCCGTTCTGCGAAGAACTTGTGACAAAGATGAGAGCATTCGGTTTTTCTCTTCTTCCCGTTGCGCTGTTTGCCACCATTGGTGAAACGCTGTCTACCGCTTTCCTGTCTGCCGGAAGAGACACCGGGATCAGCATTCAGTGGGGCGTCTTAATTGCTTTCGCCGTAACAATGTGTTTGGTGACTGTATTCAAGTACGGGATTCAGCTCCAAAAAGAATCGGATGAAACGCTGTAAGGGGGCGGACAATGGGACATATTGTTTTAAGGCTGGACCGCGTAATGGCGGACCGGAAAATGAGCCTGAATGAGTTGTCGGAGAAAGTCGGCGTTGCAAATGTGAACCTTTCCAAGATGAAGAACGGGCATATCAGCGCCATCCGGTTTTCTACATTGGCTGCGATATGTGACGTGCTGCAATGTCAGCCGGGTGACATATTGGAATACAGCCCTGAAGAATAAAATGAACGTGGATGAAGCATATGCCGATGAAAAGGGCAAACGATGACCATGGCGCCGGAGCAAATCCTCAAGGATCTCTTTGTAAGAACTGAAACATAACAAGCGGAAAAACGATAAAGCGGAAATTTCCTGTAAGGTGCCCGCCTTACAGGAAATTTATTCTGATCATCTATAATCTTACATTAAACTTGGAATAGCCCAAAAATATTCCACTTGACTTCTGAAACGAAAACGGATATGGTGCCGTCTAATAGGATGAAGCCGCTTCAAGTACCGGGGGAAACACTATGGAACAAATTGAAACAAAGAAAGCACAATTTTCAGCCGCCATGGGAGATCAGGAGATCATTCAACTGTTCTTTCAGAGGTGCGAGGAAGCCATTACCCAGACCCAGAAGAAATATGGTGCGCTGTGCCGTAGTGTGGCTCAGCGGCTCCTGGCAGACCCCAGAGACACGGAGGAGTGTGTCAGTGACACCTACCTTCGTGCCTGGAATGCCATCCCGCCGGAACGCC
>CAZWJM010000232.1:0-1893 GCA_964634435.1 uncultured Oscillospiraceae bacterium | reverse complement strand
GTCTTGAACATCAGGTTAAACTTGCGGATGGGGGTAAAGTCGTGCTTGCCGCAGACGGGGCAGACGATGTCCTCGTGCTCGGCAATAAATGCGTCCATCTCGTCAAAGCTCATGGCATCAACGTTAATTTCCGCGTGCTCATCGCCGATGAGCTTGTCGGCGCGGTGGCGCGCCTTGCAGGCCTTGCAGTCGAGCAGCGGGTCAGAGAAGCTTGCCACGTGGCCGGTCGTGATCCAGGTCTGCGGGTTCATGATGATGGCAGCGTCCAGACCAACGTTATATGGGCTCTCCTGCACAAACTTTTTCAGCCATGCCTTTTTGACATTGTTTTTAAACTCCACGCCAAGCGGGCCATAATCCCAGCTGTTGGCCAGACCGCCGTAGATTTCGCTGCCCGCGAAGACAAAGCCGCGGTTTTTGCACAGCGCCACGATCATATCCAGAGTCTTTTCAGAATTCTTCATGCTTTCATCCGTCCTCCTGACGTGATTTAATAGCTACATTATAATAGAAACTCCTCCAAAGTCAACCGCGCATTCAAGAAAAAGGAAAGCAAATCTTTTGTTTTTTGAAAAAGTGTGGTATACTCTTGGGTATCTCTACTGCGAAAGGAATCGATCTCTTGAAAACCATCGGAAGGCTGCTGCTTTCGGCCATCTTTCTTGTTTTGACCGGTCTTCTTGTCCTTGCGGCAAAATATGCCCCGGCGCTTGTTTTTTCCGTTTATCCGACGTTCTCCAAAAAGGCGCTGGCCGCCATCGGCGCGCTCACCGGCGCGCTCCCCATCGCCCTGTGGGAGCTTCTGGCGGTTCTTCTGATCCTCTGGGCGCTCTATACGCTCGTGCGCGTCTTTACCCAGCGGCGGAGCATTCTCTGCTGGCTGTCCGGGCTGGTGCTTGGCGCGTGCGTGGGGCTTTTTGCATTCGTCGGGCTGTGGGGGCTCAATCACTTTGCCCCTTCACTTGGCACGCAGCTCGGCCTTTCCGTGCGCGAATATTCCAAAGAGGAGCTTACCGCCGCCACCGACTATTATGCCGCGCAGGTCAGCAGCCTCGCAGGTGCCATCTCGCGCGATGAACAGGGGCTTTCCCATTTTGCATCCTTTGAAGCGCTCTCGGCGCAGGCCAGCGACGGATATGGCCGCCTTGCCGCGCAGTACCCGCTCTTTTCCGCCGCGCAGACGCCGGTCAAAAAACTCGCCTCCTGGCGCATGTTCAGTCAGTTTGGCATTACGGGCATTTTCGTCTGCTTCACCGCCGAGTCCTGCGTCAACCCCGACACGCACGAAGCCTGGCTTCCTTTTACGATGTGCCATGAGCTGGCGCACCGGCAAAGCATCGCCGCCGAGGACGAGGCGAACTTCTGCGCCTATCTTTCGTGCATGGAAAATGACAGCGCCGAATTTCAGTATTCCGGCGCGCTGGCCGCCTATGTCTATTGCCACAATGCGCTCTACAAGGCAGACAGGACCTCTGCCAGCTCGATCTGGGACAGCCTGAACCCCGGCGTCCAGGCCGATATCCGCGCGGCAAACGCGCACTACGCGCAGTACGAGGGCAAGGTGCAGGACGCGGCCACAAAGATCAACGACACCTATCTCAAGGCCTTCTCCGAGGAATCCGGCGCACAGAGCTACGGCGAGGCCGCCGACCTGCTCATCGCCTGGTATCTGCGCCAGGCGTAGCCGGAGGCAAAAAAGTTTTTCAAAACGACAAATTTGTGCTTGACAAATCGAACCCCCTGCGCTATAATAGCTCTCGCGATGGACAGTTAGCTCAGCTGGTATGAGCACATGCTTGACGTGCATGGGGTCACAGGTTCGAGTCCTGTACTGTCCACCATATTAGCTGAACACTTTGGATCAATGGGCGAAAAGCCCAGTTGTTCCAAGGT
>CAZWJM010000231.1:0-1894 GCA_964634435.1 uncultured Oscillospiraceae bacterium | reverse complement strand
AATCAGACAAATCCACTTGCGAAAAATACGATAATATAGTATAATGGTGAGTGCGGAGACAGAAATGACACTGAAAACGTCCGGCAGATACTCCGTGCAGAACTGATTGGTAATTCTTTGCGTCACGAAACGAAAGGAACCGTTCTCTATGATCGACCAGTATAACCGGTATCATTTTGAAAACAATTTTTTCGGCAACCCGAAAACCTGCGGTGCGCTGTCGGTGTATCAGCTCGGAGAGATGCACTGCTGTCCGACAACGGTCGTTTCTCCGCACTGTCAGCAGTGCTATGAGCTGACCTACGTTCTTTCGGGAAAGGGAAAAACGGTAGCAAACGGCACGGAGACGGTGCTGTCTCCCGGCGACTGTTCGGTTAATTTCCCCGGAGACACCCACAGCATCGTCTCCGACAGAGAAAATCCGCTGAGATACGCTTTCTGCGGCTTCATGCCCGATCCCGGTGACCGGGTCTGGAGCATGATAATTGCCGAGCTTCACCGCCTTTTCGACGGAAAGAACGAGCGCATATTCAGGATGAAGGACGAAAACAATGTTTTTTACGACATATTTACCGAGATAAACTCAGACGACTTCATGTCGGGGGAATTCATCTCCGCTTCGCTTGAAAGATTCCTCATACTTCTCATCCGAACCGGCAGGAAGGAGCCGGAGACGTTTTATTCGTCGAATATAAAAAGCGAGACAATGCTGACCTATCAGATACAGCAGTACCTGATGCACCATGTCTGCGAAATACGCAAGCTGACCGAGCTTGAATCGCTTTTCAATTACAATTACCGGTATATCACAAAGTGCTTCCGCAAAATTGCCGGCGAGACCCTCGGCGACTATCACACAAAGTGCCGCATGAACGTTGCCTGCAAGCTGCTTACCGAGGGACAGACGGTCACTCAGATAAGCAGGATACTCAATTATTCCTCCATCCACGTTTTCACCCGCAGCTTCAGGAATTATTTCGGAATGACTCCGAGTGAGTACCGCAGAAGCCGCAGAACCGCGTCGGAAAGTGCCGCGGAGGTTCCCGGAAAGACAAAAGATAAGGATTGAAACCATGAAAACAGAGATTTATAAGCTGACCCTCGGCACTCCGGAGAAGTTCGTTCCCTCCCGGTTTGCCCCCGCCCAGAAGGTTCCGGTGAGGGAGATATCGGCAAAAGACGCACCGGAAATAAAGTTCTCGGTCTCGCGCCGGGGATGCAGAATTGTGTTTCCGCTGTCGCAGACGGCAAGGATATACGGCTTCGGGCTTCAGCTGAAGGCATTCAATCACCGCGGAAACAAGATAACCTGCCGCGTAAATGCCGACCCGCGCTCTGCAAGCGGCGATTCGCACGCTCCCGTTCCGTTTTTCGTCACCGATGAGGGCTGGGGAATGTACGTCGATACCGCAAGAAACGCCGTTTTCCAGTGCGGAAGCGAGCTGAACACCGGCTCCGCCGCGAATGAACCGGAAAACGGTGAAAGCCGGGTAATGAACAGCACAGGTGAGCTTTATGCCGTGCGCACGTCCGCGTCGTCGGTGATGACGATCGAAATTCCGGTCGCGGAGGGAGCCGATTTATACTTTTTCCGCGGAGAGCGGATAGTCGATATCGTTTCCGCGTATAATATGCTCTCAGGCGGGGGATGTATGCCTCCGATGTGGGGACTCGGCAATTTCTACCGCTGCTGCGGTCAGTTCGGCGAGGATCAGGTGCTGGAAACCGCCGCACAGTTCCGTTCGCTGGCTCTTCCGTGCGATATCCTAGGGCTTGAGCCGGGCTGGCAGTCGCGGAGCTATTCCTGCTCGTATGTCTGGAGCGAGAGATTCCCGCACCATCGCGAAATCCTGAAAAAGCTGACCGGACAGGGCTTTCACGTCAACCTCTGGGA
>CAZWJM010000230.1:0-1897 GCA_964634435.1 uncultured Oscillospiraceae bacterium | reverse complement strand
GGCATAACGGTCAAAAAATATGTAAACCAGGTCAAAATGGCGGCGGCGAAGCAGCTTCTTGTCACGTCACACCTTTCGGTCGAGCAGGTCGGAAGCGCGGTGGGCTTTGACAACGTTCGTCTCTTCTACAAATATTTCAGATACCATGAGAAGATCACCCCGTCGGAATACCGGAAGCTGAACCGGTAAAACAGGCAAAAAATCAGACCATACCGCCGCTGACTCTGTACACAGTGACAGCGGCGGTATTTTGTCTGCGATATACAGGATATAGAAATACTGCCGTTTTATCATATGGAAAAATACTGAACAGAATTGTTTTTTTCTACTTTCGTTTGATTTGTCTATTGCCAAGCAGAGCGGTTGTGTGATAATATGAACATGTAGAAAATATTGTAGCAGTTGCCGAAATACAGAACAGTCACAGGGATCAGGTGTTGTTATTTCAACAAATAAAGGGATAGCCGAGGAAGTAAAGGCTCCGCCCGTCTTACAATCCTTTATTTACATCGGCCCCGGAAAATCTCTTGTGAATATATTCTGCGCGGAATATCACAATAAATAGCAGGCATCTGCAACAAGGAGGAACGGTATGTTATTTCGGAAAGCACTTGCACTGACAGTTTCGGCTCTTGTCTGCCTGACGGTTTTCGCGCCGCTCGGAATTTCGGCGGCATCGGAACCGGTTCACACGGTATACAGGCTGCCGGAATACGCAGAAAAAGCCAAGGCATCCAACGCCACCGCCGAGGACGCAAAAAAATTCGTTCAGGGCGTTGACTGGGGACACGTCTTCGGCGACTCCGACGGAGGAGTCAACGAACAGCTCTTCTGGGTCGTATCAAAAGAGGATGCGGAAAAGAGGCCGACCTTCACGGTCCCGCTTAAGCTCGGAAAAGCCGGAACCTACAATGTCAAGCTCAAAATGTTCGTCGGCGGCGACTTCGGAAAGTTCAGCATCACGCTCGGCGGAAAGACAGTGACGGATTCGGTTGACTGCTTCGGCGACGGCGGACTCACATTCTTCGATTTCGGGAACATAAAGCTCCCGGCAGGCGATACCGAGCTTGTCTTCACCTGCATCGGCTGCAACCCCGGAAACACCGCGCCAGGCTGTAATCTCGGCATCAGCCGTCTGATCCTCAGCACCCCCGGTTACTATTATATGCCGGAGCACATCGGTACCGCAAAGGCGTCGAATGCAACAGACAACGACGCAAGAAGGTTCGTCCAGGACATGGACAGGGACTGGAAGGCGCTCTTCAATGCTCACGATGTCCTTCCCGAGGACAACGGACAGCTCTTCTGGTCGATTCCGACCGCAGAAGCAGGATCTGCTCCGACGCTTACGGTTCCGCTTAACGTCCCGTCGGCAGGAAAATACAGCGTTAAGATCAAAGCCTTCATCGGCGGAGACTTCGGGATTTTCAGCCTCACCCTCGGCGGTGTGACTCTTAAGGACTCTCTCGACTGCTTCGGCGAGGGCGGTGTCACGGAAATCGACCTCGGCGAACACGAACTGAAGGCCGGAAAGCAGGAGCTTGTCGTGAAGTGCGTCGGCAAAAACAGCGCACTTGCAGCAGACTACTGCAACTTCGGCATCACCTCACTCACACTAACCGCAAAGCCGGCGCCCAACCCCGGCACGTCGGATGCCGTCACAGCCGCGGTAATTCTCGGAATTGCAGCCGCTGCCGGTATCGCACTTATATCCGAAAAACACAGAAGCTGAGATAATCGGCACAAACAAAACATCAACAAAAAAAGAGGTAATTGAAATGAAAAAGACAATTCTCGCAGTAATCGCTGCAGCTCTCGCACTCATGACCCTTGTCTCCTGTACAAACGGAGGCTCAGGCACAGGCTCCGGCACAACATCCGGAACCCCCGCTCAGTC
>CAZWJM010000229.1:0-1902 GCA_964634435.1 uncultured Oscillospiraceae bacterium | reverse complement strand
ATCGTCCGGGTGTATCGCCATTTTTATCCCGGACTCCTCCGCTGCGGGTATCACCTTATGAAGGAAGGCGGCAAGGTTGCGCCACAGCTCCTCCTCTCCCACCTCCCGGTAGCGGAGAATGAGATTTTTCAGCTCCTCTTTCGTATAACTCTCGTCCCAGCCGGGAAGCGACAGATCACTTGTCAGAGGATCCATGGAAAGCACCGTCTGCCCGTCGTATGCAAGTGAATTTGAGCCGTCGGGATGCCGGTGTTCAAGCTCGCTCCTCAGCCAGTCGAAAACCGGCATGAAGTTATAGCAGACGCATTTCACCCCGGCTTTTCCGAGACGTCTCAGGTTCTCACAGTAAACATCGGTATATTCCGCCGCCATTTTCCCGCCGAGTTTTATTTCCTCATGCACCGGAACGCTCTCCACGACCTCGAATTCAAGCCCGTGAGCCGCGGCGGCATCCTTTATCGCAAGAATGCTTTCCGTGCCCCATACCTGCCCCGGTGCTTTGTCGTAAACGGCAGAGACTATCCCCGTCATCTTCGGTATCTGCGCGATGTTTGCAAGGGTAACGGGCTCGCTTTCCCCGTACCAGCGAAATGTCATTTTCATATGATTTTCTCACTTTCCGTATATCAGCCTGCGGATATTCCCGCAGCATATTTTTTCGGCAAGACTTGCAACATCCCCGCAAAACTCTCCGTTTTTATACCATCCGGCAAGCACCGTGCAGAGAATTCGCCTGAAATAGTCGTGCCTTGCGTATGACAGGAAGCTCCTGCTGTCGGTCAGCATTCCGAGGAAGGAGCCGAGATGTCCGTTCCTTGAGATTATGTGAAGCAATTCGGTAATCCCGTCCTTGCTGTCGTTGAACCACCACGCCGCGCCGAGACGGACATGACGGAAAACCTTTGCCAGCGTTGCAAGCTGCTCGTTCATTGCCGGGTTCAGAGAGTATATCACCGTCTCCGGCAGTCCTCCGTCGGAATTGATTGCATCAAGCATTGCCGCAATGTCAGAGCCGGGAACCGGGTCTCCGATGCAGTCGCCCCCGCAGTCGCCGCCCTTTTCGGCAAAGAGCGCGGAATTTATGTTTCTCTGCACCGCAATGTGCCACTGCATGACGATTCCCTTATCCCGATAAAGCCCTCCGAGGAAGCGGTACATATCGAAAAGGAAATCAAGATATTCCCCGTCGGAAATATCCGCACCGGAAAGCGCCTTTGCAAAGGTCATGTCGACGGAACAACCGCTGCCCCTCCGGGGAAAGAACGGTATCCCGACATCCGAGAAACGGCAGCCGTGCCTGACAAAGAAATCAAGCCGCGCGGCAATCGCTTTTTTCAGCGACGCAAGGTCGGATATTTCACTTCCCGCCGCAGCAGACAGCTTTTTTATGTACTCCGGATACCCGCCGTGCCTTATCAGAAGAAGATTGTCTGCCCTGAACGATGGGGCGATATCGGCTGCAAATCCGGTATCGGAAGCCAGCTTTTCATGATATTCAAGGCTGTCCGCCGGGTCGTCGGTCGTCGCGATATACCTCACGTCGGACATTGCGATCAGCTTTCTCGGCGAATAGTGCCTCTCTTTTATCACCCGGTTTGCGCGGTTGTATATCTCCTCCGCCGTTGCGGGCGAAAGCGGGGTCTCTATCCCGAAATACATCGAAAGCTCCATCTGCGTCCAGTGATAAAGCGGATTTCCCGCGGCATATTCGACAGCCTCCGCGTAAGCGAGAAATTTCTCATACCCCCCGGCATCCCCGGTTATGTACTTCTCGTCAATACCGGCAAGCCGCATGAGCTGCCACTTGTAATGGTCTCCGGAGAGCCACATTCCGGATATGTCGGTAAACTCCCTGTCGAGATATATCTCCTCCGGCGACAGGTGGCAGTGATAGTCATAGAT
>CAZWJM010000228.1:0-1913 GCA_964634435.1 uncultured Oscillospiraceae bacterium | reverse complement strand
CTGGCAACGCCCCAGAGCGGGTTGGTGGGATGATCCTTGACACCTTCGAGCTTAGTGCTGAAAACATCGTAATACTCGTTGGAGTAAAGGGGCATTTCGGGAAGCAGCTTGTTCCATCTCTCTATGTAGTACTGCCACCACTTTGCATATGCCTGCTTCTGTTCAGCCTCAGAGCCGGTTCCGCAGTTATAAACCATAGCCATGCTGAGGAAGTCAAGTCCGAGGACATAATCCTTGCCGTCCTTGGTGATGTAGTAATCGCCTTCGCTGTTCTTCTTGACGTCAGCAATGGTTACGTCTTTTCCGTACTTGTCATAAACGGAAATGTAGTCGCCGTCCTCGCCGTATTTCTTGCCGTCGAAGTTGTAATAATTGATATCACCGTTATCAACATCAGGAATACCGCCGGGAATCGTTGTGCTGTCGCCGCCGGAAGTACCGGAAGGATTGTTCGGCTTTGTCGTGCAGGCAAAGAGCGAAACAGTCATAAGAGCGGCAAGCACAAGTGCTGCAAACTTTTTCATGTTTTTTTCCTCCATTAAGAATGTATAATATTGCTTCGTCCCCAGAGCTGCGGGCAGAGGGAACGGTGAAGCCGTAAATTGAAATCCGGGACGGCGTTCCTGCAAATATCCGTATATTATGAGTGCGGAACGGGTCTCTGATTTTTTATATCTAAAAGTATATCACATTTTTTTTCGATTTGCAATAGTTTTTTCGAAATTTAGCCCCGAAAAACGGCACAATTATGAATTTCTCACCGTGTTTTCGGTCGTCAGTATATACAAAAACCGTATCATGTAACCTGCGAGCATTCCGAGTGCGAATAATTATTCATTTCTAATGAATTTTTATGCGACATCCGCAAGTCCGGCGTCTCATTCCTGCAAAACGTGCCGGAACCCGTTGTCCTCGGTATTAACACAAAATTTTCTTCATCCGTCTCGACTGCCGCCGGAATGTAAATATAATGAAGAACAGTACCGCAAGCAGCGGAAAAGGAGGAGAAGTGTCATGAGAAAGAATTTCGGAGCAAAGCCCTATACCTACCCCCAGCCGGTATATATCCTTGCCACCTGCGGCGAGGACGGCACCCCAGACGCAATGAATGCCGCATGGGGCGGAATCAGCGACGACAGAGAAATATCCCTCTGTATCAGCGCCGGACATAAGACAACGGAAAACATCCTGAAAAGAAAGGCATTCACCGTCAGCATGGCAGACGCAGACCACGTCGCCGCCTGCGATTACGTCGGTCTTGTCTCCGGCAATAGCGAGAAGGAAAAATTCGAAAAAGCCGGCTTTCATGCAGTGAAATCGGAATTCGTCGATGCCCCGCTCATTGAAGAGCTGCCGGTTGCCGTCGAGTGCAGGCTTGTCAGCTATGACCCGGAGACCTGCCGGCTTGTCGGCGAAATAGTCAACGTCAGCGCCGACGAAAGAGTTCTTGACGCAGACGGAAAGGTCGATATCTCAAAGGTCAGACCGATAGCCTTCGACCCGTTCAACAACACGTACGTCGTAATGGAAAAGACGGTCGGAACGGCATTTTCAGACGGAAAAAAGCTGATGAAATAAAAGTCATCTGATTATTTAAAGCGGAGACCGCGTTCCGACGATCAGGACGGCGGTCTCCGCTTTATTTCGGAATGCCGGGTGCAGCAGGTTTTTTTGCAAGGCAAGGTTGACATTTCTCCATGTAGGTGATATAATATTCACAATATCAAGAGATATATATTGTGTAATATATAACGCAAAGGAAGAAAGCACAATGGCTCCGAGACTTAAATTTACAAAAGAACAAATGATAACCGCCGCACTTGATCTTGTCCGCCGCGAAGGCACAGCCGCTCTCACCGCAAGATCGCTTGCCGAGGCACTCGGAACATCGACCCAGCCGGTATTTACCTGCT
>CAZWJM010000227.1:0-1915 GCA_964634435.1 uncultured Oscillospiraceae bacterium | reverse complement strand
AGACCTATGCGGCGGTGACTGCCTTCCAGAAGGCTAATAGCCTTGGCGTGGACGGTATCGTGGGCAAACTCACTTGGGCGAAGCTCTATGACGCCACGCCTGTGAACGTGACGCCCGTCACGACCCAGCCCATGCTCCGCACCGGCTCCCGCGGTGATGCCGTGCGTAAGCTCCAGGAGCTGCTCAACGCCAAGGGGTATACCTGCGGCAGCGTGGACGGCATCTTCGGAAGCAAGACTTACGCAGCCGTGTTGGCATTCCAGAAGGCCAACGGTCTGGGTGCGGACGGCATCGTCGGCCCCCTGACGTGGGCAAAGCTGGGCTAACCCAGCGACAAGAAATATCATCACCGCAAGGAAAGTGACTGCACCCGCAGTCAGAGCGTAACGTTTCTCTGGAGGGGCATAGCTGAGTAAATCAAGCAGCTGCCAGAGCAGACATACGCTGGCATAATTCCGCAACAAGCAAAGGACAGCGCGGCGGACGGTCAATAGCACCGTCCCCGCGCTGTCTGCTTTACCTGCGGCACCCACGTACCGCCTAACAAAATCGCTCATTGAGCCGTTCGCTAAAACGGCGTGGAAAAGCTCATAAAAGCTGCTGTTCTATCCGAGACACAAGCAGGACGCCATCTTTGTGATCCCCGACGGCATGACCACGGCTGCGGACATGGCCATTTACAACAGCCCCTATCTGACCAAGGTCGTGATACCGGCTTCGCTGGCTAAGGTAGGGAACTACTTCCTCGGCCAGTGTTCCAAGCTGGAGGAGGTCATTGTCGGGAATCCGCTTGATCTTCGCTTATGCGAAAGCTCCTTCTCTGCACACCTTACTTTTTCAGCTTCAAGCCGTCATGGAACGCCTCTCCCACGCGCTCGGTAACTTTGTAATAGCCATGGGTGTAGGGGTCAAATGCGATGGCGTTGACCTTAGACATATCAATTTTTCCGTCCACCATAACGCTTTCATCGGCAGTGACATTGACCACCTTGCCGATGACGCCGCATCCGTATTTGTTGTTCTGATACTCGATGAATTTGCACTCCAGGCAGATCGGAAACTCGTTGATGACAGGGGCATCGACGGCTTCGGCTTTGCTGGCAGTCAGGCCGCTGCGGGCAAATTTATCGGTAACTTTATTGCCGGACTCCACGCCGAAATAATCCGCCTCGACCATGTGGGCAGCGTCGGCAATGCTGACAGTAAACGCGCCCCGCGCCTTGATGTTCTGCACGGTCTTGTGTGTCTCGGTGAGGTTCAGGGCAACGGTGTCCCGCTCCTGCATGGTGCCCCATGCGGCGTTCATCACATTCACGCTGCCGCCCTCGTTATAAGTCGCAACCATCAGAACCGGCATGGGGAAAATGCCTTCGGTAATTTTCAACTTTGTTCTCATGACAACTTTTCCTTGTGATCATATTGACAGGACTGTTCATCCTGCTTATAATTATATCCATGCGAATTATAAATTCAAGTACTGGTCAAAAAGACAGGTACTGTCTTTGGAGAAAGTAAATGATACAGAATTATATTGAGAACGCCAATTTCGAGGACACCGGCTTTGCCTACACGCTGTCGCTGATCTCCGGCAAGCACAAGATGGTCATTCTTTACTGCCTGATGGAGTTTGAGACGGTGCGATTCAATGAGTTGAAACGGTATCTGAAAACCATTTCCGACAAGACCCTCAGCACGAATCTCAAGGAGCTGGAGGCCGACAAGCTGATCGTCCGCACCGAGTATCCGCAGATCCCGCCGAAGGTGGAATATACGCTTTCGGAGCGAGGGAAATCGCTGATGACCGTGCTGGATCAGCTCTGTGTCTGGGGCGAGGAGAATCGACTGAGAGAGTGACAAATTGGAAGTTGGAGGGATAGATTTCTATGATTATCAGATATGCAGAAGAGAAAAATTT
>CAZWJM010000226.1:0-1933 GCA_964634435.1 uncultured Oscillospiraceae bacterium | reverse complement strand
CTTCAATGCGCTGACAACGCTTGAGGAGTTGCTGATTATCTGCGACTGAATCGTTGAGCGCACCGTTACGTTTGAAATATGTATATTGTAGGAGAGGCTGTCAAATACGATGCCGAGCATTCTGACCGTTTCGGGGTCGCGTGCGATCTTGCCCACAAGGGTAATGTCGTAATATGCGGGAACGACAGTGTCGTGCGACGCCGCCATTAACGCGTCAAGCAGGAATCCGGTGCGCTGAGGATCGTCCGAGCCTGCGGGGATGGTGTAGACGAAGGGGTTTATCATGATGGAATAATATCTTTCCTGATCCTCGTCATACTTCGGGGGCGGAATTATACCGTATGCCATGCTCGATTCGCGGAAATAGCGGGTGTTGGCAAGGCATTCGCTGTAAAACAGCGCTTTGCCTTCAATTAAAAGCTGTTCAAGCACACGGTCGCTCATGCCGCGCAGGTAGGGCTTCATCGCGCTGGAATTTGAGTCAAAGGTAAAGCCAGGGGTGTGAAGGATGCTGCGTATTTTGTCCACCGCAATTGTAAGGCGGTCGGTGTCCATGTCGTATATTATTTCGTCGTCAGAGTTTTTGGTCAGGTATTTTATTCCGCAGCCCGAAAGCAGCATATCGCAGATCACCGAGTCATAGGACGCAAGACCATAGGTGTCCTCATCGGTAAAGCGGCTGTCCTCGCCGTAGTCTATCTGCGCCGCCTGGCCCATTTCAATGAATTTGTCTATCGTCCAGCGGTTTTCGTCCACAAGGGTGTAGGGGCTTTCAAGTCCCAGAGATGTGAGCAGATCCTTGTTGAAGGCAAGGCAGCGGATGCTGTCAAAGCGGGTGGTGTCAAAGGAGCCGGTGCAGAAATACAGCTTGCCGCAGACCGAAAGGTCGTTTACGGCGTTCTGATCCCACCAGGGCTCGGAAAGGTCAACGGCGTCGAGGTCGTGATAGTCGTAGAAGAAATGACGCTGTGCCATTGGATAGACGTGCATCAGGGTTATCATGGCAACGTCAAAGTAAAGGTCATTAGTGTTTATTGCGGTTTCAACGCTGGTGCGGTAGATGGAGTCTGAAATTTCGGTGATCGTCACTCCGTATTTCTGCTTGACTCTGTCGTTGCGCCGTGCGACTGCAATGCTTACGGCGTCGCCGTCAAGCTCGTCGGAAAGCACCGGGTTGCGCGTGAACCAAGAGGCGGTACAGCCGTTCAGAAAGCAAAATTCCGAATCCCTGTATTCGTCGGTGTCGCCAAGGTGCGCAAAGGGGTCAAATTTGGTTTCTTCCGGTTCGGTGTCAACTGTCGCCTCGGAAACCGTTGTGTCGGTAGGCTCTTCCGGCTTTTCCGAACAGCCGAAAAGCAGACCGCAAAGCACAAGAAGTGCCATCAGCGCGGCGGTGGCGCGGGTCGTGGAGCTTTTATTCATTTTTACCTCCGGATTTGATGTTGTTATATTAATGATACCATATCCGCCGTAAAAAATCAATAATCGGAGACGGCAAAAAAGCACCTCGCCCGGATAATTTGGCATTGTGTGCAAAAACGGAGTCCGCATTTTGTGAAATATGATGAAAACCCCGCTTTCGGTTGACTTTTGCCCTCACAAAGAGTAAAATGTATAAGTACATAACAAAGTCACACCGAAATATTTATCGTAGCGGGGAAAACACAATGAAAGACAATATAATAAACAGGAAAAGAAAGCTCGGCACCTGCCTTGGAATGGGCTATAATGTGCCGAAGTCGGAACAGCTGAGAGTCATAAAGGACGCGGGATTTTCCGCTTTCTTCACAATGTGGAGCGATACTGCACCCATAAGTGAGCTGCGCGAGCGCGGCGAGGCGCTGGGTCTTGAATATGAGACGCTGCACGCTCCGTTTTCCGGCATGAACTGCCTCTGGCTTGACGGTGTTGACGGCGACGACTACCGCGATAT
>CAZWJM010000225.1:0-1940 GCA_964634435.1 uncultured Oscillospiraceae bacterium | reverse complement strand
TCCTCTCCACAAAAGGTATTACCGACTTGCAGTACATCCCGAACCTGTGGATCAACCACTTCCTGAAAGATGACTGTCTCCTGATCTCCTATAGCGGTAAAATCGAGGAACATCCAGACAGCATCGGTTTTGAAAAATACAGCGGCGTTGATGAGCGAGTGTGGGGCAACGAGATCCTCCATGTGTTGAAAGGCGCAAGGATGTTCTCGCAATATGATATCGCCCCTATCATAGAGCAGATCCGCGAGAAGCAGCGCATTCTCATTGAGAACTACCCGGACGAGTTCGGACCCCACAAGTGGAGTTTTGATCTCGATAAATGGATGGCAGAAGAGTACCACTCAGGCCGCCCAACCTATTACAGCAAAGCCATCACAGAAAAGAGAGAAGCAGAGCTGCGAGAGCTGTGCGGTAAAAGAGGACAGACAGATGGATGAATACCAGAACGCAATGGAAGAACTCCACGATATAGTCGAGGGAATTAGCAAGCTGCGAGACGCAGCATACACTCATTACTCTTTGTTGGTCGAGCAGGTGCTGAAGGATCGAATCACCGATGAGCAGCAGTTAGAGCGGATCATGGACGGTCTCTGCGATTTCTGCGATGAGATTCGCTTCATTGAGCTTTACCGAAGCCTCTGCCGACATATTTACTACCAGTATCCGCAGCTCGTGGGAGAGCATGTGGCTCTTTTCCGTGCGCTGTTTGAGGGACCCGATGAGAACTGATTTGAGAGAAGATGTATGGAGGTAACCTTCAGTGAAGGTGGCAGATACAAGTTTGCCTGCTACCGCCTCACATATGAAGAAAGCAAGTCTCCAGATAGGATTGCAAAGATTAAAGCCGATCTTGCCTCAAAGGGGAAAGATGGGTATTCCATTGCAATCACTTATGACGCATCTCCCACCCCACCAACGTGGGACACATTCGCCAATTCCTTATTATGTCTGGACGGAAGACTTGAGATGTGGAAGCTAATGCAAGAGAGCTGGCCACATCACAAAGCGGTTGAAGCTCAGAAAGGAGTGAGTAAGATGAGCACATCATATTTCATTTTTACGGAGGTTCTGACAAATGATCAGTGGCATTGTATCAACCCCCAAGTGATGAAGCTGCTGCCTATCGAACAACTCATTCTTGTTCCAACGCTTCGCTCGGACAGCAGGTATCAGTTTGAAAAAGCATACCGGCAACTTGAGTGCGATGGGCACCCGTTCACAGTAGACGAAATGTCAAGAAATCTACAGGCATCGGTGAACGACTGGCTTACCCCAGAGGACAGTGTCCGAATTGCCGTTTGCTACGATGACATCTTGAAGCTACTGAATACTTCCGGCAAAGAACATTCTGCATTTGCTCTTCGATCTGAAGTAGCTGCCTTTCAGAATGATGAATCCGATAATATTTTGGACTTCGTCTCAATAGACGAATATCGGAAGATGGAGGATGAACTCAAGAAGGCTTATCAATATTTCGAATGGAATGACCGCTCCGGTGCGTATCGCTATTATGAGGAGATTCAAAAGAAGGTCGCCGCACAGGTCAAGGATTGGAAAGCGATAAACTCTCGGGCAGAAATCACCTCTGTCCGAATAATGCTTTTTTCAACCTAAAGGAAAACACACAGGAGGGTTTCAGATGCAATCGAATAAAGAATCGAACCAAAAGCTGATTGAGCGATTTCCGTTTTTAATACCTCGTAACCGCTGGACGGGAAAAATTCCAGAGGATTACGACTATTCCTATACGGAACTGGATTCCATGCCTGATGGCTGGCGAAAGGCTTTTGGGGAGCAAATGTGTGAAGATATCCGTGAGGAATTGGTACGTGCCGAGTATCTCGACCAATACCGCATTACCCAGATCAAGGAGAAATATGGAACGCTCTGTTGGTATGACTTTGGCTGTACAGAGCGGATGCTTCGTGACATCATCCCCA
>CAZWJM010000224.1:0-1944 GCA_964634435.1 uncultured Oscillospiraceae bacterium | reverse complement strand
CTTGCCGGTATCGCTCTTTTCCTTCTGGCGGATGGCACCCATGACCTGCCCGATGGGGTTGCGCTGGCGGATCTTCGACCGCGCCTGATACAGCCGCCACTGATTCTTCAGCCAGGGTGCATCCCTGCGCAGGCGGCTCAGTTCGCCATCCACCTGAATGGTCACGTCCCGCCATCCTGCCTGCATCCACCGATCCACCGCCATGGTGTAGGTGCCGCCCGCCAGTTCAGCCGACAGGCGCATGGCTTCCACCGACAGTGGCGGACGCAGCGCCCCGAAGGGATCCTGCGCCCAGGGCAAAAGCAGCGGCGCCACATTGCCCAGCGCCACCCCCGTGATCTCGCCTTGAACCGTCTGTTCCGCCATGGTGCTCACTCCTGTCCTTCATCGCCCTTGCGATAATCCGCCGACAGCAACTGCCACATGGGCAGGGTGATCTCCCGCCGGGGGCGCTGGATCACAAAGCTCACCATGTCCCCCTGCAGCGCTGTCACCTGGGCATTGACCTGGCGCATCCGCCCGTTTTCCTCCTGGTAGATCAGGCGGATCACCCGCCCCCGCTCCAGGGAATATTGCAGAAACCGCTCCATGCTCAGCCCTCCGGCACCTTGTAGATGGTCGCCTCATAGTTCTCGAAGACCACGTCAAACATCGCATCCAGCGCCTCCTGCTTCACGGCATAGCTGCTGCGCTCGTAGCTGGATACATAGATGTAATCCACGTCATATTTCTGCAGGATCTGCACGTTCTCCTCCGGATTTTCAAAAAACGCCTGGATGTCCTGCTTGCGCTCGGTGGTGTTGATGCCGTGGTAGTACAGCCACAGATCCGGCCCGCACACGATCTTCCGCCCCGCGATGGATGCCACCGGGTTCAGATGCTGCGTGCCGCACATGAACAAACTGCCCTCCTCGGTGTTGTCCCGCACGAACTCGCCCGCTTCCACCGCGCCGGGAGAAAACGCCTGATAATCGCTGACCACCTCGCGCCACAGCGTCAGCCCGGCGGAGAGGAACATCACCACCGCCGTCAGCACTGCCAGCACATTGCGGCTGCGCAGACCGCGGAGCCTGTGCCAGACCTTCCTGCACCAGTCCGCCACGATCATGCAGCACATCAGCCACGCCAGATAGAAGAGCTTGTTGTTGTCGTACTCGTTGGGCTGGAAGCGGATGAACTCCGCCGCCAGGATGATCGCCAGCGCCCCGGAGAAGATGCGCCGGGTGTGTCGGTCACGCTCGCACAGCGCCAGCAGCAACATGATGAAGGGGATGCCGATGTTCTTCACATAGAACCACAGGTACAGATCCCGCATGCCGCTGCCCATGGGGTTGTTCACCCAGTTGAACTGGAACGCCAGGAAGCTGACCTTCTCCTCCCCGCCCTGGAACGCCTGGGCAAAGGTGAACAGGATCAGCTGCGGCAGGGACAGCACCGCTGCGGTGGCGCCATAGCGCACATAACTCAGGAACTGCTGCCCACGCTGTTTGTCGTGGATCATGTCGTAGATCAGCATGCCCAGAGAGCACAGCGCCAGCGCCGTGAAGGAGTGGGTGTGGATCAGCGGCAGCGCCCCGGCCCACACGCCCAGGAGGATTTCGCCCCGCATACCGCCCTGCTCCATACGCTTTGCCGGATCAAAGCAGGTGTACAGCAGGTAGAAGCAGGGAATCACCATGCACCAGCCCCCCAGCAGCGTCCGCTGGGGAATCATCAGGTCGGCAATCACGTTGCTCCAGCGCAGGTTGTTGATGTCAAACTGGTTCAAATCCTTGACGGACTTGCTCTGCACCTCCACGCCGCAGCCCAGCACTTTCATGAGATCGGTGATGATCTCGCTTTTGAAGATCTTGGGATAGTCCGCCTTGAGACAGTTCAGAATCTTGCCGCGGACGGGCATCAGGCCCTGAAACTCCGCGTCGCGGGACTGCTTGCAGGCGCCCA
>CAZWJM010000223.1:0-1956 GCA_964634435.1 uncultured Oscillospiraceae bacterium | reverse complement strand
TTTCTGATGAGGAAGTTAAGAAAGCGATTTGTGATTTTCTTGAAACAGACCAATTCGATGATGAGGAGGTTAAGAGAAATATTTACCGTATTGAAATAGATGGTGACGGTATTCACTGCATCAGCCAAACCGAGCAACTTTTCGACATGTATATGTAACATCTATCAATTTTAATTTTTTATGCTATAATATAGCAAAATAGGTTGTCAGGTGAATGAAAGATGGATGATAAACAAAGAGCGGAGGCGTTATGGGCGTACTCCATTACACACGAAAGGATTATGGAACGCTTAGTTCGAAAAGGATATTTTTCGCAAGAGAAAGCAGATGTAATATTGGACATGCTGTTTGACCAAATAAGCGAAAAGTCTATTGAGTCGTTCAGTAATTCTGATGGATGTAAGAAAACGATTGCTTCTTTGCTTCATCCGGAAGTATCTTCTGATGGGTTTATTTCTTTGACCGAAATTGCGCGGACTGCGAATAGCGAAAATCCGAGTTATGTTATTCAAAGCTGGTTACGCAGCAGAAATACAATTGAGTTTTTGCGAATGTGGGAGAAAGATAACAACCCCGATTTTCGTGACGATGAATGTAATCAACTGATTGAGCAACTGAAATTGCCGTCTTTTACACTAACGCCAAAGAAGTGGATTACACTTACAGATGCAAAAGGAATCGTTTCCAAGCAGGGTAACAACGGCGGCACTTTAGCACATCGTGATATTGCTCTCGATTTTCAGCTATGGCTTGATCCAAAGAAACGGTATGAAATAGTAAAACTATATCATACGAACTGAAATCTATCAAAAAAGGAGAAGATGCTTATGTTGCTTGGGAAAAATGAGTATAAGCTAATCCTTTTGGATACCAATGCGCTGAGAGAAATTGTTACTAATGAGAACTATTCAGGAAAAGGTTTTTTAAGTAAATTTTTTGCAGAACAACGATTATATGCACCTTGTTTCTCCATTTATAACGCTGTTGAGTTAATGCCATATAAAGATATTTATGAAAAATTTCTTGATTTCTTTTCAACAATCCCATGTTTAATGTTTTTTCCAATAAAGCTTATTATTCAAGAAGAATATCAGTCATTTTTGCAAGGCATTGACTTTAAAATAACCAATCAAGTTGCAAATTCTTTTAACCCAATCGTTAACGATGATAGTTATAATTGCAGACGATTTTTTGAAAGATTAAGTGCCAATAAAGAATTGATGCAAATCATCAGTGATGAAATTTCGTCTCTAAAGAGTATAGCAACTACATGGGAAAATCAAAGGAATATTGCGAGTAAACAAATAGCCAAATTAGCTTTACCGGAAAATATGATTGATGAAAAATACTATAGGTTTGTTGAAAAAGAAACAATTATAAAAGATCTAATCAACTGGGGAATTGAGCCAAACCGTGATATTGATTTAGAAAAATTTCCTTCAATAAGAATAATGGAATACTCACAATTTAATAGGATTCATTGTACCAAAAAAACGATTAAACCCAATGATGTTATGGACATTACAATAAGTGGAATAGTTCCATATTTAAATGCTGTTATTACGGAAAATTATCAAGCCAATGTCTATAAAAAGGCGAAATCATTTATTCCGCAAATGCAATCTTTAGAGATATACACATTAAAAGATATAAGAGAATGTTGACTTTGTGTTGGTTCAAGTCCACATCAGAATTTTGCGGTGGCATCTTATTTGCTGCCTCTTGCCATGAAAGCTCTCGGCAATAGCCGGGAGCTTTTCTTTTTTCCTGCAAGCAAACAAATAGATAAAAATGCGGAAAAATTCATTTACCCCCTATGCAAAAGGAGAAAAATAAGGTAAAATATAGTGAAGTTTGAAAACATGCGGAGGCAGTATATGCAAGAACCTAAATATAAGAGAGTGCTGCTGAAGATCAGCGGCGAGGCGCTGGCCGGCGACAAGCACTTCGGTCTGG
>CAZWJM010000222.1:0-1957 GCA_964634435.1 uncultured Oscillospiraceae bacterium | reverse complement strand
CTGCGCGAAGATGACCGCATTCTTGAGCATCTCGACACTCTCGGGGCTGTACAGCTCAAAGGTCTGCCTCTGCATCTCGCGGCGCGCCTCGAGCGCATCGGTAAGCGTCTTTACATCCGTGCCCTCGGCCGCGACAAGCACACTTATCTCGTCCGACTTTGCCGATGAGGAATACGCGATGGCATAGTCACGCACGGCGCTTGTTTCCAGGCCGTCGTAATAATATATGAACCTGCTCGTGAAGCTCTCATCGTCCGAGCCCGCGAGCGTATCCGCATTTTCAGGCCGCGCGGAATTCATCGTCGCCGCGATGAGATCCTTGGCGGAAACATCTGCCGTATCGCCCCCGTCGTTCTGGCATGCGCACAGCGAAAGCATGCAAAGCACGGCGAGCAGCATAGCTGTAAATCTTTTCATGACTGCCCCCTAAATATCTGTCTGTTAACAGAATATCAGCCCCTGCCCATCAAGTCAACATAATCCTGAGAAAAATGATGTAGAATTTCAGGGCCTATTTTTGTGCAACTTTTTTGCAAAAACTGTTTGACACTAAATCTTGTATTCCGACCGGAGCTGGGCATACAAGGCTTCACGGTTTTCGGGCGTGATGATGTAAAGCTCGCAGCCCGGCGCGCGGCGCACAGCGCGCAGAAAGTCAGTGTTTTTGGCTTTGACGGAGGCAAGCACGCGGAATGGGCCTGTCAGGATGCGCATGACCGCATTCTTGAAGCGCTCCTCGTGCTCCTCAAGCGTGCCTATCTCATCGAGCACGACGAGGCTGCCCTCGGGGATGTTCTCGAGTATGGGCGCTGCAAACGAGCTCATGTATTCGGGGCGGCGGACGTAATCATTGCCGCGTATCTCCATGATGACGATGGCGTCCTCGATCCTCGCGGGCGGGTGGGCAATGTCGTAAAGGTACACGCGCGACACGCCGTCGGCGTCCTCGGGCATGCGCACCGTTATATATCCTCGCGGCTGCTCGCCGATGTCGGCAAGGAGCCGCTGAATAAGCGTCGATTTTCCGGAGTTAATATCCCCGCAGAGCAAAATTTTCATCTGTTGCATATCCCCTTGAAGTTGGCGAATAAATGTTGTAGAATTATTATCAAGTATAAGACTGCATCAAATGAAAGTCAAACGAAAGGAAGAATTACCATGGCAGAAAAAATCAACATCGAAGACCTCATGCTGGAGACTTATTCGGACAAGACGCTCAAGGCGTATTCCGAGCTCATGGCAGACCCCAAGAGCATCTGCGGCCTCGGTTCGGCGGCGGCGAGCATTTCCATGTGCGCGGCCTCGCTTGCGCTGCGTGCTCTGCGTATGACGGCCTCCGAGGATGCCGATATGCTGCGTGCCGAGCAGGATGTGGACAAGCTGCGCGACTATTTCCTGCATCTTGTCGACGAGGAGAACAAGGCAAAAAGGCCGCTGGAGAAGATGCTTCAGCAGGCTTCCGTCGAGGATAATGAGCTTGAGGGCGCGTACCGCACGGCCTGCTGCATCATCGACGAGGTGTTTTATATGTCCGTGCGCCTGACCGAGGTGCTTGAGCCGATAGCGGGCAAAATAAGCCCCGACGCCGCGCATTTTGCCTCGGCCGCCGTGCATCTTGTTAAGTGCGCGATGGACACCGTGCGCATCCAGAAGGCCGTGTACTCGACCAAGATGAACGAGCCGGTGTTTGCCCACACGACCCTGCGCGAGCCCGAGATCGCCATCGAAGCCAACGCCGACCGCCTCGCCGCCCTGATATCCACCCTCGAAGCTCTTTTCAAGGCGAATTAAGGCACCTACCGATACGCATATTGCGGTATCCCGGTTCGAGAGTGCTGACGAAACCGGGAAACTGTCGCGTAACGTAAGATAGAGCAAAATTTGACCTCCGTACTCATGTGGGTACGGAGGTTTTGCTTTGCACATACGTCCATAGACCAGTGTTATGGTTTCCTGC
>CAZWJM010000221.1:0-1996 GCA_964634435.1 uncultured Oscillospiraceae bacterium | reverse complement strand
ATTGAGTATGTGCCGGAGAACATCGTCCATACGGAGTATCCTGCCGTTACTCTGCCGGTTCCCGGTGTTAGCGACGCGATCAACAGCACACTGCCTCAAGGGGAGGAACAGCTTGTCGCCGATCCACTGGAAGCACCTGTTGCCATTGCGACCTGGGTATGGCTTGCAGGTGTTCTGGGTATGGCAGCGTACAGCGTGGTATCTTATCTCCGTCTGCGCCAGAAACTGCTGACCGCATCTCCACTGCGGGGCAACATCTATCTGGCAGATGAGATCACATCACCCTTTGTCATGGGCTTGCTCCGACCAAAGATCTACTTGCCCTCTGATATAGAGGAGCGGGAGCAGTCCTATATCATCCGCCATGAGCAGCACCACATTCGCCGTGGCGACCACATCATCAAGGCGCTGGCATTTCTGGCATTGAGCATCCACTGGTTCAATCCTCTGGTTTGGGTGGCCTTCATCTATTCCAACAAGGACATGGAGATGAGCTGTGACGAGGCTGTGGTGAAAAAGATGGGCGACGGTATTCTGGCAGACTATACCGCATCTCTCCTGAGCCTTGCCACCGGAAAGCATATCATCGCTGGTATGCCTCTGGCCTTTGGCGAGGGCGATACCAAGGGGCGCATTCGCAATCTGGCAAACTGGAAAAAGCCTGCTTTCCGGGTGATTGTAATTGCAGCTATCCTCTGTATTGCCGCTGCGGTATGTTTGCTTACAAACCCCAAAAGGAATCCTGAGGATCTTCCTACTGTTGAACAGACCTATTTGGCTATTTCAAGCAAAGGCGAAGAATTTGATGTTGGTTTAAAAGGGCATTCCCGTGATAGTGTGATTGACTGCTGGGGTGAGCCAGATGGAATGCTATCCGGTTTCTGGGGAGACATTTGGAAGCTTAATGGGCTTGGTGAAGTAATTGTCTACTATGATGACGGTGGCAATGTTGAGCATATCAAAGTAGACCAAACCGGAGCTGCGCCAGAACAAACAGTCAAATGGACGTATTCACCAATGATGAGCGCCACATGGCACGCTGCTTTCCACGTTAACTTTGACCTGGTCAACTATTCTCACATGGAAGCTTCCTGTGATAGCGGCACCCTTTGGAACCTTCATGCACAAGGACAGCCGCGGGAAAAAACGATGCGGTTCGAGGCGGGCGAGCCGCTTTGCTGGATGCCTGGTGTTGGAGAAAGCCTTACTGACACTGCAGAGAGTGCCAAAGTGACATTTACTGTCTATGACGGTGGAGAGACAGTGGCTAAGGGTGTGCTGGACATCAAACGGACCGGAACAGACAATGGACAGAGCTTTTATGAGGCGCGTCTGACCGATACGCAGATTCTTGCCCTGCAGCAAGAGTCCGGCAGTCTGGAGGCATCGGTGGTGATTGCCGGAAATGGGACCGTTGTAGCCTATTCCGATGTAAACCACAACCGTATCAATGAACGAGTGATTGTGCGGGAATTGCATCCTGATATGGTCTATGAGCTTTGCGTCGTAGAAGACGGTACCGTGATTTGGTCAACTGAGGCCAGCCCGGCACATACCGGATGGAATACGGTGATGCGCTGCAGCGAAGACGGGCAGGATTATTTGGTGCAGTATCAGCCGGCAATGTTCCAAGGTGTAGGAAACTACCGGTGTACCGTATTCTCTTTGGATGGCAGCGAGGAAGTAATCAAGAAGGAATGGACGGCTGATTTTGAGCTTCCCATGGAGCAAACGCCTGAGATGGAGCGGTTCGCCGGAGAAGTTGGTGTGCTGCTGAGGAATTGCTCCGTGCTGCTGTCCACAGAGCAGGGGATCGTCGTAAAAGGACAGGCAATGGCGACTGCATTACCGCAGCTATATCCGGTGCGCTTTGATCCCGACGAGATCCGGGGTGCGATCGATGGTGCAGACGTCACGCGGAATTTGACTTTCCATGCGGCTAGTTTCCTGGATGAACCATTGAAACTGGTGTATGCAAGCGGGGGCGGTGGTTGGG
>CAZWJM010000220.1:0-2004 GCA_964634435.1 uncultured Oscillospiraceae bacterium | reverse complement strand
ATTGTTAAGGATAAGATGATGATTGAGAAAAATTACAGAACGGAGTATATCTCCGGAGACAATCCGCGCGGAGCGGAGCCGATTCTGAAGTTTGCTTTCGATACCTCATCGGAGCGAAAGACCGCCTCCGATGACGGAAAATACAGCGCGCGGCTGATAAACGCACAGGATATCGGCGGCTACGTCGGGAATGCCTTCCGGTTTGTTAAGTCAAGCAGCGGCGGCGCGCAGTTCGGGGACTTTTCGTTTGCCGGACTGCTTGCCGGAAAAAGCTCGTACACCGTTTCGATGTGGATAATGCCGTATCAGTCTTACCACGGAGTGTGGCAGTACCGCCTGTTCTCCGCATACGGAAACGGAAAAAACGAGATTCTGACGATCTCATACAGCAGCCCCGCGATCCACGTTGTTCTGAGAAACGACGACGGAAGCCGGGAAACAACCGTCACCTTCCCGTACAGTCTTGAAACGGTGATCCCTCCGTTTGACGCTGTCAACACAAACGACGGCGTGTGGCAGTTCATAACCCTTTCGGTCGATCTTGCCGGAGCATCGGTCAGACTTTATGTCAACGGAGACGAAATTCAGCCGTCAGAGACTGTCCGTGCCGACGGATTCCCGACGGACAGCATCAAAGAGGTCAAAAATTCAGTCTACAGCGATATAATCGCCGGTGACAGCAAGGGAAAAGCAATGACCTTCAACGGGATAATCGATGAATTTCAGGTTTTCGACCGTGCGCTTGACCGTGAGGAAGTCCATCAGCTTTATACCTCATACGGAAAATCCGAACACCCGTCGATAACCGAGGATCAGGCTTTCATAGTTGAAATGCTTGACAAACTCGGCGGCGGCGCGGCAGTTCTTGCCGGTTCGGCAAATGCGGTGAACAACGGGTATATAGTCAAAGCCGATGCGGACGACTATTCGGTGAAGAACATCCTTATCGACGGAGAGATCTGCATACCGGCTTCTCTTGCCGGAACGGTATTCGGAAGCCTTCCCGACGTCGCGGCAAAGACAGAGGGCGGAAAGGAATACTATCCGCTTAAGGCTCTGTGCGAAAAAGCCGGCAGAAAATACATCGACAGAACAAAGGATTCCGGGCTTATCGTTGTGCTGACCGATAAGAGCACCGTAGATCCCGACAACTGCGACGGATATGTGAAGAGACTTGCGCAGTTCTGCGTCGAAACATCGTTTGAACCGTCAAACAGCGTCGAGCAGACCCGCGCGCCGATATTTTACATCAATCCGTCCGAAAAGCTGTTTGCATACAGCCCGAGCATAACGAAAATCGGCGACACCCTCTATGCCTCCTGCGACGTCAGCTGCTATTACACCCCTACCTTCCGCAGCGATGACAACGGAAAGACATGGGAGCAGACGGGGAAAGTTGACGGTCTGTGGTGGGCGACGATATTCGCACACCGCGGAGAGCTTTACCTCGTCGGACGCTACACCTCCGGAGGATACTTCGGTGCGACCGGCGCAAGCTATTTCGCCGTGACAAAAAGCACTGACGGCGGAAAGACATGGTCGGAGATAAACGACAAACAGGGCGGCGTTTCGTATGAGGGCTACGGTGTTCACCGTGCACCGACTCCGGTCGTCGAACTTGACGGAAAGCTCTACACGGTTTTCGAGGTTCATACCGACTCTTCCGGAGCAAGACGCGAGGTGGTTGCCTTTGCCGATGCCGACAGTGATCTTATCGACCCGGCAAGCTGGAAATTCAAGAACTATCTGAGCGACAACCGTTTCCCCAACGAAGGAAACGCGGTCGTCGGCAAGGACGGAAACCTTTGGGTGGTGTCAAGGCTGACGACAAATCAGGGGCTGCTCTCAAAGCTCAGCCCGGACGGAAGCACGCTGATGCCGTACAACGGGACACTTGCCGCATCGTATATCACAATACCCGGCGGGCAGACGAAAATGACCGTCAGATACGACGCATCAACGGGAAAATATCTTGCTATCGCCAACGTCATCGGCGCGGACAAG
>CAZWJM010000219.1:0-2004 GCA_964634435.1 uncultured Oscillospiraceae bacterium | reverse complement strand
TGTTGAAGCGCAGCTCCAGCTTGTTGGCCTCCACGCAGAATTTGTCGAAGGTGGCCGTCAGATTCTTGGCCTCCTCCTCGGAAACCCCGGCGGCGGCCATGTTCTTGCGCAGCAGGTCCAGCGTGATATTGAATTCTTTCCGGGACTCCTTGCGACTGGACTTGTTTTTCAGCAGCATGGCCTCGGTGATCTGCTTGCCGATCTTCACAATGGGATTCAGAGAGGACAGAGGATCCTGGAAAATCATGGCGATTTTATCGCCACGGATACGGTACATCTCCTCCTCGCCGATTTTCAGCAGGTCCTTGCCGTCATAGAGGATCTCGCCGCCCTCGACGATGGCGTTGCCCGCCAGAATGCCCATGATGGCACGGCTGGTGACGGATTTACCGGAGCCGGACTCGCCGACGATGGCCAAGGTTCTGCCCCGCTCCAGGTCAAAGGAGATATCCCGGACGGCCTGAACCTTGCCGTTATTGGTACGGAAAGAGATCCGCAGATTTTTTACTTCAAGATTTTTTTCCGCCATTATTCGTCAGCTCCTCTCAGGGACGGATTGAAGGCATCCCGCAGGCCGTTACCGAAGAGGTTGAAGGAAATCTCCAGCAGGGAGATGAACAGCGCCGGGAACAGGATGATGTGGGGGAAGGTGGAAAGGTAGGTCCGGGCATTGGCCAGCATGGTGCCCACGGAGGTCATGGTGGAGCTGTCCAGGTTGACGATGCCCAGATAGGTCAGGCTGGACTCGGAGAAAATCACGCCGGGAATCACCAGCACGGAGCTGGTGATGATGGTGCCCAGGGAGTTGGGGAAGATATGCCGGAACATGATCCGCCAGTCGCTGGCGCCCAGCACCCGGGAGGCCAGCACATACTCCTGGCCCTTGTAGCGGTAGAACTGCATACGGGTGGTGCCCGCCATGCCGATCCAGCCCGTCAGCACGAAGGCAAAGAGCATGGAAATCACCGGCCCCACCTTGGCCGCCAGATGGAGCTGGAACAGCGTCGCCACCACCATGAAGGGCACCCGGGAGAGAATGTCGATGATCCGCTCGATGACCATATCCACCGCGCCGCCGTAGTAGCCCTCGATGGCGCCGATGACGGCACCCAGGGTCAGATTGATGGCGGAGACGCAGACGGCGAAGATCAGGGAGAACCGGGCCGCACTGGCCAGTCTCGTCAGCACGTCCTGGCCGGTGCCGGTGGTGCCAAAGAAGAAGGAAGGTTCAAAGCCGTAGCGATACTGGAAATAGGTGTACTTGAACACACGGACCTTGTAGGAAGCGGCAGAGGAGGTGCCGGTAACGATGGCATAGCGGTACCGGTCCGCCGCATTGGGATCCTCCCGACCGGGGTCGCCTTCGATGCGCAGGGAGTCGTAGTCTCCGTCGCTGCCGGAGGTCTTGTAGATGTTGATATAGTCGCCGTTTTTGTCCAGCTTCACAACGCCCTTCTTGTTGGCCTGGTACCAGATGTTGGCATCGGTGGACTTGGTATCTGTAATGGCGGGATAGATGACCTGGACACCGTTGTCATTCTGCCACTGGAGCATGGCCCGGTATTCGGGCTCCGTCAGGGTCAAATAGGTGTAGCCATTGCTGACATAGCTGTCCACGCGGACGGAATAGGTGGTCTTGCCAGCCTCATCCACGGAGTGACCGTGATCCTTCAGGAAAACGGGATAGCCGGTCTCGGCGGTGATGGCCTGCATAGCGATATAGTTGGCCTCGCTGACAATCTGCTCAGAACCACCGTCCCAGAAGCTCAGGCCGAGCTTGGCGCAGAGGTTATTCTTGGGCAGCAGCTTGGTGTACTGCAAATAGGTGGTATCCTGCAAAGCCTTGCTGTAGGTCGTGCCGCAGAAGATGGGCACGAAAATGGCGTAGAGCACCAGGATGATGATAATGATGGAAGCGGAATGGTTGTCCTGCCGTCCGACACACTCAAAATCTCCTGCACCGTGGCATTTGGCGAGACGGCGCTTGACACACAGTTCTACAGC
>CAZWJM010000218.1:0-2035 GCA_964634435.1 uncultured Oscillospiraceae bacterium | reverse complement strand
ATACCCTGAACCTCGGCTTTTATCTCTTCTCTTATCGCGGCGGATATTTCTTTTCCGTTAATTATGTTTGCCACTGTCTGTCACTCCCCGTCATCGTTGTGAATGTCCGAAATGTCAAATCCGGTGCTTTCTTCTGAGTCGTCTTTCTTTTCTTCGGAAACGTCAGGCGCGCTTTCCGCAGAAATTTCAGCGGGTTTTTCAGCTTCTTCGGCTTTTTCCGCTCCGGAAGCAATCTCGGCAGGCGCAGCGGATTCCGTGACGGCAGTTTCTCCCGCCTCTTTTTTCCTCAGATGAGTGACTATCAGCATCGCAATAAGCATTGCCGAGCCAATGAAGAAGCAGGCGAACCCGACAAGCTGTGAAATCCTGAAATCACCGACGTAAAGCGAGTCGGTGCGCAGTCCCTCGATGAACATCCTCCCGAATCCGTACCAGGATATGTACATAAGGAACACCTGTCCGTTGAATTTCTTGCGCTTATAAAGCAGGTTTATGATAATAAAACCGAGAAGGTTCCAGAGCGACTCGTAAAGGAATGTCGGGTGAACATAGGTTGCCGCCGATTCCGAAACATCGCGCAGCCCCATTCTCCACGGCAGGTCGGTCACTTCTCCGTAAGCCTCGGCATTGAAGAAATTGCCCCAGCGACCGATAAGCTGGCCGAGCATAACCGCGGGAGCGATCATGTCAAGCGCGCTTCCGACCTTTATCTTCTTGATCTTTGAAACGATTATAAGCGCGATTCCTCCGGCTATGATCCCACCGTATATGGCAAGACCGCCCTCCCATATTGCAATGATGTTGTAAAGCGTCTCTCCAAGGTTTTTGCCCTTGAAGGAGTCGAAGCTCGTGAAAACATAGTACAGCCTTGCGCCGATTATGCCGAACACGACAAGATATATCGCGTAATCGATGACGTCGTCAACCCTGACGTTCTCATTGTGCTTTGCACGGTAACAAACGTAGAAGTACGCAAGGACAATGCCGAGTGTGATTATTATGCCGTACCACATAATGTTGTGCCCGAAGAGCGTGAATGCCACGTTGTTCACGCGGAATTCGCCGATGCCGAGTCCGGGGAACGAAATGAATGTTGTTTTTTCCATAACTTATGATATCCTTTCGGTTGTTTCTATGAATATCCGGCCGGTCACAGCGGGTTTATAACCGACATGGCGCAGTGTTCCGGCTTCATTACCGAGCGGAGAACGTTCTCCGCATACTCCGGCGTGATCTCTCGGAGGATTTCGGCGTACCGGAAAATGTCCCCGCCGTCGACAGCAAATCCGCAGACAAGACCGGAGGCGATTTCCTCTGTGCTGTCAAATCCCTTGACGAAACGCGAGTACATCGCGCGCCGCGCTCTTTCAAAATCATCGCGCGGGAGAGGCTTTGCCGTTATCTGCGCAAGATAACCGGTAAATTCCTCAAAAACCCTGTCCGGATCTTCGGAATCGCCGCTCAGCGATACAAACGAGAAAAGCGCGTTGTGCTGACACCAGCAGGAAAACGACGGGGAGATCAGCCCCTTGCTCAGAAGCTCACCGTAAAAGTCACCGGACTTGCCGAAACAGACCGAGACAAGAAGCCGCATCGCAGCGGATTTCTTCATTCTTTCATCCGGCAGAGTGCTTATGTCGGTGTCCTTTATCCCGATCGAAAACAGCGGCTTTGAAACAGCCATTTTCCGTTCAGAGTGCTTTTTTACAGTCTGCTCCGGTTCGTCCGGGTAAAGGCTGACCGCCGGATGAGGAAGCCCCGACGGGACAGCTTCCGAAACCGCCGCGGCAACCTCGTCGGCTGAGACATCTCCGCAGACGCAGAGCATCATATTCCCGGGCAGATAAAACGCACGGTAGCATTCGTAAAGTATATCCGGGGTTATCTTCATGATCGACTCAACCGTTCCGGCAACATCGGTTTTTATACCGTTCTTGCTGTAAAGGCAGTTCATCAGGTCAAGGAAAAGCACCGAACCGGGGTCGTCGTCGCCCATGTTTATCTCCTGAGCGATAATTCCTTGTTCCTTTTTTAC
>CAZWJM010000217.1:0-2065 GCA_964634435.1 uncultured Oscillospiraceae bacterium | reverse complement strand
TCCCACTGGCTGGATAAGTACGACGGCCTTTACGCCCTGAGCAAATGCTCCTGCCGCGCGATGCACCGCGTGCTCGGCGACGGCTGCGGCGAGATGGAGGATGACTGCTGCATCGCAGTCGGCGATACCGCGCGCTACACCGTCGAGACCGGCATCGGCCACTACGCCACGCGCGAGGAGGTGCTCGAGGTACTGCGCCGCTGCGAGGAAAACGGCTATGTGCATCAGATAACCAACATCGACGGCGAGGACAAGATAATCGGCATCTGCAACTGCGCGCTCGGCTCCTGCGTCGCGCTGCGCACGTCCCAGCTTTTCAACACCCCCAACATGTCCGCCTCGGCTTACCGCGCACATGTCGATAAGGATAAGTGCGTGGCCTGCGGCAAGTGCGCTGAGGTCTGTCCCGCGGGTGCGGCAAAGCTCGGCCAGAAGCTGTGCACCAAGTCCGGCCCCGTCGTGTATCCCAAGCAGCCCCTGCCCGACGACAATCACTGGGGCGAGCACATGTGGAACAAGGACTACATAAACGCAAACCAGTCCAACTGCCACGATAGCGGCACTTCGCCCTGCAAGACCGCGTGCCCGGCGCATATCGCCGTCCAGGGCTATGTCAAAATGGCCGGCGAGGGCAGATATCTCGACGCCCTCAAGCTCATAAAGCAGGATAACCCCTTCCCCGCCGTCTGCGGCAACATCTGTAACCGCCGCTGTGAGGACGCCTGCACCCGCGGCAGGATCGACCGCGCCGTCGCCATCGACGAGATAAAGCGCTTCGTCGCCGAAAAGGAGCTTCACGCCGAAACGCGCTACGTCCCGGAAAAGAAGTTCCACAAGGGCAACACCGAGCCCTACACCGAGAAGATAGCCGTCATCGGCGCAGGCCCCGCGGGCATGAGCTGTGCCTACTACCTTGCAAACAAGGGCTACCCCGTCACCGTTTTCGACCGCAACCCCGTTCCCGGCGGCATGCTGACCCTCGGCATCCCCAACTTCCGTCTCGAAAAGGACGTGCTCAATGCTGAGATCGACATTCTCAAGGAAATGGGCGTTGAGTTTAAGTGCGGCGTCGAAGTCGGAAAAGACGTCACCATCCAGCAGCTTCGCGACGAGGGCTACAAGGGCTTCTATCTCGCCATCGGCGCTCAGAAGTCGCAGTCGCTTAAGGTCGAGGGCGAAGACTTCACCGGCGTATTCGGCGGCGTTGACTTCCTGCGCGAAGTGAACCTCGGCAATAAGCCCGAGATCGGCAAGAGCTGTGCCGTCATCGGCGGCGGCAACGTTGCAATGGACGTCTGCCGTGCAGCAGTCCGTCTCGGCGCGGATAAAACCTACATCATCTACCGCCGTTCGGCAGACGAGCTCCCCGCCGACCCCGAAGAGGTCAAGGAAGCCATAGAAGAGGGCGTGCAGTTTAGATATCTCAATGCTCCCGTCGCCATCGAGGGCAAGAACGGCAAGGTCACGGCGCTCAAGGTCGAAATTATGGAGCTTGGCGAGCCCGACGAAAAGGGTCGCCGCAAGCCCGTGGGCACCGGCAAGTTCGAGACCATCGCAGTCGACTCCGTCATCGCGGCCATCGGCCAGGCGATAGACTGGGGTACGCTCGACCTCGGCGGCATGAAGCTTGGCATAAAGAACACGGCCGAGGCCGACGCCGTCACCTATCAGACCGCCCAGCCCGACATTTTCGTCGGCGGCGACTGCTACAGCGGCCCGAAGTTTGCCATCGACGCGATAGCGGCCGGCCGCGAGGGTGCGATAAGCCTGCACCGCTATGTGCATCCGGGTCAGAGCCTCACTTTGGCGCGCAATCCGCGCGATTTCCGCGAGCTGGACAAGGACGCGCTGGTGCTCGACCCCGAGTGCTTCGATGCGCCCGCCCGCCGCGAGGTGCGCCGCGATGCGAGCAAGGCAAAGACCTTCGCAAACGATCGCCTGACCTTCACCGAGGACGATGTCCGCGCCGAGGCCAGCCGCTGCCTGGGCTGCGGCGTGTCGATAGTCGACCAGAACAAGTGCATCGGCTGCGGCCTGTGCACCACCAAGTGCGAGTTTGACGCGA
>CAZWJM010000216.1:0-2092 GCA_964634435.1 uncultured Oscillospiraceae bacterium | reverse complement strand
CGGGAGAATGATGGACTTGATTTGGCACGCCTCAATTCCCTCTACTCCTGCCTGCTTAAAGTCGCGGAACTTTTGCGTCAGCATCCGTGCGCGCCCATCTTGCAGCATTTTGTTGTTGGCCGCCGCGCAGGTTTCCAGCAATCGCTTATAATCTGCGGCAAAGCCGTCAGCGGCGTCGATCAGCGTTTCCTCGCTGGGGTCAAGCAGTCCCCGGATAAACATGGCGTGCTCCATCATGATGCGATTCCAGAACAGTTCACCGTCGCAGAGTTCCCGGCAGGCGCAGTCTCCACAGTTCTCCAACCGGAGCAGATTCGCGCGGTAGAGCCGCGCCTCACGCAGGATATGCTCGATGAGCAGAGGGTAATTCACGGTAAACAGCCGGCAGGAGCCGACATCGCGCAGAAGCCTCTCCTTGTAACGGATGAGGCGGTTCAGCAAAATGATCCCGTCCCGATTGAGCCGCTGTACCCGAAGCACAAATGCACGTGAAGCACACAGCTCCTCCGCGCAGCCCAAGCCCTCCAGACGCATGGCCCTGGCTGTCAGGCTGCGGTCGAGCCGCATGCCGGTGAAACGCTGTGTTTGGCACTCGGCACATTGGGTGAACTCGGTGAAAACCTCACCGGAGGTCAGCACACAACTGCGGACGGCGTGGTTGCTCAGCGAGATGGCGCGGGAAAGAAGCCATTCAAACTGCCTGAGAAGTCTCTCCCCCTCCCGGGCCAGGTCCCTGTTGGGGGGCAGCAGGCCCACCGTTAAGAAAAACGCGTGCTCCTTCATGATGCGCGCAAAAAACAAATGCTGTTCCAATGAAGCAATAATATAGTCTTTGTTCCTGTCTATGGACAATACTCCTCCTTGTCACAATACATGACAATCCAGTATATGCGCGCAAATCTAAACGCGCAACCCCCAGCGCCGCCCGCAGGCGGCGCAATGCCCGAGACGCCGCCACACCTCCCCCCCCAATCCAATAAAGGGTGGCGGCGGCGAGTCTCCCCCGCAGGGCAATCCAATAAAAGGGCGCAAAGGGGGCAAGGCTTCCCCAAATGAGTATGCCCCCTTTGCGACCATTCCCTTTTCCTATTCCTTGTTTTCTACATGATGAATCAACGGAAATCCGGTTATCTAACCACCAGTGTTTGTCCTTGAGAGACAGAAAGGCTGTTTTAACCGAAGGATTCTCAAACTCTGCACTGCAATAAACAAAGAAACCCCTCTGAAATCAGTCGATTTCAGAGGGGTTTGGTCCGAGTGGCGCGACTCGAACGCGCGGCTTCCACATCCCAAACTTATCGGGAATACTTTTTCCGCTCGTTTATAGCGGTTTTCGGTGCTTTTTAATATGTTTCACTTACTCTTTGACGCTCTTATCTCCGCTGTTTCCGGGTGTTCCGGAGCCGTATGTGGTAATCTATGTGGTCAAAAACGCTTCCCGCCCGGTTTCCGGTGAACTTTCACCGGGGCCGGATGGGAAGCGTTTTGTGTTGCTGTTGGCTGCATTGTAACTCTGAGCAGGGTGTTATGCAAGTGGTTTCTGCGGGGTGGCGGCTCAGAAGCTGCGGCGCTATAGACAAAGAAGAGTCACTTTCCACAGTAGGCGGCGATGGCCTGCGCGACGAAATCTGCTGTACCCTCGCCGCCAGCCTTGTCAATGTTCCAGCGGAAGCGGTCATCAGCCACATACATCTGGCCTAAACCAGCCAGAATCTCCGGCGTGCAGGTGTAAAAATGATCGGTGATGAATTGCTGTAAATCACGAATGGCCGTCTGTACTTCCGGTGAGGTAGGGGCAAGATGCTTCAGTTTGCCCATCTTTGCAAAGTGTCTCATCAAATCGGCAGGGTTGTCGGTAGACCCGCCTTTTTCATGCTGCTGAAATTCCTGATAGGCGACGGTATTGCCCCACTTTTCTTTGACCTCTGCGGTGTACTTCTCCTGCTCGGTTTTACTAAATGCATCAAATTTCATAGGTATCACTCCTGTTTCTAAGGTTTCACGGGCGAGGGTGATGAGCCGTCCCAACCGCGCCTGTCGCAGCTCCAGCAGCTTGATCTGATCTGTGAGAGCGATGGCCTGGTCGAAGTTC
>CAZWJM010000215.1:0-2099 GCA_964634435.1 uncultured Oscillospiraceae bacterium | reverse complement strand
CATGATGCTGGAAAACTGCTGTTACGGTCAGCGTGAGCTTATGATAACCAACATGGTTCGTCAGGGCGTTTTCGGCACGATTGTACACTGCGCCGGCGGCTATCAGCACGACCTGCGCGAGCTTGTTTCGACCGGAAAGGAATGCCGCAGCTACCGCCTGAACAATTACATCTACCGCAATTGCGAAAACTATCCCACCCATGAGGCAGGACCGATAGCAAAGCTGCTCCATATCAACAACGGCAACCGTATGCTGACCCTCAATTCCGTCTCCTCCGCGGCGGTCGGACTTCACGAATACTGCCTTGCCCACCGTGAACCCGGCGATCCCCTCCGTGATACCCACTTTCTTCACGCCGACATCGTCACAACCGTGATCAAATGCTCCGGCGGTCAGACAATCACAATAACCCTCGACACCACTCTCCCCCGCCTGTACAGCCGCGCCTTCACGGTAAGAGGCACAAAGGGAATGTATTTCGAGGACAACGACAGCATCTATATTGACGGCGTCCATCAGGAATTCGAATGGGAACCCCGCAAAATCTGGGGTAATGCCTGCGAATATGCCGAAAAGTATCAGCATCCTCTGTGGCAGGACTTCAAAAAGACCGATGATCACGGCGGTATGGACACCCTTGTCATAAACGCTTTCCTTGATTCCGTCAAGAGAGGAAAACGCCCGCCGATCGATACCTACGACACCGCAACCCTTATGGCAATAACCCCTCTCAGCGAGGAATCCATTCTCAAGGGCGGTGCCCCCGTTGTCTTCCCTGATTTTACAAACGGAAAATGGTACAGACGTTCTGACATCGACACCGAAAGCGAATTCTGCATCGACTGATTTTCCGAATGACGGGAGTGTTAAAAACCCAAACCCGGGGTTTTAACACTCCCGTTCTGCATTATACCGGGTTCCGTTCCGACCGGCTTACTGCACTTTCTGACCCGCAATTAATCCGTCACCGGCGCGGATATGGAAATATTCATTTTTAACTATTGATTTTGTACATCCCGGATGTTATAATTGAATGTATGCGGCGTTATCCGTCCCGCCGAAAACCGTCGGCGGGAGCAAAACGGTCGCGGCAGGCGCCGCAGTTGCTTTTTCGGGTGTTCTATGACAATGACAGAAAAAAAGAAAAAACAGAATTCCGGCGGAGGGACAATTCCGTCGGGACGTTTGCTCCTTATGTTTCTTGACGGAAGCAAGCGTTTTTTTGCCGTGAGTATGATCTCCTCTCTTGTGCTTTCGGCAATAGATCTTGTGAATCCGCAGATAATCCGTTTTACGGTTGACACCGTGATCGGGAAGGAAAAATCGGCTCTGCCGGGATTTGCAAACCGCATCGTCGACCTTATCGGAGGGGTGCCGGTGCTGAGAGAGAGGCTCTGGATAATCGCGGCGGCGATAACCGTTTTCGCGCTTCTGTCCGCGGTGTTCCGTTATATCCAGAGACTGTACAACACAAAAGCCTCCGAAACGCTTGTCGAAACGGTGCGCAATCTGCTTTTTGCGCACATCGAAAGGCTTCCGTTCGGCTGGCACATGAAAAACCGCACCGGGGACATCATCCAGCGCTGTACCTCCGACGTGGATACCGTGAAGGAATTCCTGTCGGAGCAGCTGACTGCCATTCTTCAAATAGTGATAAAGGTCGTTTTCTCGCTTGCCGTGATGTTTTCTATGAACGCGAAGCTGGCGCTTGCGGCGACGCTGACAATGCCTGTGATACTGCTCTACTCGGCGATATTCGGGCGCCGCATAGGAAAGCACTTCCGCGAGTGCGACGAGAACGAGGGTATTCTCTCGGCCATGGCTCAGGAGAACCTTACCGGAGTTCGGGTCGTCCGTGCATTCGGGCGGGAGGAATACGAGCGCGAACGCTTCGGAAAGCAGAACGACCATTACACGGATCTGTGGGTCAGGCTGGCGCGGCTGCTGTCGGCATTCTGGGGAATGGGCGACTTCATTGCCGGTACTCAGGCACTGCTGATTATGACTCTCGGCATCGTCAGCTGTGTGAAGGGCGGCATGACCTCCGGCGAGTTCATCGCGTTCGTCACCTACAATGCAATGCTGGCGTGGCCTATAC
>CAZWJM010000214.1:0-2121 GCA_964634435.1 uncultured Oscillospiraceae bacterium | reverse complement strand
CCTGCCACTGGGAGAGGGACTGCACCGCCACCTGCACGGACATATTGAAGCCGCGGATGGAGTTGAAGACATCGGAGATGCCCTCCATATAGCCGATGTTGAGGTATTCCTCCAAGCAGAAGCTTGTCAGCACGGGAAGACGTCCGCCGTGGAGCCGGGCGTAGTTGGAGAGCTGCGGGAAGGTCAGAGAGAAAAAGAGAGAGCTTAAAAAGCGGTAAGCGCTGTCCTGTGCGGAGATGATGACGAAGTAGGCGCAGGGCTTTTGCCCTGGGAGCAGCAGATCCACATCATGGTTGCGTGTGATCTTATCCACCAGCGGGTTTTGGAACACCGCGAGGCGGTTGCCGAGACCGATGATGATATTGCCCCAAAGGTTTTCTCTCGCCTTTAGGAAGAGGCCGTGGGGACCCTTGGCCGGATGCTCCGGCGGAAGCTCCGCCAGCGTGCGGTTGATCTCGTTGACGCTCTTATAGGCGAGGATCTTATAAACATCACCAAGGCTGCGCTGCTCCAAGGGAAGCAGGTTTCCGCGCTCATCCTTCTTATTGCAGACATAGTGGATGAGCGCCATGAGAAGGTTCAGCTCCGCGCGGCTCCAGAAGTCGTCGGCTTCCTTGGGACCGGAGGTATTTTGAATGATGGTGTTTGCCACAGTGGTCACAAGGTCGGGGTTGGTATCCAGCCCCGCAAGGCAGTTCCAGCCGTCCGAGTGCGCCATATCGAGGAAATTGACCGCCTTGACATAAAAGCCCTTTTTCCGAAAGTACGGCGCCATCATTTCAAAAAGCTCAGCCTTCGGATCAGTCACGATCACGGACTCCGGAGCGCCGCTGCTGCTTCGCTGTGCGCAGCCCATGAGAAAGGGAATGATAAAGCCCCTGGACTTATAAGAGCCCGGAGCGCCGATACAGAGGATATTGTTGTTCTCACCCGGCTTCATGCGGTGAGCGACATAGGAGGAATACCTGTCGGGGTCATCGGGATGCCTCTTGATGCGGCCGAGGAGCATACCCGTAACCTCCCCGACGCCGCCGAGCTCCAAATGCTCGCCAAGCTCTCTTTTCGTCGCAAAGCCGGAGGTGCCGTGAGTCCCCTCCGGGAGAATGTCAAAGCCGCGCGGATCACGGGTAAAATGATAGCCGGAAAAGCATTTGTAGCCCTTCCTTGTGAGCAGGCAGATCAAAAGGACGATCACAGCCGTCGTGCCGAGGCCGAAGGGTGTAAGCACCACAAAGAAATTCTTGAAGGGGTTGAGCACCCAGATGCTCTCCACCTTCTCGCCGGTTATGTGAAATACGGATTCCTTTCCGAGCCGCAGGGAGTTGAGCAGCATCCCATAGAGGTACCAGCCGAGGCCGCCGAGCACGGCGTACAGCGGCACACGCGCTTTGTTGCGCTCATACCAGCTGCCCCATCTATTTGCAGCGAGGCCCTCTATCTTTTCCAAGAGCTTTGATAAGCGGGGCATTGACGACATCTCCCTTCTTCGTGAGGAATTGTGTGCAGGGCGGCTCATAGAGAGCCGGTGCGTGACCGAATAGCTTTGTCAGCACGCCGTCCGTGACCTTATAGACGGTGGCATAGCCGGGATCGGCATAGCGTGCCAGCAGCACCGCGCTGCCCTGCGCGTCCAGCGCAGCAAGGGCGATCGGCAGGCAACCTCTCTGCTTTGCATCACGGATCGCGGCGTCGATCCGTCGCAGCTCCATATCCGCGCCGATCACAAAGGGATGACCGTTGTAGAGGGCATCCCATGCGGGGGCGTCCTCCGGCGGAGGCTGATAGGCGGAGCGAAGCATGAGCCGCGCCAGCTTTTCACGGTAGTACGGCACGGCCATGATCTGAAGCTGCCGCGCGCCTGTTTCGTCGCAGGAGAGAAGGTGGATCGGATAGTGCAGCTCACGGTAGGCTTCACTGTACCTAATCAGTTTTCCGTCTTTCTTTTCGTCGCGCACCTTCAGTTCCTCAAGGATGCTCTCGTAGCTTGCACCGGCAAAGAGAAAGGCGCGCTGCGTATCTTTTCCGAAGTTTGTGTGGTTATGAAGCGCAGCCAACTCGTCGTTGACCGCCATGCGCCCGATGCCGGGACAGACATAATGCGCGGCATAGTAAATGCCGCCT
>CAZWJM010000213.1:0-2134 GCA_964634435.1 uncultured Oscillospiraceae bacterium | reverse complement strand
CCCATAAGTTTTTCTTCATCCAACAGCTTTCGCATTTTTGGTGATTACAATGAGAGCCTGACCAATAAGAGGGAATTTGACCTAATTCTGACAAAGGTATACAGATAATCTTCTCCAATTCGGGAACCACTATTTTTCCCAAAAAGAAATCAAACTCTTCTCTGTCAAGTGCTTGCCAGTCCATGGGGGACATACCGTTTGGCGCTATTCTTGTTTCATAGCAATCTCCATAGATACTCGTTCCGTTTTTCCCTATGTAGAGGTTAAAGTAGTACTGGTCCGAGAATGCAGATTTTTGCGCAGTGAACATAAGATAATAGATATCAGTAAGTGCGCGTGTCCATGTATTTGCTTTTTTCTTAAAACCAAGAGGCTTCAGCTTTGCGTGAATCTGTTGAAGAAAAGCTTTTCTCTTATCCTTTGCGAAGTGAAGCAAAGCATCCTTTTCCGTATGCTGATAGGCGGTATACATTTCCGCTATTTTGCTTTGTGCAATGATTTCGTCTGCTACGTCGCAGATAACTACTTTTTCTCGAATAGTGATATCTTCATCGGAAACACCCCATTCGACCAATGCATTTTGGTCACCGGCCATCCGTGTGAAGGCGGTTGATGCATAGCCATAGGTTACTTCAATACAAAATTCATTTCCTTGTATGTTCACAACGAAGGCTGTTAGGTCTGTCATAGGTTTGTAGAAATACCAATGCCGGGATGAAGAGTGTCGCTTAGTGGGTTCACTCATATTAAACGCCAAGAGCTTAATGCGGTACTGTTCTATTTTTACTTGAATATCACTTGGTAATGGCTTCAGTTCGTTTGCCATTTTCATAGTGCCTCCGTTTGTCAAATTCCGGTTTTTCGGTATGTATAAATGTATCATATCACGAAAAAGAACCTTGTGCAAGAATCGGTACAGCAGGATCACCTGCTGTACCGATTAACTGTCTTATGAATACCCGCCGCACGGCGAGCTTTTTTATTGGTCTTAATTTACTTGTCCCGGTTATTGAGCTTGCCCAAGTAGCGGTAGATACTGGCCTCACTGCTGTGCAGCTCCTTGGCCACATAGCTGACCGAGCCCTTGAGCAGGAACACGCCCTTGCGGTTCAGTGTGTCCATAATGTCCATTTTCTCGTCCTGCGTCAGGCGGTCCACGCTTACCGGATAATTGTTGATCACATTGGAAACAATACTGGCTGTGGCGCCGGCAATGGAGGTAGGGACAGGCATTTCCGCGTTGGCCTCGGAATCCTCGGCGATCAGACGGGTGCCGCTTGGCACACCGGGCGTCAACGCGCCGCCGCACAGATCCATGATCCGCGCCGACAGCTCCTCGTACCGGCTTGCATCGAAGTTGATGCACAGCAAGCCGGCCAGCTCGCCGTCGCGCCCTTTGATAAACATGGAGTTGGAGCACATTTTTTTACCGCTGGCGGAAACGGTTTCAAAGCGCAGCACATAATCCTTGGTTTCGTATAGCTTACCGGCGACGAATTCCAGCATTTTATTGCTCAGGGGCGAGCCGAGATGGCGTCCGGTCAGCTCGCCGTTGTAGATGGCAATGATTTCGTTAGAATCATCGTTCAATTCATGCAGAGCGACCTCGTAATCCTGCCCCAGAATATGTCCCAAAAAATCCACAAGGAGTGCATAGTGGCGTTTCATTTCCTTTTCCATGACGGGTCCTCCTTATTTCACACCCAAGAACAATTGACAGCATGAAAAGCACCTTTTAACTGTTTTTTGCTCCTTTTGGCGCAAATTATCTTATATATACTATTTATACTATCACAAGATGGCCGAAATTTCTACTGTTTTTTCATAGGAGAATAGGCAAATATGCATTTTCTTAAAAGATTTTTTACCATTTTATGGGTAATTTGAAGTGAATATGAGCGGGCTGTCAAAATAAAGCACCCTGCATAATGCAGGGTGCCGGTTACATCTATATAAAAATGTTAATCCTCGTGGTAATCAATATTGAAAGAAGCAATGCCCCACATGAGAATATCAGCAATATGAGCATTTCCGTCCTGAGCGATAATGCCCGAGAAATCAATTGTGATATGGTAATCTCCGGGTGTGTCAGGAATTTCGGCTGCAGGCTCACCGTTTACAGTGATGCGCAAAA
>CAZWJM010000212.1:0-2140 GCA_964634435.1 uncultured Oscillospiraceae bacterium | reverse complement strand
GCCTCGCCGGCGAGGCGAGTATCCATAGGTGCGTCAATTCGCCTTTAAAAACGGAGGAGGAGTTCGCGGTCGAGCTCGGCGCCGTTTTTGTAGTACACGCGCGGGACGCGCTTGCTGACAGCGCAGATGAGCTCGTACGGCACGGTGCCTGCCAGCTCCGCGAGCCTGCCGACGGGGTTGTGCGGGCCGAACACCTCGACCTCGTCGCCCACGCCGACCTCGGGCAAGCCGCTCAGGTCGATCATGCTCATGTCCATGCATATCCTGCCGCGCAGCGGCGCGGGGCCGGACTGCGTCATGATGCTGCACCGGTCGGACAGGCAGCGGAAAAAGCCGTCGGCATAGCCGTAGGGGATGACGCCGATGCGCGTGGTGTCGCGGGTGGTGAACATGCGGCCGTAGCTTATGTCCGTGCCCGCGTCGTAGATCTTTATCGTGTTTATCGCGGCCTTGAGCGCCATCGCGGGCCTGAGGCCCATGCTCTCGGCCAGATCGCCGCAGCCGTACAGCAGCAGACCCGGGCGCACCATGTCCATGAACGTCTCCGTGTGCAGGGCGACCGCGCCGGAGTTTGCGCAGTGGTGCAGCTCGATGCGGCGGCCAAGGCGCGCTTCGACGGCCTCGACCGTGCGGCAAAACAGCTCAAACTGCTGCTTCGTGAACGCGACGCTGTCGTCATCCGTCTCGTCGGCGACGGCAAAGTGCGTGAATATGCCCTCGACCTCGAGGTTCGGCATGGTGCAGCAGTCGACGATGCCGTCAACGCCCGTCGCAAAATGCCGCCCGTCGCACAAAACGCCCAGGCGCGACATGCCTGTGTCGACCTTGACATGCACGCGCAGCACTCCGCCGTCCTGCGCGGCCGCGGAGCTGTATTCATGCGCCTTGGCAAGGCAGGTGACGGTCTGGGTGATGTTATTTTCGATGAGGTTCGGCACCTGCTCTGTGGGCGTGTGGCCGAGGATGAGGATGGGCATCGCGATGCCGTTTGCGCGCAGCTCCATCGCCTCGTCGAGGCTGGACACGGCCAGATAGTCCGCGCCCGCGTCCTGCAGCACCTCCGCGACGCGCACAGCGCCGTGGCCGTATGCGTCGGCCTTGACAACGCCGAGGAATTTGACGTCCTCCCCGACGCGGCGGCGCAGCGCCTCGTAGTTATAGCGTATCGCGTCCAGGTCGATCTCGGCCCAGGCGCGGCGAAGAGTCGATCTCATGCCAAGCACCTCAGCCCTGGATGCTGATCGTGCCGCCTGCGGTCACGGTGTCGATCTGCTTGCCGCCGTAGACGCCGTTGAAGGTCCAGTCGACGGATACGGGGATGTTCGTGAGCTGACCCACGGGCACGGTGACGTCGAAGCTCGAGCTCGTGAGGGTGGCGTTGTTGCGCACCTTCTCGCTGCTGTAGCTTATCGCGGGGCTTGTGAAGCTGTGGTCAACGCCGCTGACGGAGATGACGCCGCTGTGCTGGCCGACCGACAGCGTGTAGCTGGAAAGGACAACGTCGAAGCGGAGCGTGACAGTCTCACTGTTTTGCGAAACGGCCGTCCAGTTGACGTACATTATCATTTTCGTTCCGGTGTTGCTCTCGAAGCTGCCGGACTGGTTTATCACGCGGTTGACCACGGCGTTCGACGGCTGATTGTTGTTCGGGCCCGGCTGTGCGCTCGCGTTGGGCGTTTCACTGGGCTGACCGTCGGGCGTAGCCGAGGGATCGGGAGTCTCGGTCGGCGCGGGCGTGGGCGTTGCGATGACGCTGGGCGTGAGCGCCGGCGTGGGCGTGGGCGTTTCGCTGGGCACCGTGCCGCGTATTCCGCCGCCCGTCAGCACCGCCGAAAGCACCGCGATGACTATCAGCACCACCACGAGAACGATGAATATGTTTACTCTGCGTTTGTCCATACCTATCTCCTTTTTTTAATAGCGCTTTAGCGCTGTCCTAATACATATATTGCGGTGGCCCGCACCTCGCCGGTGAGGCATATCGCCTTGAGATTTTGCAAGCAGTAATCTTTATTGCCCGACCGGAGACTACATCCTAGCCCTTGTAGGGAACGGGTGAACCTGTTCCGTTTGTGGCGGCTTGCTTTGCACTAAAACAGAACAACAGCAGTTGTCACACACGTTGCCTCACCTGTGCAAG
>CAZWJM010000211.1:0-2161 GCA_964634435.1 uncultured Oscillospiraceae bacterium | reverse complement strand
GCGAGCTCCGCTGCACTGCTCCAGGTGTGAACGACTCTGCCGGAGTTTGCGATTATCTCGACCTTGGCGATTGAATCGGTCTTGTCGGGATCGCTGACCGAAACCTCAAAGTCAAGCGCGCTGGGGACCTCGGAGAGAATGGAGCCCATCATGCTGCCGTTAACGGTGTAGCCGAGCTCAAGGTTCTTGTCCTCGGTGGCGTACATGCGTCTTTCGCGGATAGCCTCGTAGATACCTTCCTCGGTGAAATTATCGGTGATGATGACATCACGGGCGTCATTTGCATTGCCCCATTTGCCTTTGTGGTTGTCCTGATTATTGGTGGGTGCTACATGCCAGCCCTTATCAAGAGCCATAATATAGTATTCATAGCTGGGGAAGTAGCCGCCTGCACCGATCTGACCTTCGCCGTTGCCGACTTCAACCATATATATACGGGAGTCGATAACGCCGTCCCAGTAAGCGAAATCGGAGAAGGTGCCGAAGGTGGTGCCGGGGTGATTTAGCTGGCTGATGGAGCTTGAACCCTCGGGTCTGCTGAGCAGCTCGTAGTACGCTTTAATACCGGCATCGTTGGTCTTGTTGTTCAGCGTTGAATTGTTGCGTGAAACGATACCGGGGGTGTTGAAGGTGTTGATATGGCCGGGACCGCCGGACCAAGTCATCTCAAAGCCGCCGATGGCGATAACGCCGGTCTGCGCATTGTTGAAGTCTGCGATCTTGTCCTTGTATTCCTTCCAGCGCTGCTGGCTGTAAGATGATGCAAGGCTTGTGTCGTAGAGTGCGTCTTCGGGGTTTGCAGCGCCTGTGGTGTCAAAGTAGTTGGAGTGGTCGGTGAAGGCAACAAACTGAACATTTGCGCTTTCAGGCAGATTCTTCACATAATCCAGTGCGCTGTCAAGCGTGCCGGAGCCGTCGGAATACTGGGTGTGAGAGTGAAGCTGGCCGAAGTACAACTGATACTGTGCCTTGCCAACGATGAAGTACCAGTTCAGCGTGGCTGATTTGCCGTCCTTGCGGGTGACGGTGAGCTGAACATTCACACGGCCGTCCGCCATGTCCTTGTCGGGAGTATAGCTGACCTTGCCGTTATCGTAAGCTGCCTTGACGGCGGTGCCGTTTACGGTAAGCTCGATAACGGGATCGGTGCCGGCATTGACGAGCGTTGCGCCGATGGTGGGACGCTTGTTGCTGCCGGTTTCGCTGCGCTCGGCAGGCGCTACATCGACAATTGAGGGAGCGTCGACGACCGTTATCTCAACGGCTGCGGAAATGCCGGTCCCCTTGGTGTCCTTGCCGCTTATCGAAACACTGAGCTTATCGCCCTTTATCATGGAATCCGGAACGGTGACGGTGTAATTTCCGTCCTCGCCCTTGGTGACCTTGAGCGAAGTGCCGCCGAGCGTGGCGGTCATGTCGCCGCTCACGCCGAAGGGAGCGTCAACGGAGAAGCCAAACTCGTAATCCTGACCGACATAGGCAGGAGGCAGTGTGCCGAGTACGATGCAGGGAGCGTTGACGATGCCGTCAATGACATTAACGCCCTCGGCAACGGGGTAGAAGTCAAAGGAGTAGATAGTGTAGTCGGTGACGGTCGCCTTGTTCATGGAATAGACCTTGAAGCTGTCGCTGTAATACTCAAGCCACTGGCTGTAGCCCTTATACTTTGCGGTGCGGCTTTCCATCTCATAGCCGCCCACGCCGCCGGAGCAGGTGCGTACCAGCCAATCGGCGTCATTGCTTGCGGTCTTGCTGTAGAAGGCGTTGTTGCCTGTACCGTTGGCACACAGATAGCCGTAGGATTCGTTATAGAAGCGGAGGTATTCGCCGTTTGCCTCAACGGTGAACACGGCTGCGCCGTTGCCTGCGGTGAGCTTGCCGTCGGCAATGGTGGCCGCTGCCTTGGTAATGGAGGGACTTTCAGCGTTGTCGTCCTGCTTTGCCAGAGCAGCGCCTGCGTTGGCGTTGTAGATGACCACCTTGCTGCCGGGAGCGGGCAGACCGCCGGCGGGCGTATCCGAGCCGCCGTCGTCGACAACGAGATAGAACTGCTGAGCAAACAGAGCCTCATCGCCTATCTTGGAGAAACTGCTCCAGTTGTCCTTGTCGGCATACCATTCGAGGTAGTTTCCGCGAACGGCATTCTTTATATAGTAGCAGC
>CAZWJM010000210.1:0-2188 GCA_964634435.1 uncultured Oscillospiraceae bacterium | reverse complement strand
CGCTCATCCGGGTGACCGACAGATACTACGGCGACGGAGAGCTTGTAACGCTTGAAAGAACCGTAAAGACCGAACGGGCTTCCGGAAGCGACGAGGGCTTCTCTTCCCGCGTTATGTTTGAATATGTCGGAGGGACACCGTCATTTGACTGCATGGACTGGTTCGTTCCCGGTGTCTGGAACAAAGATCCGGTCATGGACTCCCCGGAGGGGGTCGCCTCATCCTACGGCGTAAGCGCCATAACCGTCAAGGACACGCGGACGGGACTTCCGATGGTGACCGCACGCGGAAAGGACACCGGTGCCACCCTCTCGGTCGGCAGGATAAACCCGGAGATATCGTCAGACATATCGGATTTCCGGGCAAAGAGCCACATCACCGACGAAAACTACCTCTGTGGCTCTGTCGGCGGGGTGATAAGAAAAACCTCCGGCACGGTCGGCATCTGCTACTGCTATCCCGCATCGGAGGAGCCTTACGGCTATTTCTCTGACGGAAAGCCGGTAAAGAGATACCACCCGGTAAAGGACGGCTTTTCGTCATCGTACACCGTGACCCTCCGTGCCGATATCACCGACGGGTACAATGAAGCCGTGATGTCGTCATACATGAGTTACTTCTCGGCTTCCGATATATATTATTTCGATGCCGATGTCGGTGCCGCATATGACGAGTGCATAAAGACCATGCTTGACTACTACGGCACGAAGAAGACCGACCGCATGACGATATGCGGGCTTCCCTACGGCTGTTTTGTTTCCGACGGACACGTTGAATCGGATCTCACGATGGAAATGGGCTTTGTCGGCATGGAGATCTCTGCCGCATATCAGTTCATGCGTTACGGATATCTGACCGGGAACAGCACGGCTGTTTCATACGGCGAGGCGATGGCGGATATGTGGGCGGAAAACTCCGGGCTTCCCTCCGGGGTGCTGAAAACCTATCTGTGGTCAAACGGCGTGTTCGATTCCATGCCCTGCTACCTCAGACGGATGACAGACGGCATGGAGGGTATGCTTGACTGCTGCAGAATCGCAATGTCGAACGGAAAAGAGTACAAAACATGGCTCTCGCTTGCCGAAAAGTATGCAGATTTCCTTGTCAGCCGTCAGAATCCCGACGGAAGCTGGTACCGCGCCTACGATTACGGCGGCGAGGTGTTCAGTGACGAAAGCGTAAAGCGCTATCACCAGTATTACGATAAGGACGGCATCAATCCGTCATCGAAGAATTCCACCCCGATCCCGATACGCTTTCTTGTCAGGATGTACGAATTCACCGGTGAGGAAAAATACCGGACTGCCGCCGAAAAAGCCGCCGGGTATGTCATCGATGTCCTTGTCCCCATGGGTAAGTACGGCGGTGCAACCGTTGACGGTCACGAAAGAACCGATAAGGAGACCGGAGTCTTCGCGATGTACGGAATGAATTCGCTCTATGCCCTGACCGGCGAGAAAAAGTATCTCGACGCGGCAGAGCAGGCGGCTGTCTATGCGGCATCGTGGATGATGGTTTACGACTATAAGATAGTAGAGTCTACGGTAAAGACCGGCGAATATTTCATCGAAAACGCCTCCCTCTCCGGGCAGAGCCTGATAACCAGCGGACACAGCACGGTCGACGGCTTCATGGCGTACACATATTACGACTATTTCCGGCTGTATCTCTGGACGGGAAACGTGTTTTACTACGATTTCGCCCGTCTTGCCGAGAACAACAGCAAACGGAATCTGAACTACGACGGCCGTCTCGGCTATGCTTCAAAGGGGCTTTGCCTTGAGGCGATTAACGCCGCGGATTTCTTCTTCATAACCTCCGGGAACGCAAAGGCAGACAATCCCGGAGTGTGGCTCCCGTGGTGCGGGATCGCCCATATAGAGCCGATCTCGATAATGACCGACGTTTTCGGCACCGCAAGGGTCGAGGACGCGGTAAAACAGCCCGCATCCGAGCTTTCGGAAAAGCTGAAGGCATTCGGCGCGGGCGGCCGCAGAAAATAATAACCGGTCGATCCGGTATAACAAAAAGGAGAAAATATCATGAAAAAAGTATTGTCCCTGCTGTTTGTTTTCGCGCTTCTCACCTGCCTTGCCCCGCTTGCGGTTTCGGCGGAAGACTATATCGGAGGCGCCAAAACGATCCCGTATGCAGTCAAAGCCCCGAAGCTTGACGGAGATCTTTCCGA
>CAZWJM010000209.1:0-2209 GCA_964634435.1 uncultured Oscillospiraceae bacterium | reverse complement strand
ATGAAGATCCTGGCTCAGTTCGAGCGCACCGTGCTGCTGAACTACAACTTCATCCCCCTGTCCGGCGACTCCTCCGCACAGCTGGTTGGCCAGCAGGTTCAGTACTACTCCGACGAGTACCTGTACGGCGTTGGCTTCGGTGGTCTGAAGTACATGACCTTCAACTACTCCGATGCCGAGTGGGATGCTTACGTGGCTTCCCAGAACGGCGAGCTGGATTACACCTAATCGGTAATCTATTGCTGCAATAGACCCATCCGGGAGAGGGGCTTGCGCCCCTCCCCCGGATAACGCAAGAAATCGTGTTATCGGTTTCCTTAAACCCGACATAATACTACGGTTGTCGGGCTTTGGAAAACCGATAACTTTGTGCGTATAGAAAGAAATTCGCGTCAAATCAAAAACCCGCCCATTTTACCGTAGGGAGGAAACAATCACCCATGTCTACCTTAAAGTACGTTCTGAAGCGGTTGGCCTTCGCGGCGCTGACCTTCTTCATCATCATTTCCATCTGCTTCCTGCTGGTGCGTATGCTGCCCAACGAGGTGGTGGCATCCTTCGGCAAGGATACGGAGCTGCTGATCCAGCAGCGTGTCCGCCAGGGCATCCTCTATGCCGACGGCACCCCCGTTCCCCTGATGGAGCAGTATGTCAGCTTTCTGAAAAATACCCTGCTGGGCCTGAACTGGGGCGTTTCCGAGAAGCTCTATCCTATGCAGGATGTTTTCACGGTGTTCCTGAGCAAGCTGCCCGCCACCGTGCTGGTCAATACCTATTCTTCTCTGCTGGCCGTGCCCACGGGCCTGCTGCTGGGCATTTACGCTGCCCTGAAGAAGAATAAGTGGCAGGACCATGTGATCTCCACCGGCGTTATGGTGCTGGTTTCCGTGCCCAGCTATATCTACGCCTTCCTGATTCAGTATATCCTCTGCTTCAAGCTGAAGTGGTTCCCCCTGGTTATGAACGCCGGCACCAACTACTTCACCTGGGATATGTTCCGCAGCATGTTCCCCGCGGTGCTGGCCCTGTCCCTGGGCTCCATCGCAGGCTATGCCCGCTTCACCCGGGCGGAGCTGACGGAGGTGCTGACCAGCGAATATCTGCTGCTGGCCCGGACCAAGGGCCTGACCCGGGCACAGACCACCGTGCGCCATGCCCTGCGCAATGCCATGGTGCCCATTTTCCCCTCCATCATCAGTGAGGTTATCGCCGTCCTGGGCGGCAGCCTGATCATTGAGTCCATCTTCGTGGTCCCCGGCGTGGGCCCCCTGTATGTGGCCTCCATCACCGCCCGTGACTACAATATGTTCATTCTGCTGTCCGCGTTCTATACGCTGATCGGCCTTGTTGCCGGAATCGTTGTTGACCTGAGCTATGGCTTCATCGATCCGAGAATCAGAATGGGGTCCAAGAAATAATGAAAAACAACAATACCATTCCCAATATTCCCGCCGAGAAGTTCCAGTTCGTAACGGAAGGCAGCAGACTCCACGACCAGAAGCTGGATACCAAGCAGGTCAGCTATTTCCGGGATGCCTTCAACCGGTTCTGCAAGAACAAGTCCTCGGTGGTCGCTTCCATCATTATCATTGTCCTGGTGCTTTACGCCATCTTTGTGCCTGTTTTCTGCTCCACTACCTACAGTGAGGCACTGGAGGATACCACCTATTTGCAGTACACCAAGCTGCTGCCCAAGAGCAAGCTCTTTGCCAAACTGGGCCTGGGCTTCTGGGACGGCGGCTCTGAGCAGGTGGTCAGCGAGTCCAACTATATCGCCATGCAGGCCATTACCGCCGAGACCGGCTATCCGATTTTTCTGAAGGATCACGGCCCCTCCGTGGATGAGGCGGGCAAGACCACTTACTGCGTCCGTGTGGACAGCTATGTCAGCAACGGCTACACCTACCTGACCCTGACGGAGCCCGAGTACCGGGCCATGCTCCAGTGGCAGAATGAAACCGGTATCCAGGTCATCTACCCTGCCGTCACCGATACCAAGGCCACCGATGCCAACATCTGGTATCAGGCAAACAAGAAGGGCGTTGTGAAGCTGGACAAAAACGGCGACTATATCAACATCTACCGCACCAGCGGCGGTGACGGAAACTACGACTCCCTCCGTGTGGAGGGGGACCCCGGTCTGGAGAATCCCCAGGCGGAGAACCGCTATCGTTATGCCATCGTCACCGGTACCTCCTCCGCTGCTTCC
>CAZWJM010000208.1:0-2218 GCA_964634435.1 uncultured Oscillospiraceae bacterium | reverse complement strand
GTTACAGTAACATATAAAATATTTCCTATATTATGAATAATAGGTCCTAAGATATTTGAATATGAATTGGACTTATAAGTTTCTTGAAACAATTGCTCAGTAACCTTTTCAAAATCTTCTTGCGATTTCTTTTCATGGCAAAATACTTTTATAACCTTTTGGCCATTCATCATTTCTTCAATAAAACCTTCTTGTTTTGCAAGAGAATTTTGTCTTCTAACAAAATACTTGGCACTGCCACCACCGACCTTTTTGCTAACCATAAAAATTATAATAGTTGCAAAGACAACAATTATTGCCAGCCACAAACTATAAAAAAGCATAATAACGAAAACCGTTGTTACTGTTACTGTTGAAGCAACAAACTGAGGTATGATTTCGCTTACAAGTTGTCGAATTGTATCAACATCGTTTGTGTAGGTTGACATAATGTCACCTCTTAAATTTCTGTCAAAGTATGAAATTGGCAAGCTTTCCATCTTGTTAAAAAGTGAAACTTTGATTTCCTTTAAAAATGATTGCGTAATTCTAACCATAAGCTGAGTGTAGGTTATGCTAGCGGTCAATGCAATAGTATAAAGAGATATCATAATGGTTAGCAAACTGACAAAGTCATTTTTAACAAAATCCCAGCCAAACTTTATACCCGGCGTAATTACCCTATCGGTAATTTGTTTTATAAAGATTGAAGCAGACACAGTGCCAGCAGTTGTGAGCAAAATACAAATTATAACTAGAATCATTTTAAATGTGTAAAGTTTAAACAGCTGTTTTAATAATCTCTTCATAACAGGTGATTTTTTATTTTCTTTGGAAGCAGTCTTGTTTTTTAATGTTTTTTCATTTTTTAAATTAGCCATTATTTTCGCCTCCATTCAGTTTATTTTGAGAATAGTAAATCTCTTGATAAATAGCATTATTCTTTAAAAGTTCCTCATGTGTTCCAACGGCATTAATTCCGCCCTTTTCCATGATAATGATTTGATCGCAGTCCATAACCGAACTAACCCTTTGAGCAATGATAATCTTTGTGGTTTCTGGAATAGCTTTTTTGAGTTCATTACGAATTATTGCGTCAGTTTTCATGTCAACAGCACTAGTTGAATCGTCTAAAATTAAAATCTTAGGTTTTTTGAGCAATGCTCTTGCAATACAAAGTCTCTGCTTTTGACCACCAGAAACATTTGCACCGCCTTGTTCGATAAAAGTTTCAAACTTATCCTTAAAACCCTCAATGAACTCTAAGGCACAAGCTTGTTTGCAAGCTAAAACAATCTCCTCATCAGTCGCATTCTCATTTCCCCATAAAAGATTTTCTTTTATTGTTCCACTAAAAAGAAGATTTTTTTGAAGAACTACTGAAACCTGATTTCTAAGCGAAGTTAAATCATACTCTTTAACATTTTTGTCTCCAACTAAAACTTCTCCCTCGGTTGTATCGTAGAGTCTTGGAATTAAGTTTATTAAAGTGGATTTTGAACTGCCCGTTCCACCTAAAATACCAATTGTTTGACCTGACTTTATGTCAAGATTAATATCCTTTAATGCCATTTTTTCAGCAGACAAACTATACTTAAAAGAAACATTATTAAACTTTATATTGCCATTAGCAACTTCAAAAACTGGATTTTCAGGACTAGCTATATCACTTTCAGTGATTAAAACTTCATTAATTCTTCTTGCAGATTCGACTGAAATTGTAACCATAACAAACACCATTGAAAGCATGGTAAGACTCATTAAAGATTGAATGCCATAAGTTAATAGTGATGAAAGCTGACCAACTGACATCTTCCCCCAAATTATTGTTTCGCCATCAGCGCCCATTGTTGAGGTTTTTGTGATTAACATTGCACCCACGAAAATTACAATAACATTTAAAAGAAAGATAGAAAATTGATTTAAAGGTTGATTGAATGCAACAATTTTTTCTGCCTTTATAAAATTATTTTGAAGCAAATTGACCTCTTTGCCGAACTTTTTCTTTTCATGTTCTTCTCTAACATATGATTTTACAGTTCGAATACCAGAGATATTTTCTTGAACAGATTCATTAACCGCATCATATTGTTTGAAAACCTTATTGAATTTTGGCATTGCCTTAAAAATAACAAAGCCTAGTCCAAAAAGTAGTATTGGAATAGTGACTGCAAAAATCCAAGCTAAGCTTGGGCACATTATAAAAGCCATTACGGTTGAAAAGACAAGCATGAATGGC
>CAZWJM010000207.1:0-2219 GCA_964634435.1 uncultured Oscillospiraceae bacterium | reverse complement strand
ACGAGTTCATCGTCATGCCCTACCGCGCAAGCGATATCGAGCAGGCAGTTGAGATAGCGGTCAAGGTATTTAACCGCCTCGGCAAGGTCATTGCCGAATTCACCGGCTCCGAGGCCCGCGTCGGCGGCTCCTACGGCTGGTGCGCGCCGAGCGAAGACCCCGAGGTCTGCCTCGACCTCATTCAGAAGGCCATCGACGATTGCGGCTACACCGAGCAGTGCGCCTTCGCGCTCGACTGCGCGATGAGCGAAATGTTCGACCGCGACAGCAAGACCTATTACCTCAACGGCAAGCAGCTCACCTCCGACGAGATAATCGCCTACGTCAAGGGTCTGACCGAGAAGTATAACTTCGTATTCATCGAGGACATGCTCGACGAGGACGACTGGGACGGCTACGCCAAGGCGCATCGCGAGATAAGCCGCACACATATCATCGCCGACGACTTCACCGTCTCAAACCCCGAGCGTATCCGCAGGGCGCACGCCATGGACGCCATCGACGGCTTCATCCTCAAGCCCAACCAGGTCGGAACGATAACCGAGGCCATGGAATCTCACCGCTATGCCTCCGAGCACGGCCTGTTCTCGATAACCTCCGGCCGCAGCGGCGGCGTTGTCGGCGACGTGGTCATGGATCTCGCCGTCGGACTTCAGATACCGTTTATCAAAAACGGCTGCCCGCGCTCCGGCGAGAGGATAGACAAGCTCAACTTCCTCATGCGCGTCAAGGACAGCTACCCCGGCTGCCACATGGCCAAGATCGACGATATCGTAAAATTCTAAAGCAAAACCGCTCCCGATGTTTCGGGAGCGGTAATTTTTTTATGCTCTGTGTTGTTTTCACTCGCCCAGCGTTATCTTCAAAAACGCGGCGCATTTATCGTCGGCGCGGCGCAGACCGAGCAGGTAGCCGTCGTCGGTGCGCTTTTTGAATATCCTGAGCGTCTCGCCCTCCATGCAGGCGGTGACGTAGCGCGCCTCCATTGACCTTATGGGCATCTCGGCGACCTCGTCGGCGGTGAAGCAGTCGAGAAACGCGCGGACGTAGGCGACGTTATTCATGTGCCGCCCGGTGTCGATGCTCGACTGGCGCACGACGAAGCTGTAGACCTCGTCCTCTGCCGAAAATTCGTCCCTGAATCGGCTCAGCTTGCCGCCGCAGGCGACGTGCTCGTCAAACTCGAAGCCATCGGGAAAACCGTAGTCGCAAAAGCGCGAGAAGCTCCCGTCGCGCCCGAGGATTATCCACTCCGTCACGCCCTCGGCGATCGGCGTGTCGCTGCGGCTGAGCCCATAGCTTCGCAGGGCGCGCACGGCCTTGGGCTTTGCGCTGTGCGGGCGAGTGGTGACGCGAAGCTGCTGCATGATGCCGGCCTCGGCAAAGAAATCGACGCGCGTGTGTGTTGCGACCCAGTAGCGCTGCTGGCTATCCAGCACGGCCGTACCGTTGCCGATAGCTTCGGCGTGCATACACGCGGCGCTTTGAAACAGCGCGAACATCGCGGCGGGGTTGAGCCTCCCCGTTTTGCCGCACATGTCCGGCGTGATGATCGTGTCAAACGAAAACTCAGTAAGCTCGCTCATGTGAAGTCCCCCTTTAGGAGGCTATTATACCACTTTGAATTTGTCAACAGTTAAGCGTTTGTGAACATGCGGCGAAAAAATTTTAAGTGCGTATCATTTGATACGCACTTATTAATACTTAAGTTTTCAAATCTATTATGCGCCCGTACAGCGCGTCCGAGCGCGCGATGGCGGCAAGCACAAGGGTCTGCACGGCGAGCATCACGCCAAACTGCGCAAGCCGCGTAAGCAATAGCGGCATGAATGGCGGGCCGAAGACAATGGATATCATCGCCGTGTTCAGAAGCAGCATGACTATCGCCTCGTTTGCAAGCGCCGCAAAAAAGCAGTCGCGCACAGATGGACGGCGGCGGTACAGCAAAAGGCCGAATATGGCACCTGTCACGGCAGCCGTCACGGTAAAGCCCGGGAAGAACGTGCCCGTCGGAAACAGCAGCGAGCCGATAAGATCGCCCAGCGCACTCGTCCCCGCCGCCCACCACGGGCCGTACAGCATCGCGCACACCGCCACTGCCGCAAAGCCGAAGCCGAGCTTTGCCAGCGGCGTGTTCAGCGCGAGCACCCGCGTGAATATTACATCAAAGGCGATAAGCATCGCGCTTATCGCAATTTTTTTCGTATCTACCATGGTTT
>CAZWJM010000206.1:0-2221 GCA_964634435.1 uncultured Oscillospiraceae bacterium | reverse complement strand
TATTTTGCGTCACGCGGCCAGCGCGATGGTTTCCTATGCGGTCTCGATACCGGGCAACCGCAATAAATGTATTGGCACAATCTCAATGCGATACGCCCCTGCGGCAGCAGCCGGGCAACCGCAATAAATGTATAAGGATGGCGCTAAAGCGCTAATAAAAAGTGGCGACGGGGTCGTCGGGGACGGGACAGGAGACGTCCTCGATGAAGGTGAGCACGGGGCCCTTTTTGCCGTAGGCGCGGCTGAACTTATAGTTCACGCGCGCGGTGAGGACATGCCACGAGTCGGCTTCGATGGTGTCATACTCGTCCCAGCGGCAGATGAGTCCGGCAAACTGGATGTCGTCGGCGCAGCAGGTCATGACATGGCGGCCGACGATGAAGTTCCCGGCGGGCACCTTTTTGCGCTTGAGATAGCGGCACTTGAAGCGCACGACCTTGTCCTCATACTTCTGCGGCTCCTCGGACATGTCGCGGTACCACAGGGCGTAGTCGTCATCGCCGATCTCGACGATGGGCGCCTCGAGGTCAAACGGCAGGGGATCCTCGATCTCGTCGTACTTGACCGTGCCGTCGGCGTACTCATAGGCAATCTCACTGCGGCGCGAGGCACCGCGCACAAGCTTGTGCAGCTCCATTTGGTCGATGGAGTCGTCGTAGCGGTTGAACACCGTCAGCTCCGCGCTTTTGAGCTTGTCATACACGAGATTGCGCATGTTGGCGTTGTAGTTGAGTATCGTGCGCGCGTCGGCGAAGAAAAACTCCTGATACACCATCCACATTTCCGGCAGCGCCTGATACAGATCGTCGAGCATCCACATGCCGTTATACTCGATGACGCAGCGCTCGCAGTCGTAATCGGCAAGCCACTTGCGGAAGTTCGGCATCGTAAGCTCGGACTGATCCTCGACGTTTACGGTGAAGACGTTGGGCGCGGCGAACTTATCCGGCGCGTACTCCTCCTCGCCCTCCTCGCAGACGACCAGCAGCGTCCTCTCGCCGCTGTTGAAGCGCTCATCCTCGAGCGTTTCCTGGATGAATTTCGTTTTCCCGCCCTCGAGAAAGCCCGTGAACAGGAATACAGGTACCTGACTGATATTACTCAATTCCGAACAACTCCTTGATAGCCTGCTCGTTTATCTTCGAGCCGATGACGCAGATGCGTCCCGTGACTGCGGCGCCGCCGCGGCGAACGTCTGCCTCGCCGGGGACGTAGTCGAAGTATATCCACTGCCCGTCGGATGCGTCCACAAAGCCCTTTGCGCGCAGGACGGTGCCGTAGCTTTCCTCGTCGGCGAGCTTGTCGAGAACGGCACGAAGCTCGGCCTCGTCGAACTTCTTCGGCGTCTCAACGCCCCAGGAGGTGAACACCTCGTCGGCGTGATGGTGGTGATGGTCATGGTCGTGATGGTCGTGGCCGCAGCCGCAGTGCTCGTCATGCTCATGGTGATGCTCGTGCTCGTGGTCGTGGTGGTCATGGCCGCAGCCGCAGTGCTTGCCGTGCTCATGATGATGCTCGTGATGGTCGTGATGCTCCATCTCCTGCATGGTGGTCGACAGCGAGTCGATGCGCTCCATGACGTCGACGATCTGCTTGCCGTCGAGGTCGTTCCAGGGGGTGGTGATGATGGTGGCGTTGGGGTTGAGCTGGCTGAGCAGAGCCGAGGCGATGACGACCTTGCCGTCGGACACGGTGTCCGTGCGGCTGAGGACGATAACGTCGGCGTGGTGAACCTGGTCGTTGAAGAATTCGCCGAAGTTGCGGATGTACATGCGGCACTTGCCCGCGTCGACCACGGTGACCTTCGCGCCTATCTCGCAGCCGGGCACGCCCACGACGGCCTTTGCGACGTCGGAGAGCTTGCCGACGCCCGAGGGCTCGATGAGGATGCGGTCGGGGGCATACTGCTCGATGACCTTGTTGAGCGCCTCGGTGAAGTCGCCGACGAGGGTGCAGCAGATGCAGCCGGAGTTCATCTCGGTTATTTCAACGCCGGCGTCCTTGAGGAAGCCGCCGTCGACGGCTATCTCGCCGAATTCGTTTTCGATAAGCACGAGCTTTTCGTTTTTGTAGCCCTCCGAAATGAGCTTGCGGATGAGCGTAGTCTTGCCTGCTCCGAGAAAACCGGAGAAAATGTCTATCTTAGTCAAGGTCCATACCTCCAAATAATAATCTAACATATTATTATACCACAACTTTTCGATTTTGCAATCATGCGGAG
>CAZWJM010000205.1:0-2228 GCA_964634435.1 uncultured Oscillospiraceae bacterium | reverse complement strand
TGAAAGAGCACGAGCTGACGACCATATCGTTCCTCTATAACAATTGCCTGACCTACGGTGATAAGGCCATCTGCGGTACCCGCGGGTGGTTCTATGAGCTGGACAATCAGGGCACGCATAATGAAAAGATGCTGCTGCGGGAGGCCGGACGATTGGAAACCTCGCTGAAGCTGGCCGGTGAGCGGGAGATACTGTGCTTTTTGCACTATCCGCCCCTGTATCAGGGCTATGAGTGTCCGGAGATTTTGCGGCTTTTGCGTGAGTACCGTGTGAAAGCCTGCTATTACGGGCATCTGCACGGTGCATCGCACCGCCGAAGGATAGAGGGAGAACGCGGCGGAACGGACTTTTCGCTGGTTGCGGCGGACTATTTGCGCTTTGTTCCTAAAAAAATTTGCGAATAGCGCAAAAAAGTGTGGAAATTTCAATTGTTTTCTGGTAACATATAGAATTGCATTGATTAAATCTTTGCTGAACGGAGGAAAAAAACAAAATGAGTGTAAAATCCTGTGAAAAACTGGAAAAGAGCAAGGTCGCACTGACCATCGAGGTGGGTGCAGAGGAATTTGAAGCTGCCGTCAATAAGGCATATCTGAAGATGCGCGGCAAGATGAGTATTCCCGGCTTCCGCCCCGGCAAGGCCCCCCGCAAGATCATCGAGGGCATGTACGGCGCAGATGTGTTCTATGAAGAAGCAGTAAATATCGTCCTGCCCCAGGCCTATGAGGCCGCCGTGAAGGAACAGGAGCTGGACGTTGTGGGTTATCCCGAGGTCGATCTGGAGAACTGCGGCAAGGAAGGCGTCACCTTCAAGTGCACCGTTGCCGTGTATCCCGAGGTCAAGCTGGGCCAGTATAAGGGCCTGGAGGCTCCCAAGGCTGAGGTCAAGGTCATGGCCGCCGATGTCAATGCCCGATTGAAGGAAATGGCTGATCGCAACAGCCGTCTGGTGAGCGTTGAGCGCGCCGTGAAGAAGGGCGATACCGCCAACATCGACTTTGAAGGCTTCGACAACGGCGTGGCTTTCGAGGGCGGCAAGGGTGAGAACTTCGATCTGGAGATCGGTTCCGGCAGCTTCGTGCCCGGCTTTGAAGACCAGCTCATCGGCATGAAGGCCGGCGAGGAGAAGGATATCGACATCACCTTCCCCGAGAACTACACCCCCGAGCTGGCCGGCAAGCCCGTGGTGTTCAAGGTCAAGATCAACGAGGTCAAGGCCAAGGAAGTGCCTGCCATTGACGACGAGTTCGCCAAGGATGTCAGCGAGTTTGACACCCTGAAGGAACTGAAGGCCGATATGAAGAAGAAGATGACCGAGGAGCGCAAGATCGCCGCTCAGCAGGCATTTGAAGATGCGCTGATGAAGAAGGTGGCCGACGGTATCGAAGCTGACATTCCCGAGGATATGGTGAAGGCGCAGGCCGAGCGTATGCTGGAGGGCTTCAAGCAGCAGTTGGCTTCCCAGGGCATCCCCTTCGAGCAGTATCTGCAGATGACCGGCATGACCAACGAGACCTTCCTGGCGCAGGCACACCAGCCCGCTCTGGACCAGGTCAGAATGGACCTGGCCGTGGAAGCCATCGTGAAGGCGGAGGGTCTGGAAGCCTCCGACGAGGATGTGGAGAACGAGATGAAGAACATCGCCGAGAAGTACGGCATGGATCCGGAATCCGTGAAGAAGTACCTGCCCGCCGATCAGGTCAAGGAGCAGGTCATCCGCGAGAAGGTCATCAAGGTCGTCGCTGACGCCGGTGTGGCGGTGGCTCCCGTGGAGGAAGAGAAAAAAGAGGAGGAGAAGGCCGAATAATTTCGGCCCTTCCCTTGCTTAAATCCCATACAGGCGGGTATACTTGGGTATGGTAAGCGACTTATTGAACAGGAGGTTTTTTCTATGAGTTTAGTCCCTTATGTTGTGGAACAGACCAATCGGGGTGAGCGGTCCTATGACATTTTCTCCCGTTTGCTCAACGATCGCATCATCTTCCTGGGAGAAGAAGTGAATGATACCACCGCCAGTCTGGTCGTGGCGCAGCTTCTGTATCTGGAAGCGCAGGATCCCGATAAGGATATTCAGATGTATATCAACAGCCCCGGCGGCTCTGTCACCGCGGGTATGGCGATTTATGACACCATGCAGTACATCAAGTGTGATGTATCCACCATCTGCATCGGCATGGCTGCCAGCATGGGCGCGTTCCTGCTGTCCTCCGGCACCAAGGGTAAGCGCA
>CAZWJM010000204.1:0-2241 GCA_964634435.1 uncultured Oscillospiraceae bacterium | reverse complement strand
AGCGCTATGGGGTCTTCGGGGCAGTCAAAGAGATATCCGGCGGCAATTCCGACGGCGATATGTGCGGGTATTCCGCCCTGCTCGCGCACCATAAGGTATGCGCCGCCCAGACGGTCGCCCGCGCCGAGCTTGCGCTTGGTGTCGCGTCCCACGCGGAAGAGGGTGTCCTCAAGCAACGGGTTGTCAAGGCGCGGGATAAGCGTTTCAACAAAGGTCATAACATCGTCAAGCGCCGCGCCGTGGCGCTTTGCCAGCGCGCGTGCGGATTCCACCAGCGCACGGGTGAGTATGTATTTTATTTCTCCGTCCGCGGCGACCTCATATATATAATTGTAGCCCTTGAGATATCCGAGGTACGCCATCAGCGCATGACCCATATTGTGGATGAGCAGCTTGCGCTCGATAAAGAAGCCGAAGGGGGAGAATACCACCATTCCGTCTATCTGGGGCGTGGGCGCTCCGACGGGGCGGAAGCCAAGCGCGTCGGCGGGCAGCTCGGTGTAAAGGTCGGTGCAGACGGCAAGAGGGTTGTCCGCAAGGAACTTTTCGGGCGTCGGCGGAACGGTAATGCCTACCGAAACGCTGACAAAGCCCACCTCGTCAAGGAAATAGCTCATAGCCTCGGCGGGAATGTGGGGGGCGACCAGCTCGCGCAGGTACTTGTCCGAGCCGATAAGGTTTTCGCAGATGAGGATGTTGAGCGGCTTTCCGGTGCGCTCGCGGCGGGCAAGCAGTCCGCGCGCGATGAGGGAAGCCACATGGGGCAGTACGTTTACGCCGAGAGCCGTCGCCATGATGTCGCAGGAGGCGATCTCGTCAATGACGGCGTTGTCATCCCTGCCGTTTACGGCGGTGCAGTTTTCGACCCACTCGGGGACATATTCCGTGCCCTTGGTGACATAGATCGGGTATTTCTCCGCCGCGCGGAGCTTCTCCACCATATCGGTGTTTACATCAACAAATACCGTGCGGTATCCGGAAAGGTAAAATCTCTTACCGATAAATCCTCTACCGATATTTCCCGCGCCGTACATAAGTGCCTTTTTCATTGTAATTTGTCCTTTCAGATTAAATGGTATAATGGTGTGAGCTGAAATTTATATATCTGTTTTTGTCGGAAGCATCACTGCGGTCTGCCGACGGGGTCGGCAAGATTGATAAGCTCCACGTATTGCTGCCTTGCATAGTCCACGGTGTAAGCGGTGCCGCCTTCATGCCTGCGGCAGTAGGCTACGCAAAGATCCGCCCCGTTTACAAGCATACGGTTGCGCACGTGCATACATCCCGAAAAATAATACGGACTTGCCACGTACACGCGGTCGGCGTGTTCCTTTATATATTTGTAGGAATCAACGTCCGCAGGCTTCCAGCCGCGAGTCTGATCCGGGCAGGGAAGGTACAGCTCCAGCTTTATCTGCGGATAAAGCAGCCGGTAGCCGAGTACGGTGTAAGCCGCCATCGTGTCAAAACCCAGCGCTCCGCCGGTGCGAAAGACCAGCGCGCCGTGCTTTTCGATCAGCTCACGCACACAGCCGTCAAGTCTGCCAAGAGCCGTTCTGTCCTCCCCCGGCGCGAATCGCCGGTGACCGGTGAAACAGACTGTCCGGTACATACAATCACTGTTCATAAGTTTTGCTTACCTTTTCACATACATATATTGGAATGGCAATTGCACTGTATATTATAGCATATATATTTGTCGAATGCACGTTTTATCACAAATTTTTTTATATATTTTTTTCAGAACCCTTGAATTTCTCCCGAAAGTGTGATATAATACCCTCGGATAAAGGGAGTAGTCAACGCCCCGTGCGTTATCGAGTCAACAACACCCTGAGATCTTCTCATGGCTCGATATGAAATGACAAGACTTATCTGCTGCGGCAGACAAGTTTTGCGGCCTCTGCCGAATGACACTATGTCTGCGGCGGGGGGCTTTTTGTTTTCCGGCATTTCTTTTTTGCCGGTCGCCTGTGAGCACCGCACATTTTCCCGCGACTGTGAAAGGTTTTACGCAATGGGATTTCTTGAAATTTTTCTTCTTGCCGTCGGGCTTTCGATGGACGCATTTGCAGTATCTATCTGCAAGGGACTTTCGGTCCGCAAAATGAAGCTGAAGCACGCGCTTATCGCGGGTGCATATTTCGGCGGCTTTCAGGCGCTGATGCCGCTTATCGGCTACTACATAGGCTCTCAGTTTGCCGACCTTATTACAAAGTTCAGTCACTGGGTGGCGTTCAT
>CAZWJM010000203.1:0-2259 GCA_964634435.1 uncultured Oscillospiraceae bacterium | reverse complement strand
CGAAAAGATTACGGCTTTTGTTGAACACCATCGTTTCGGGGCTGTTCATGTATTTCGGCTCGCCGTCGCCGAGGATGCGGCCGGAAAAGCCGATGAAATCGCCGCGAACGTCGATGACGGGGAACATGAGCCTGTTCCTGAACGTGTCGTAATGCCCGCCGTTTTTGCCCTTGCGCACAAGTCCCGCGTCAAACATCTCGTACTCGGAATACCCCAATTCGCGCATGGCGTTTATGAGGCTGTCCCACGTGTCGGGTGCGTAGCCGAGGCCGAAGCGCTTGGCCGTCGATGGCTGTATCTGCCGACGCTGCATATATTCAAGCGCCGGTGCGCCCTCGGGCTTTGACAGGCAGGAGTAGAAAAACTTCGCCGCGTCGCGGTTTAGCTCCAGCAGGCGTCTGCGGCGCTTTGCGTCGCGGTTATCCTCCTGCTCGGGCATCGTCATGCCCACGCGCTTGGCCAAAAACTCCACCGCCTCCGGGAACGACAGGTTTTCGACCTCCATTATGAAATTTATAACGCCGCCGCCCTTGCCGCAGCCGAAGCAGTGATATATCTGCCTGTCCGGCGAGACGGAAAACGATGGCGTTTTCTCGCTGTGGAACGGGCACAGGCCGAATCTGTTCGAGCCCGAACGCTTCGTCAGGTGCACGTACTCGCCCACAACATCCACTATGTCGTTTCTCTCCACGAGCTCCTGCAAAAAGCTCTCCGGTATCGCCATCTTTTTAAATCGCCTTTCTGTTGTACTTATACGTATATTGCGGTTGCCCGCGCCTCGCCGGCGAGGCAATTCGCTTTGAAATCGTACCAATCCATTTATTGCAGTTGCCCGGTTCGAAGGTGCCGGCAAAACCAAAAATCTGCCGCTTCCCGTGAGCGCGGTGCAAGGCTTGCAATGTCTTGCTTTGCACTAAATTGGTGCAGAAAAGCCTTCCCCTTGAGGTCGGTGCGTTAAGAAAACATGGCACCCATTGAGCCTTCCCCTTGAGGGGAAGGTGTCAGCCGAACGGCTGACGGATGAGGTGGAATATATCGCGCGTCAGCGCATCATTGTTGACACCCATCTCATTGTTCTATATTAGTGCAAAATTTATGCTGAAAGTTATAGCTTTGCCCTTGGCTCCACTGTGTAAGGGGAGGCAAATAAAGCTGTGGCGGCTCACGCCGCTATTTCACCGTCCACGACATGGGGATGAATATCTCGCCGTACTTCTCCATCGCATAGCCGTCGGTCATGCCGGAGATGTAGTCGCACACGGCGCGCGCCGTGCCCTCGCGCTCGGCGATCTGGCGCATTTCGTCCGGCAGCTGCTCGGGGTGCGTCATGTAGTGGTCAAACAGGCCGCCGATGATGCCGTCGACCTTGCTCTCCTCGCCCTTGGCGATGGGGTTCGTGTACACGTCCGAGTACATGAACGCATGGAAGAAGTCGACCGCCTCCTGCATGTACGGGCTCATTTTTATCTCGCCCCCGACGCTGTTTTCGATGAGGTCGAGCATGATAGAATTTATCCTTTCGCTGTTGCGCTCGCCGCAGCGCACGCGGATCATTTCCGGCACGTCCTCTGCGCGCAGGATGCCCGCGCGTATCGTGTCGTCAAGGTCATGGTTTATGTATGCGATGCGGTCGGCAAGGCGCACGACGGTGGCCTCCATCGTATCGTCGGGCGCGCCGTGCGTGTGATGCAGGATGCCCATGCGCGTTTCATAGCACAGGTTCAGGCCGCGGCCGTCGCGCTCGAGGATGTCGACAACGCGCAGCGACTGCTCGTAGTGCTTGAAGCCGCCCTCATACAGCTTGTTGAGCGCCCTCTCGCCCGCGTGACCGAACGGCGTATGCCCCAGGTCGTGGCCGAGCGCCATCGCCTCCGTGAGGTCCTCGTTGAGCTCCAGCGCCCTCGCGACCGTCCGCGCCAGGCGCGACACCTCCAGCGTGTGCGTGAGCCGCGTGCGATAGTGGTCGCCCTCGGGACGCAGGTACACCTGTGTCTTGTGCTTTAAGCGCCTGAATGCTTTGGAGTGAGTGATCCTGTCGACGTCGCGCTGGAAGCAGGTGCGTATTTCGCACTCCGGCTCCGCCTCTCGCCGACCCTGCGACTGCTCCGCCCTCACGCCATACTCGCCGACGAGCACACGCTCAAGCGCTTCGCGTTTTTCTCTCGGACACGCCATGCGATCCCTCCGTTCATAGCATCGTTTTTCCCTTTCACTACCTTTATACGACGCCAATTCGCATTTCCCTTTATTTTTTCAAAA
>CAZWJM010000202.1:0-2260 GCA_964634435.1 uncultured Oscillospiraceae bacterium | reverse complement strand
CGTTGCCGACCTTGCCGGAAAGACCGTTTACGCGACCGGAAAGGCTTCCACACCCGAATATATCCTCAACTATATCCTCTCAAAGAACGGTCTTGAGAACGTGACGGTAGAGTACAAGACCGAGCACAGCGAGCTTGCCGCGCTGATGGTCAGCGGCGAGGTGGTTCTCGGAATGCTCCCTGAGCCCAATGTAACAACTGTTCTCACCAAGAACAGCAGCCTCAGAATCGCGCTCAACCTCACCGAGGAGTGGAAAAAGGTCAGCGAGGGCGAGTCGGTTCAGGGCTGTGTCGTCGTTTCCAAAAAGGCGATCGAGGAGCACGGCGCGCTTGTCAACGCTTTCCTTGACGAATACAAGACTTCCGTTGATTTTGTCAATTCCAATGTTGCCGATGCCGCCGCCATGATCGCGGAGCTCGGTATCGTTCCCGCCGCCGCGATCGCGGAGAAGGCTGTTCCGAACTGCAACATCGTCTACATCGACGGCGACAGGATGGTTTCTGTCCTCAACGTATTCTACAAGGTACTCTTCGACGCAGACCCGAAATCGGTCGGAGGAACACTTCCCGATGAAAGCATCTTCTACAGGAGATAAGGCAAAAAAGATAATATCCGCTCTCATTAGCGCCGTCTTCTGGACGGCGCTTTGGGGGCTTGTTTCTTTGAGGGTCGGGAAAGAGGTCCTTCTCCCCTCCCCGCTTGTCACACTGCGGCATCTCGTGACGCTTGCATCGACGGAAGCCTTCTGGCGCGCCGCCGGAATGTCGCTCCTGCGCGTTGCCCTCGGATTCGCCGCCGGAGCGGTTACAGGGACGCTGCTTGCCGTCATGACGTCGTTCAGCCGGATGCTTGATTCGCTTTTTTCTCCGGTCGGGACGGTGATACGTGCGACCCCTGTCGCGTCGTTCATCATTCTTGCGCTTGTGTGGCTGAAGGCTTCAAACGTGCCGTCGTTCATTTCCTTCCTGATGGTCACACCGATAGTCTGGGGCGCGCTTAAGGCTGCGATCGAAAATACCGACAAAAACCTGCTTGAGGCGGCGAAAGCCTACCGTCTCGGCTTCCGGAAAACCGTTAAGATGGTATACCTGCCGTCGGTCGCGCCGCAGTATGCCGCCGCACTTATAACCTCCCTCGGGCTTGCATGGAAGTCCGGAATCGCCGCGGAGGTGCTTTGTCACCCTAAAGTCTCGGTCGGAAATATGCTTTACGAATCGAAGATATATCTTGAGACCGCCGACCTTTTCGCGTGGACGGCAACAGTCATAATTTTAAGCGTCATTATGGAAAAATGCTTCCGGGTACTCCTCAAAAGGCTGACCGGGGAAAGGAGCGGCGGATGAGCATAACACTGAACGGCATAACCAAGCGCTTCGGCGGAAAGACCGTGCTTGACGAACTCACGGCGACGCTTCCCGGCGGGGTCATATGCTTAAGCGGAGCCTCCGGGTGCGGAAAAACAACGCTTGCAATGATAATCGCCGGACTGCTGAAGCCGGATTCGGGAAATATCGGCGGAATTTCCGGAAACGTCACCGTCATGTTTCAGGAACCGAGGCTCTTCCCCGCTTTTTCCGCACTTGAAAACGTTGCCTGCGCGGCAAAGGGCGGCTCCGGTGAGGCAGAGGCTGAAAAGCTCCTTCTCTCCCTCGGACTGACGGCAGACGACATAAAAAAGAAGCCCTGCGAGCTTTCCGGAGGGATGAATCAGAGGGTCTCCCTCGCCCGCGCAGTGCTTTTTCATGAAAATTCCGGCGGGAATACCGTTATCCTTGACGAGCCGTTCAAGGGGCTTGACCCAGCGTCAAAAAATATAGCGGCGGAGCTTGTAAGCTCCCGCCTCACCCCGGAAAACCTCCTCGTCATCACCCACGACGGCTCCGACGCCGACCTCCTTCACGGTACCCGCATAAATTTTCCCGACCTTTAGCACATATTCCCCTCTGTAAACCGATCTTCACCTTTAATAAATCCCCCTTTTGACAAAAGTTTTTGAGGGTCTTAGGGAACTTTTTTCAAAAAGTTCCCTAAAAAAAAAAAAAAACAAGCCGGTCTGCAAAATTGCAGACCGGCAATTTATTTAATTATTCAAGCTCGAAAGCTCCGGTGTAGAGCTGGTAGTAGGTTCCCTTTTCGGCTATCAGCTTTTCGTGATTGCCGCGCTCGATTATTCTTCCGTGATCAAGAACCATGATGACGTCGGAATTTCTGACCGTTGAGAGCCTGTGGGCAATGACGAACACCGTCCGTCCCTCCATCA
>CAZWJM010000201.1:0-2260 GCA_964634435.1 uncultured Oscillospiraceae bacterium | reverse complement strand
ATCTCAACTGCCTGCTCGATATCGCTTGCGCGGTAGGGCATGACGATGAACTCGTTGAACGCCTGCTTCACGCCGGCATTCGTGCCGCCGTTGAGAACGTTGAAGGAGGGGATGGGCACGGTCTTTATATTGCCGTCGGCGATGTAATCATACAGCGGACGCTTGAGGCTTGCGGCGGCCGCGCGGTAGCACGCGACGGAGACGGAGTAGATGGCGTTGCCGCCGAGCTTGGACTTGTTATCCGTGCCGTCGAGCTCGATCATAACCTTGTCGATGGCCGCAAGGTCGAGCGTGTCCATGCCGATGATGGCGGGAGCTATCACGTCGTTTACGTTTGCAACGGCCTTGTGTACGGACATGCCGTCGTACTCGGCAGGGTCGTTATCGCGCAGGACAAACGACTCGTGCATGCCGACGGAGGAGCCCGTGGGGGCTGCTGCCGTTCCGACGGAGCCGTCGACGGTCACGACGTCGACCTCGACCATCGGGCGGCACTTGCAGTCGATTATCTGACGTGCGTGGACGCTCTTTATTCTGCTGCCCTTGAGCTTCTTCGCGGGAAGCTCGGGGACGTACATTATGTTGAAGTCGCACAGGTTCGTGCCGGTGTTTCCGGTGAATACCGCGTCGCCCATGGTATCGAGCGCCTCGAAGCAGGCGTGGCCGCGCAGGTATTCGAAAACGTCGATGCCCTTTTGACATGCGGTGTCGTAGCTTGTGGAGTCGGTCATGCCGCCGGCGACGACGGTCGTACCGTCGGTGCCCTCGGAGTCAATCGACAGGCAGACGCAGCCGGGCGCTTTCTTTGCCGAGATCGCGTAGGAGAGCGTAAGCTCCTGGCCGGGGCCGCCGTGACCTGTGATGGTGGAGTTATCGAGTATCTTCGTCGTTGCCTCGCCCGAGCACAGCAGGACGCAGGGCGGCTTAATGGGGTTGCCGTAGTTCTGTATCTCACGCGCGAGGGAGGCAAACACCGTGCCGACGTCCTTCGCCTCGCCCTCGAGGAAGGAGCTGAGGATGACAGCGGGGATGCCCATCTCCTCGGATATGCGCTTTGCCGTCAGGCAGGAGTCGGGCAGGCTGTTTATGAGGAAGTAGGTGTTTTCGGGGAAGGCCTTGGGCGTTTCGCCCTCGGGGCCGACGTTCATGAGATAGTCGACAACGCTCTTGGGCAGGCGGTCGGCAACGTCATAGTCGCGGATGACCTGACGGGCCTCCTCGAGGGTGGTCTGGTCCGGCCCCATGGGCGTGCCCTTGTAGTTTTTGTAGGGCTCGCCGATATCGCCCGTCGCAGGGGTGCCGACAGCGTCGGAGATGCCGAAGCCAATAAGCTCTGCGCCGCGCTCGCGGATGCGCTTTGCCAGCATGCCGCCGTTCATGGCGGAAATGTGGCGGCGGATGGCGTTTATCTCATATATGCCCGCGCCGGACTTGAGCATGACGTCAGTCGTGTCTATCTCGTCCTGGAGGGTGATGCCCTCGATGGGGCAGCTCATGAGCGCGGACGAGCCGCCGCTTATGACGACGATGAAAAGATCGTCCTCGGTAGCCTGGTCGACAAGCTTTATTATCTCCTTGCAGGCGCGCAGGCCCTCTTCGTTGGGCAGGGGGTGGCCGCCGACATAAACATCGGTGCGGCGGAACACATCGGTGTCTTCCTTTATTTTAACTATCGCGATGCCGCGCGTGAGATGCTCGCCGAGTATCTCGTCTATAGCCATGGCCATGTGGTTGCAGGCCTTGCCGGCGCCGAGCAGGTAAACATTGCGCTTCTTGCTCAGATCCCAGCGGCGCGAGCCGATGACGAGCTCGTCGCCCTCCATGTGGGCGATGCTCTTGATGCGCTCGTAGGCGTCAAGGTGCTGAAGTGTCTTTTCAGTGATGTCCAAAACGATTTTTCTGCCGTCGACGTCGCCGTGTGAAAGCAGCACATCGCGGTTCTTGATTTTCATCTGCATTTTGTTCTCCTCTGTTACGCGATATATTACTAAGCTGTTTCAAATATAATGTTAATTCAATACAAAGTCAAACAAAGCGGCTGATAATGCGGTTTTTCGTTAACGTAGTTATATTTTTGGGAACGGCAAAACTGCACGATGTCAATTTGATGTTAAGTTGCTGCAAAAACCGGCCTGTCAACATGTGTTTTTGCACAAAAATGATGGTTCTATTTTGTACATTTAGTACTAAAATTATTATTTTCGTATTTCAAGTTAATATTGTTATATTAATTTTCCCGCAAGCGATTATAATGATAGTT
>CAZWJM010000200.1:0-2269 GCA_964634435.1 uncultured Oscillospiraceae bacterium | reverse complement strand
AAAAATACCCGCCGAGGTACTGCGAATACCTCGGCGGGCGGCTGCAAAGTTCCCAATGACGAATAAGGCGCTCTGCGTGTTTATTATAGCACGCAGAGCCGGAAAAGAAAAGAGGTTTTTTCATGGCGAAGCGTGCAAACGGCACCGGCACGGTGCGCAAGGTCACCCGCATGATCGGCGGGAAGAAATACGAATACTGGGAGGCCCGCTATACGGACGGCGTAGACCTCGGCACCGGCAGGCAGCGGCGGCGGTCCATCACCGGCAAGACGCAAAAAGAGGTCATGCAGAAGCTCACGGCGGTCACCGCTGCCATTGACAGCGGCACCTATATCCAGCCGAGCAAACAGACGCTCGGGCAATGGCTCGATGTATGGGAAAAGACCTACCTCGGCGGCGTCAAGCCGCGCACGCGCGCGATCTACGCCGATAATATCCGGCTGCACATCAAGCCCGCGCTCGGCGCTGTGCGGCTGGAAGCGCTTAATACGCACGAGATACAGCAATTCTATAACGCCCTCGGCGAGCCGAGCCGGACGCGCAAGGCGGGCCTTGCGCCCAAGACCATCAAGGACATTCACGGTGTGCTCCACAAGGCGCTGCGGCAGGCCGTAGAGATCGGCTATCTGCGCTTCAATCCCGCCGATGCCTGCAAGCTGCCGCGCGTGGAGCGCAAGGAGCTTGCGCCGTTGGACGACGCACAAATTACGGCATTTTTGCAGACCATCAAGGGCAGCCGCTTTGAAACGCTGCTGACGGTCACGCTTTTCACAGGTATGCGTGAGGGCGAGGTGCTCGGCCTCACGTGGGATAACGTAGACTTTAAGGCCGGTACGGTCACGATCAGCAAGCAGGCCCTCCTCCACGAGAGCGAGGCGGGCGACGGTTTCCGGCTCGGCAGCACGAAGAACGGCAAGAGCCGCACCATTGCGCCCGCATCGGCGGTTATGGCCCTCCTGAAGCAGCACAAGAGCGAGCAGGCAAAGCAGTGCCTCAAGGTCGGCAAGCTGTGGGGGAATACCGCGCTTGTCTTTACCGACGAGATCGGACGGCCTCTCACCAAGGCGACGGTATACCGTTCTTTCAAGAAAGCGGCGGCGGAGATCGGACGTCCGGATGCCCGCTTTCACGATCTCCGGCACTCCTACGCCGTGGCCGCGATCCGCTCCGGCGACGATATCAAGACCGTGCAGGGCAATCTTGGCCACGCCACGGCAGCCTTTACACTCGATGTTTACGGCCATGTGACCGAGCAAATGAAGCAGGAGAGCGCGGCGCGCATGGACGCCTATATCAAAGCCGTTTCCAAATAAGCAGGACGCCCCGCAGCGTGCCCGAATCGGGCACGCTGCGGGGCGCTTTTTCTTGTTCGTGCCCAAATCGGGCACGCGCCGCAACGGTCACAGCTACCCGCTGCGGGCGTTGTCGCGCTCGATGGCCTCGGTGATTGCGCGATTGATAAAGGCATTGACGCTCTCGCCCTGCGCTGCTGCGTGGGCTTTCAGCTCCTCCTTGCGGCCCTTTGGCATGGTTAGGTTAATGCGGTCGAGCTTTTCAGCAATCCATGCGTTTTTATACTCATTCTTATTTGCTGTCATGTTATCCCTCCAGCGGGCAAGCAAATTTATGCTATACCTCTTCCATTATGGACATATTATAGCACAAAGTAAAGTCTTGCGCAATATATGAAATAAACAATATATATTGCGCAAGATTGTGCATGCGGTCAATAGACATATTGCGCAAGATATGCTATATTATAATCACAGCAAGGGACAAGAGATCGAGCGAAAGTCGATAGCCAACGCGACAACATGAGAGCCGGAACGGAGAAGCTTGATAGAAATTCCCAAAGGGATAGATACTCAGAGCCACCGGCCGCTTGATGGAAAGTCCACGATGCACCTTGACAACCGAATACCGGCACCGTATAATGCAAGGCAAAGGGGGAGAGAGAAATGCTTGACGAAAAAGATTTACAGGCGATCCAAAAAATGATTGATGCGTCCGAAGAACGCACGCGGCGCTATATGAATGTTTTGATTGAATCAGACGTCACGCCGAAGTTCAACCTTTTGGCAGACGGCATTAAGGACATTCAGGAGAAGCTCGTGCCGCGCTCCCGCGTGGACGATCTGGAGGACGAGGTGAAGTTCCTCAAGCTCATGTATCGGCAGATGGCCGAGCGCGTCGCTTCTCTGGAAAAGGCGAACTAAATAATGTCTACTGAACAATAGCCCATTTTTCCACGGGCATGAAAATAGCCAGC
>CAZWJM010000199.1:0-2283 GCA_964634435.1 uncultured Oscillospiraceae bacterium | reverse complement strand
CATAACGATGGTCCCAATCTCCTCTGAGCGAAACTCGGTCTTGAGGGTGCTCTTCAGCTCCGCCTCGGTCTCATCAACGATGCGGTTTATCTGAGCAGTTGTGACGGGGCGCTTGTAGCACGCCTGAAGCAGCCCGGTCAGGATTTTGTTCCGGTCGAAGATCTCGAGAGAGTTATCCTTCTTTATGACAACAAGCGGGGCAGTATTTGAAATTTCATAGGTCTCATAGGTCGTGAAGCGGTTTTTGCACATTTTGCATTCTCTTCTGCGCCGGATTCCGGACTGCTCCGTCGGACGGGAGTCGACAACATTGCTGTCGGGATAACCGCATTTTGGACATTTCATATGGTAATTACCGTGCCTTTGGTGGGAAATATTCATCGGTCGAAGCCGATAAATTCATTATAGCATAAATGTCAATTCAAGTAAATAGCTTTTTGCGAAATCAGGAAGGATTATTTTATTATCCGTTGACAAAATCGGGTTTTATGATAGAATATTAATCGTGCCCTGAGCCGGCGCTGCGAGAACCCGCCAAGAACTTTTGTCGAAGTTTTTTGAAGCAGACAGCTGACATAAAATGACACAAATCTGAACAACGGCGTTGTAAATATGGTTTCACTTCTTCTTGCGATAATTTATCTTGCATTCATAAGCCTCGGGCTTCCCGACTCGCTTCTCGGGTCGGCATGGCCGGTAATGCGCGCGGAGCTTTCGCTTCCGGTGTCATATGCCGGGATAATAACTATGATAATCTCCGGCGGAACGATTGTGTCAAGCCTTCTTTCCGACAGGATGACAAAAAAGCTCGGCGCGGGGTTTGTGACATCGGTCAGCGTGCTTTTGACCGCCGCGGCGCTTTTCGGTTTTTCCGTCTCACGGAATATGCCGATGCTGTGCCTGTTTGCGATTCCGTATGGGCTGGGAGCCGGAGCTGTCGATGCCGCGCTGAACAATTACGTCGCGCTCAATTACTCATCCCGCCACATGAACTGGCTCCACTGCTTCTGGGGCGTGGGTGCGGCGGTAAGCCCGTATATAATGAGTTTTGCCCTCACCTCCGTCGCCGGCTGGAAAAGCGGCTACCGGTACGTATCTGTTATACAGTTCGTCATAACCGCCGTCATCTTCCTCAGCCTTCCGCTCTGGAAAAAGCGCGGAACCGATTCTGCTTCAGCCGATGAGATAAAGCCGATCGGACTTAAAGCAACGCTCTCGATAGACGGTGTCTGGCTTGTTCTTGTCACGTTTTTTTCCTATTGCGCGCTTGAATGCACGGCGGGACTGTGGGCAAGCAGCTATCTTGCCGGATGCCGCGGTGTCAGCGCCGAAACCGCAGCCGGCTTTGCGTCGTTCTTTTACCTCGGAATAACCGGCGGTCGGTTCCTCTGCGGTTTTGTTTCCGACCGCATCGGCGACAGACGGATGATCTTTATCGGGATAATCACGCTTGCGGTCGGTATCATCGGCATCATGCTTCCGGCGGGAACATCGCTTCCGGCAAAAATCGGGCTTATCGTCACCGGATTCGGCTGTGCGCCGATATATCCGGCAATAATCCACTCGACCCCGGACAATTTCGGCAAGGAAAACTCCCAGGCGGTCATAGGAATACAGATGGCAAGCGCATATGTCGGAAGCACCTTCATGCCGCCGCTGTTCGGAATGCTGTCGAAATACATCGGTATGGGGGCTTACCCGTTTTATCTTGCGATCTTTGCGGTGCTTATGCTTGTGACCTCCCAACTGCTTGCAAAAAGGAGGGCGAGGGGCTGACAGCGACATCACTATGTACCTGAATAATTATTGTAAGGGCTGTTAAAAACTCCGGGTGAGTTTTTAACAGCCCTTGTCAGTATTCAAATTCTCCGGAATAAACGTAAACGGCATCCCCTGAAAGCGTGATGTTTCCGTTGCTGACGTTCACGACAAGGTCGCCGCCGTCAAGACGGACGGTAATGTCGCTGTCCGCGTCGCAGAGACCGTTTTTCACCGCCGCTGCCGCAGCGGCGCAGGCTCCGGTTCCGCAGGCGAGAGTCTCTCCGTTCCCGCGCTCAAATACCCGGACGCGAAGGCTCTTGCGGTTTATCACCCGGACAAAACCGGTGTTTATTCTTCCGGGGAAAAGGGAACAGTACTCAAATTCCGGACCGATCGCGCCAAGGTCAAGCGTCTCCGTACAGTCGCAGAACACAACGCAGTGCGGATTTCCGACCGAAACGCCCGTGACACGGTATGCCCTCCCGGCGACGCCGAGCGGATCGACGACCATTTCATCGCAAG
>CAZWJM010000198.1:0-2283 GCA_964634435.1 uncultured Oscillospiraceae bacterium | reverse complement strand
CCGCTCACGCAGACGGCACCTTCGAGCTCGGCGCTTCCGCTTACGAGAAGCGCGGTGTCTCCGCCTTCGTGCCCGAGTGGACGGCTGACACCTGCGCACAGTGCAACCAGTGTGCATTCGTCTGCCCGCATGCAACCATCCGTCCCTTCGCTCTGAGCGAAGAGGAGGCAGCAGCAGCTCCCGCAAACGCAAACCTCGTCGACTTCCGCGCCGGCAAGGGCAAGGGCCTGTACAAGTACACCATGGCCATCTCCCCGCTCGACTGCATGGGCTGCGGCGTCTGCGTCAATGTCTGCCCCACCAAGAGCCTCAAGATGGTCGGCCTCGAGAGCCAGGCTGATAAGCAGCCCGTGTTCGACTACATGGTCGCAAACGTCACCGAAAAGGCAGAGGTCAAGAACGACACCGTTATCGGCAGCCAGTTCAAGCAGCCGTACCTCGAGTTCTCCGGCTCCTGCGCAGGCTGTGCAGAAACCAGCTATGCTCGCCTCGTAACTCAGCTGTTCGGCGACCACATGATGATCTCCAACGCTACCGGCTGCAGCTCCATCTGGGGCGGCCCGGCTGCAACTTCTCCTTACACCGTCAACAAGGAAGGCAAGGGTCCCTCCTGGGCAAACTCCCTGTTCGAAGATAACGCTGAGCACGGCCTCGGCATGTACCTCGGCCAGAAGAAGGTCCGCGATGACCTCAAGGCCAAGGTCGAGGCGATAGCAGACAAGGTCCCCGAGGCTGCAAAGTGGCTTGAGACCTACGACTGCGGCGAGAGCAACCAGGCTGCTACCAAGGAGCTCGTTGCTGCACTCGAGAAGCTCGACTGCGGCTGCGACACCCGCGCAGAGCTGCTTGAGAAGAAGGATTACCTCAACAAGAAGAGCTGCTGGATCTTCGGCGGCGACGGTTGGGCATTCGACATCGGCTTCGGCGGCGTTGACCATGTCCTCGCTTCCGGCGAAGACGTCAACATCTTCGTGTTCAACACTGAGGTTTACTCCAACACCGGCGGCCAGGCATCCAAGGCATCGAACATCGGTCAGGTCGCACAGTTTGCGGCAGCAGGCAAGGAGATCAAGTCCAAGTCCCTGGCTGAGATCGCAATGACCTACGGCTACGTCTACGTTGCACAGATCGCAATGGGCGCAAACATGATCCAGACCCTCAAGGCTATCCGCGAGGCTGAGGCATATCCCGGCCCGTCCCTCATCATTGCATACTCCCCCTGCGAGATGCATTCGATCAAGGGCGGCATGACCAACTGCCAGTCCGAGATGAAGAAGGCTGTCGAGTGCGGCTACTGGAACCTCTTCCGCTACAATCCCGCGGCAGAGACCGGCAAGTTCACCCTCGATTCCAAGGCTCCCGCAGGCGGCTACCGTGACTTCCTCATGAACGAGGCTCGCTACAACCGTCTGACCCGTGAGTTCCCCGAGCGCGCCGACGCTCTGTTCGAGCGCAACGAGGAGAACGCCAAGGCTCGTTACGAGCACCTGCAGCGTCTCATCGAGATGTACAAGTAATCGCAACAATTTAAAAAAGCTCAGGCCACATGGCCTGAGCTTTTTCTTATTTAATTTACAGCTTATCGCTTGACATTATCCGCGCGCCGACACGGCGCATGTCGTCAAGGTTTGCCTGCTGCACGGCATCGGTAACCGACGATGTGCAGTCGGACAGGATAACGACGTCATAGTCCAGCGACATTGCGTCGTAGCAGGTCGTGCGGATGCAGTTTGGCGTCGTCGTGCCCGCGAGCACGACCGTGCGCACGCCGAGTCTGCGCAATATGAGGTCGAGATTCGTCGCAAAAAATGCCGAAAACCGCGACTTTACGATGACCCTGTCCGCGTCCAGCAGCTCGAACTGCTCCGGTAACGCATCGGACATGCGCTCGTCGCAGGTCTCAGACAGGGGCTTGCCGCCTGCTTCCCAGGCCTCGCGCCGCGCAAGCTCGACGTCGCTGCCGTCGGAGCGATAGTGCCGCACGGCGTAGATGACCGGCAGGCCGCGCTCGTGAAAGCGGCGTATCACCTGCGCGCAGGCCGGCACCGTCGCGGCGGCCGTGGGTATGCACAGGGGCGAGGCGGGGTCGATGAAGCCGCGCTGCATGTCGATCATTATAAGGGCTGAGTTTTCCATATGCTCCTCCGTCGTCGGTTTTCTCCATGATACCGCGCAGATGGCAAAAAGTAAAGGGGGTCTGCCGAAGCAGACCCCCTTTTGGAGTTATCTTATGCGAAGTAACGATACAGGAACGTTACGGTCTGTGCGCGAGTGCAGGGTGCG
>CAZWJM010000197.1:0-2291 GCA_964634435.1 uncultured Oscillospiraceae bacterium | reverse complement strand
AAGGCGAAAAAGACCCCGGTCAATATCAGGTATTCCGCCGTGACGACCGTCTCTGCTCTTGCCGCGGCTGCGGCTGTCATAGGCATCTGCTACGGCACCGGCAGCTTCCCTGGAAGATTTCCGAATCAGTTGAGCGACACTTACCGCGATTACGGCTTTACATATTGCTTTCTTGCCGGAATTGTTGACCGCGGCATCTCAAAGCCCAGCGGCTACGACAATGACTTCAGGGATGTGATCTCGGACATAATCTCCGACGAACCGACGGAAACACCGGGGAGCGACACCACGGACAGCGCCCCCGACCACCCCCCGGAACAACTGCCGAACATTATTTTCGTTCAGCTTGAGTCGTTTTTTGACCCGTCGTATCTCAAGGGCTTTTCCTTCTCGGAGAACCCGACTCCGGTGTTCTCGGAGCTGAAAAAGAATTACTCGCACGGCAGGCTCAGGGTCCCCACATACGGCGGAGGCACGGCAAATACCGAATTTGAGGTTCTGACCGGCATGAGGATCTGCGATTTCGGGCCGAGCGAGTACCCGTATCAGACCGTTCTTCAGAAAAACACCTGCGAATCGGTCTGTTACAACCTTGCATCTCACGGATATACCGCTCATGCCGTTCACAATTACAGGGCAAATTTTTACGACCGAGTGAAGGTGTACGGCAACCTCGGATTCAACACATTCACACCGATAGAATACATGAGCGGTACGGAAGTGAACCCCCTCGGCTGGGCGGACGACAGCGTCCTGACCCGATATGTCATATCGGCGATGGATTCGACCGACGGACCCGACCTTGTGTACTGCGTAACGGTGCAGTCACACGGAAAATATCCGACGGTGCCGTTCAGGAACACGGAGGACAGGATAAAAGTGACCGACCTGCCGGAGGATTATCCGGAGGTGCCGCTGACATATTACCTGAATCAGCTCCGGCAGACCGACGAGTTCATCGGAGAGCTTATCTCAGCCGTCGAAAAGACCGGAGAGGACACAGTTATCGTGTTTTTCGGCGACCATCTTCCCGACCTGGGGTTTGAGGAGGAGTGGCTTAAGGACGGAATGACTCTCTATGATACCGAATACGTCATCTGGAGCAGCCGTGGGAGGATCGGTGACAACGAAAACCTCTTCTCATATCAGCTTTCTGCCAAGACAGTTTCGCTTTTCGGAATAAGCGACGGCGTGCTGACAAAATTCCACCAGACATGGCGCGGTCAAAAGAATTACGAAAAGTATCTTGAAATGATCGAATACGACCTGCTGTACGGCGAGTGCTTTGCCTACGGAGGGAGCAATCCGTTTGCCGTGACCGAAGTGAAGCTGGGCGTACGCGACATTGTGATAACCGGAGCCGGAAATACCGGCGACGGTGCGGTCATAAGCGGCAGAGGCTTCACGGAGGCAAGCCGGATATACGTAAACGGCATCGTAAGAAAAACCGTATATGACGGCGAAAACACACTCACCGCGCCGGGACTTAAGCTGAAGGACGGGGATGCGCTGACGGTCGTTCAGATCTCCGACGGAATTTTCCGCCTCGGACAGACCGATGAGTACATTTTCCGGAGCGAAAAAGGCGATTCCTTCCTGAAAGGTATTGCCGACAGCCGTTTTTTATGTTATAATTAAAAGGATCGTCTGATCACGAAAGGATTTACCTAACTGTATGAACACCGATGTAGTAATAGTCGGAGCCGGACCTGCGGGAATATTCACGGCTCTTGAGATGATAAGGAAAGGCTCGAAGCAGAAAATTGTCATGCTTGACAAGGGCGCGGCTATCGAAAACCGCAGCTGCCCCAAGAGCAGAACCAAGCAGTGCGTCAACTGCAAGCCTTACTGCCACATAACCACCGGCTTCTCCGGCGCAGGCGCGTTCTCCGACGGGAAGCTGTCCCTCAGCTCCGAGGTCGGGGGCGATCTTCCTCAGCTCATCGGCGATGACCTCGCGCAGGAAATGATCAATTATGCCGACAGCATCTATCTCGAATTCGGCGCTGACGAGCATATCGAGGGACTTGAAAACACCGAAGAGGTCAAGTCTATCCGCAAAAGGGCAATTCAGGCGGGGCTGCGCCTTGTCGACTGCCCGATACGCCACATGGGAACCGAAAAGGCGCACGGGATCTATCTCTCAATCGAAAAATACCTTGCCGAACACGGTGTCGAGCTGCTTTTCGGCTGTGAATGCACCAACCTCATACTTGAGGACAACGTCTGCCGCGGCATCTACGCGCGTCAGAACGGTCAGGATATAGAAATTCACGCAAAGCGCACCGTTG
>CAZWJM010000196.1:0-2296 GCA_964634435.1 uncultured Oscillospiraceae bacterium | reverse complement strand
CTGCAAATAAATATTCTTCTTTTCCAGTACACTTCTTTGCTTCTTTCTTTTAAAGACAGAAGACGTTCTCCTCCTCTCACCCCAGCAGTTCCTTGTAGGCTTCTTCGTCGGTTATTTTTATGACGACGGAAGCGGCTTTTTTGTCGAGGATCTCGTTGAAGAGACGCGCGGCGTAGTTTTTGCGGAAGGTCTCGAAATGTTTTTCGACGTAATCATCATCGAGGGGGAGGCGCTGAATGACGAAGAAAGCATTCTGCATATCGATGACACCGGAGATGCCGCCGTTTTCGTCGAGCTTTTCAGCCTCGTCCTCTACCTTTCTGACAATTCCGCCGACGGTGTAGTAATAGCCGTCGTCGGGAGAGAGAGCCATTGTCTGATCCTCGCCGTACTCCTTTACGAGAGAGACGAAATCCACTCCGGAGAGCGCCTTTTCCCGGACGGTCTCGGCAAGAGCGAGCTTTTCCCCGCGGTCGTCATTGCCGTCGCAGGATATCATAACATAGCGGATGCGGCGGAAATTGACGGGGATATCCTTTCTGACAGCGTCGTCGCCGGCTTTGATTATGCCGTTTGCCTCGGAGGTCATGTAGTCGTACAGCTTCTGCCACAGGGCGGTAATGCGCTGAACGTAGTTGAGCGAATACTCGGTCATATATGACTTTGCGATGGCTTCCTCAAAGGTCATGCCGCCGGTCTCGTAGGCGGCTTTCGCGTTCTTTATGAATTCGGATATTTCTTTTTTCTCGGCAGAGGTGAGCTTTATGCCGTATTCCTTGCAAAGCTCCCCGATCGCGCGGTTGCGGCGGAGAACCTCGGTCACGTTTTCGCGGAGGGTCTCTGCGGCATCGGGATTATCCTTCCAGTAATTCTCGTCGCCGAGGTCAAGGTCGGCGCGGGAATTGAGAACGACGTAACGGAAACAGTCATAATACAGCTTCTCGCCGTCAAGCGTCAGTACAACGCGGGAATCGGTCGGCTTTACCGCGGAACAGGAAACAAGGGCAAGGATGCAGACGGCGGCAAGAAGGCCTGCGGTTATCTTTTTCATCTTTCGGTCAGGTCCTTTCTGATTTTTCGGTGTCTGTCGGAGCTATGTCTGCGGCAAACGGACATGGCGGTTCCGCAGACACGGCAAAATTCATTTATCATCCTCCCCTTCTTTTCCGGAAAGGGAGCGGCACACGGGCGGCGTCCGGGAAACCTCTTATTTCTCCTTTTTCTCCGACCTCAGCTTTTTCAGGTTTTCGGCATAGGATTTAATATGCTCGCGGATAGAGAGCTTTGATGAAAAGGCGAAGAGAAAGGCGTATTTTTCGCGGCTTGCCTCGGCGTATTCGCGGATATGCTCCTTGAATTCCTCGTACCGGACAAGGACGTGATATTCCTCGGCGGCGGCTTTTATCTTTGAAACGATGCGGAACGAACACACGACATCGATTGAAAAAACTCCGAAGAAGAAGCCTATCACGAACGAAAAGGCAAGATTGTCTGCAAACCACGAAAGCGCGGCGCGCACTCCGGGATGAATGAACATGAGATAGAGCGCGCACAGCACCGTCCAGAAAAGGCTGAACAGCGGGCAGATTATGCCGTCGATGTTGCCCCACCTCTTGCTGTAATCCCACAGCTTGACGTGCATTCCCTTTATGAATATAAGCCCGGCGATGTATTCGATAAGCGTCATTGCCGCGCCCATGATAAGCACGGTAACGGTCTTGCTGAGTGCGGTGTCGGAAATGTGCAGATACCCCTCGCACTCCGAGAGGATGAACATTATGCACAGCCCGAAGCCGTAAAGCGGCAGGTAGGGGCCGTTCAGAAATCCGGGGTTTATCCACTTGTGCGACTTGTTCGTCGGCGCAAAGCGGCGGTAGAACAGCTCAAGCACCCATCCGGCGGTGCATCCGATAAAGAAGAGAAAGGCGAGAATCAGAAAGTTGTTCATCCTGCGTTTTCCTCCGTCGGTTCATTGTTTGCGCCGCAGTGGCTGGCAAGCTCGCGCTCTGCGGCGGCTGAGTTGTTGACTGTTTCGGGGTCGCGGTATGTCGAAACGACTTTTTTCAGCGCATCGACGACCGGTGCCTGATCGGCGGTGCCGCACACCGATTCAAGGGCATTTTTCAGGATGCCGAGCTTTTCGCAGACCGCTTCGCGGCTTATCGGCTTGTCCCTCTCGATGAAGATGCGGTCGCTGTCGGTCTTTATCATGTCCTCGCCGGCGATAAGAAGCTCCTCATACAGCTTTTCTCCGGGGCGCAGACCGATCTCTTTTATCTCGATGTCCTCATAGGGC
>CAZWJM010000195.1:0-2332 GCA_964634435.1 uncultured Oscillospiraceae bacterium | reverse complement strand
TCACCGGAATATTGGAAAGCTGTATTCAATGTGGTCTAATCCAGACCAACACCGGCTATGAAGAACTGTTTATGGCCAGCAGGCTCGGCGCACAGATTACGGATCAGGGAAACACCGTCTGCCTTGCCAGCTCCAATGCCAGGGGGCTGACCGGTGAGCAGAGAATGAGTGCCAAAACGCATCCTGTTTTGGCGGATAAAACGACACTGATCAAAAGCAAACCGATTCGTTTCGGTCATGTGCTGTGGCAGGAGGACGTTTCAGAGCTTACCGAAGCCATTGAGCAGATCGAAGAAAACTGCCGGGATCTTTCGGAGCGTAACCGCATCCGTCAGGAAAATCTGGAAACGAAAAAGAAAATCCTTTCCTTGCAGGAAAAGAACCGGGCAGCCGATGTGCTCAACCGGGAAACGGCTGGACAGATCAGCATGATTGAACATCTGCTGACACAGTATGATACGGAAAATGATGCGCAAAAACGAGAAAAACTTCTTGCAGGTGCAGCGGTTTTGGGTGCATACATAAAGCGCTACGGCAATCTTCTGCTTGTCAGCCATCGGGAAGAAACGGCGGATATTCGCGACCTGTCAAGATGCTTTGAGGATTCTTTTGTGAATCTGGAACTGCTGGATGTGAAATGCCTTTGTACGCTCCCTGCGGATGTTATCCTGGCGACAAAGGATATGCTTCGCATATACCACACCTTTGAAACGATACTGGAGGACTGTCTGTTCGACCTTCACAGTGTGTGGGTCAATGCCCGTGAAAGAAAGGGACAGTTTCTTGTGTCCATTGACTTTGTCTGCGATACCGATTTATCCGGCCATAAGGCAGACGCAGATTTGTATTCCTGCGAGGACGGAACCTGCCGCTTTACCTTCCAATTGCAGAAAGGCGGTGAGGGCGCATGAAAGCACGCAAAGCTATCGAAAAAATCAAAGCAAAACACGATCTGCGCAGTGCGGTAAAAGAAGCGCTGGACACCCTGCCCTCAGCCGTCTGTTACTTCACGCCCGCAGGCACCGTCAAGCTGTGCAATACGGCGATGTATGAGCTTTACCGTAAAATCACGCAAAGCGACCTGCAAAGTCTTACCGAGCTGAATGAAGCGCTGGAGGGCTGTGATCACGCCACCGGCGTCATCCGGGACGGAAATGTATTCCTTTTCCCTGACGGACACGCATGGCAATATTCCGCAGAGAAGATCACGACCGCACAAGGCGAGGTTTATACCGAAGTCATATTCGATGATGTGACCGAACTGTACGAAAAACAGCAGGAACTGAAGTGCCAGTCACGGGAACTGAAAAAGATGTACCGTGAGCTGAAGGTCCTGTCGGACAATGTACTGGAAATGACAAGAGAACAGGAAATCCTGAACCTGAAAACACGGCTGCACGATCAGATGAATATGGGAGTTGCCGCCATACGGCAGATTTTGCGGCAAAATACCACTTCCGAAGAAAACGCCGCCGCTGTCAGGCAGTTTCGCCGTGCCATTCAGGTATTGCGCGAGGAAAACGTCTATCCCCGGGACGATGTGTCGGAGTTTATCCGGGATGCAGAGGTTTCCGGCGTCCGTGTGGAAATAAACGGCGAGCTTCCGACGGAGGCGAAGCTGCTCAAAGCCCTTCTTGCGGTCATGCGGGAAGCCTGTATCAACGCCGCCCGTCATGCGGATGCAACGGCTATGTACGTGGTATCGGAGCAGACAGAAGCTGCCGTCACCTTACATATCACCAACGACGGCAGACAGCCGGAGGGAGACATCACCCCCCGGGGCGGGCTTGTGTATCTGGAAAAACAGATCACGAGAGCAGGCGGCAGGATGGAGATACAGTCGCAGCCGGAATTTTTGCTGACGGTTACTTTGCCGGTTGGCGCAGAAAAACAGGAACAGGAGGTGCAGGTATGACAAGGGTGCTTGTGGTTGACGACCAGCGTATCGCACGGGAATATATGGAGAATGTTGTGCGCGGCAGCGAAGGCTACGAACTGGTGGGCAGTCTCACAAAAGCGGATATGGCCGCTACCGTCTGTCGCCGAAGCGCAGTGGAACTGGTACTGATGGATGTCTGCACCCACGGCAGAATGGACGGCATCGAAGCCGCCGCCGAGCTGAGAGAGCAGTTCCCGAAGCTCAAAATCATTATCGTCACCTCCATGCCGGAGGAGAGCTTTATCAAGCGGGCAAAAGAGGTGGGAGCGGACAGCTTCTGGCACAAGGAAGTAAGCCCCGAGGAGCTGATCACCGTGATGGACGCCACCATGCAGGGCAAACAGATGTGGCCCGGCGAAACGCCCATTGTCAAGCTGGGCGTTACCACCAGCA
>CAZWJM010000194.1:0-2335 GCA_964634435.1 uncultured Oscillospiraceae bacterium | reverse complement strand
CTTGTAGCCACGGTTGTCGAAGAGGATGTGGCATTCGGACCCGAAAACCTCGGAATTCCGCCGGACGAGATAAGAAAGCGTGTCAACGACGCACTTGATACCGTCGGCATGAGAGAATATGCACGTCACTCACCTCATCAGCTGTCCGGCGGGCAGAAGCAGAGAGTGGCAGTTGCCGGGATCATTGCCATGCTTCCGGAGTGCATTGTTTTCGATGAATCGACCGCAATGCTTGACCCGAGAGGCAGAGCCGAGGTCATGGACACGATCTCCGCACTGAACCGTGAAAAGGGAATCACCGTTCTCCATATCACCCACAACATGGACGAAGCGGTGCGTGCCGACAGGGTCGTGGTAATAAACGAGGGCGAGCTTTACCTCGACGGCACACCGAGGCAGGTCTTTTCTCAGACGGACAGGCTGTATGCCGCGGGGCTTGACGTGCCTCAGGTTACGGAGCTGTTCCATGAACTCAATACCTGCGGTTTCAGGCTTCCGGATGACATTCTCAGCGAAGAGGAGGGCGCGGAGCTTCTTGCTTCTGCCTTGAAATGAGTAAAATAGAGATAAAAAACGTATCATATGTTTACAGTGCCGGAACTCCGTTCTGCAAAAAGGCGCTTGACGGCATTGATCTTTCGATAGACGACAATATGATAACCGGAATCATCGGTCATACCGGGTGCGGAAAATCCACGCTTGTACAGCTTTTCAACGGGCTGCTTGTGCCTTCATCCGGCAGCGTCCTGCTTGACGGCGCCGATATCAACGCAAAGGGTGTTGACGGCAGGAGCGTCAGGTTCCGCGTCGGGCTTGTGTTCCAGTATCCGGAGTATCAGCTTTTTGAGGAATCGGTGTATGCCGACATCGCTTACGGACCGAAGAATATGGGGCTTCCCTCAGATGAGATCGACCGCAGAGTGCGCGAATCGGCGCGTTTTGTCGGGCTTGACGAGAGTTATCTTGACGCATCTCCCTTCGATCTTTCCGGCGGTCAGAAGCGCCGTGCCGCGATTGCGGGAATAATGGCAATGGAGCCGGAGGTTCTGGTTCTTGACGAGCCGGCAGCCGGGCTTGACCCGGTCGGACGTGAAGAGATACTCGGCGGTATTGCGTCATATCAGAGAAACCGGGGGATAACCGTCATAATCGTCAGCCACAGCATGGAGGACATGGCAAGGTATGCCGACCGGCTTGTCGTCATGAATCAGGGAAGGATCTTCATGCAGGGAAGCTGTGCGGAAGTCTTTGCCGACCCGGAAAAGCTGACGGATATCGGTCTCGGCATACCTCAGATAACCCGGTTCATGCTTGCCCTGAAAAAGCGCGGGATCGACGTGAGGACAGATATCTTCACCGTTGAGCAGGCGAGGAACGAGATACTCAGGATATCGGGGAGGTCGCGTCATGCTTAAGGACATAACTCTCGGACAGTTTTTCCCCGGCGATTCCTTTCTTCACAGGCTTGACCCGCGGATGAAGATAATCGCGTCTATCCTGTATATCGTCGTGATATTCCTGTGCAAAAACATTTTTTCCTTTGTCTTTATTACCGCGGTGACTCTTGCACTTGTCCTTCTGTCGGGAATCCCGCTGAAAACCGTGCTGAAGGGGATTAAGCCGCTTATCCTGATACTGGTGTTCACGACTGTCTACAACGTTTTCTTCTACAAGGGCAAGACACCGGTCGTTGATTACGGGATAATCCACATCTATTACGAGGGCATAATGTATGCCATCCTTATGGGAGTCAGAATAATCTGTCTGCTTGTCGGGACAAGCGTTATTCTGACTTATACCACCTCGCCGATAATGCTGACCGACGGGCTTGAGGAGCTTCTTGCGCCGCTCGGAAAGCTGAAATTTCCGGTTCACGAGTTTGCGATGATGATGACCATCGCGCTCCGGTTCATCCCGACACTTATCGAGGAAACAGACAAGATCATGAACGCGCAGAAGGCAAGGGGCTCCGACATTTCGTCGGGCGGGCTTCTTTCCCGCGCAAAAGCGCTTGTTCCGGTGCTGATCCCGCTGTTCATTTCGTCGTTCAGACGGGCGAATGATCTTGCCGTTGCGATGGAATGCCGCTGTTACCGCGGCGGAACCGGGCGTACAAGAATGACAAGGCTGAAAATGTCGTGGCGCGACCCGGTCATGTTGGTTATCGTTGCCGTCTCCGGCGCGGCGGTGATCATTATGAACATTTTCCTGCCCGGATTCGTTATCTGAAATTATCCCGGTGCCCGGCTGCGGGGGCGGAGGAGATTATTGTGAAGCTTCTTCTCACAATTGCATATGACGGAACCGCCTATCACGGATATCAGGTGCAGAGCGG
>CAZWJM010000193.1:0-2338 GCA_964634435.1 uncultured Oscillospiraceae bacterium | reverse complement strand
AAATACATGAACAGCCCCGAAACGATGGTGTTCAACAAAAGCCGTAATCTTTTCGCGCTGAATTTGGCTAAAAAGTCGAAGGGCGGACATATAATACTTGCAGAGGGCAACGTCGACGTCGTGATGATGCATCAGGCGGGCTTTGACGGCGCGGTGGCGTCGCTGGGCACGTCCCTCACGCCGGAGCAGGCGCGGCTTATATCGCATTACACGAACGAGGTCATCATCGCCTACGACAGTGACGGCGCCGGCAAAAAAGCCGCGTCGCGCGCGATAAGCCTGCTCGAAAAGCTCGATTTAAAGGTCAAGGTGCTGTCCATGAGCGGCGCGAAGGACCCGGACGAGTATATAAAGGCCAAAGGCGCGGACGCGTTCCGCAATCTTATCGATAAGTCGGAAAATCACATTGACTATCGCCTGCAAAGCGTGACGGATAAGTATGACCTCGCGGTCGACGAGCAGAAGGTCGCGTTTTTGAAGGAGGCGTCGGACCTCGTGGCGCACCTGTCCGGCAGCGTTGAGCGGCAGGTGTACGCGATGCGCGTTGCGAATATGGCGGGCGTTGCGTCGGATGTGGTCGCGCAGGAGGTCGAGCGGCGGCGCAAAAGGCTCGTGCGCACGGCCGAGCGTGCCGATGCGAAAACAGCGGCCCACCCCGAACGGCAGTTCCAGCCGCGGGAAAAGGAGCTGAGGTACGAGGACCCGGAATCGGCCGCCGCGGAGGAGGGCATCATCCGCATACTGTATCTCGATCAGGGTATATGCCGCGGGAAAACGCTCCCGCCGCCGGAGGATTTCTCGTCGCCGGCGCTGGCGCGGATATATTCCGTTTTGAAGGACAAGTTTGAAAAGGGCGAGGTTATCAGCATGGCGTCGATGAGCGCGGTGCTGCTCCCGCAGGAGGCGGCGCTTTTGGCGTCGGTGCTGCAAAAACCGGAGGCGCTGCGCAACGGCGATAAGGCGCTTGCCGATTACATAGAGCGTGTTCGCCGCAGAAACGAGCTGAGATCATCGGGCGCGGATCTGCGTGAGCTTGCAAACAGATTAAAAGAAACCAAAGGATATGAGGGGTAACAACGATGGATAACAAGAACGATATCATGACCGAGCAGGAACTCGAAAACGCAGCCGACGCGCTGCTGGCCGCCGCGGAGGAAAAGCCCGCGCCGAAGAAGAGAACGCGCCGCACGAAGGCCGCTGCCGAGGAAAAGCCGGCACAGCCCGCGGAGGTCAAGTCCACCGACGAGGTCCTCGCCGAGCTCATGGAAAAGGCCAAGAAAAGCGGCAAGATAAGCACGGGCGAGATAGCGGCGCTTGAGGAAAAGGGCGTCGACGCCGACGCGATAGCGAAGTTCTATGACGAGCTCGAAGCCAATAAGATAGACATCGACATAAGCTCCGACGACGCCGTGTCCATCCTCGACGATATCGACATGCCCGAAATTGAGGAGCTCAACGAGATCGAGGAGGTCACCGAGGAGGAGATCGCCGACGTCAAGGTCGACGACAGCTACAGCACCGACGACCCCGTGCGCATGTTCCTCAAGGAGATCGGCAAGGTGCCGCTTCTGACGGCCGAGGAGGAGGTCGAGCTTGCCATCCGCATGAGTCAGGGCGACGAGGAGGCAAAGCGCCGCATGACCGAGGCAAACCTGCGCCTTGTCGTGTCGATAGCCAAACGCTATGTCGGCCGCGGAATGCTGTTCCTCGACCTCATCCAGGAGGGCAACCTCGGCCTTATCAAGGCAGTTGAAAAGTTTGACTACACCAAGGGATACAAGTTCTCGACCTACGCGACGTGGTGGATACGTCAGGCCATTACCCGCGCCATCGCTGACCAGGCGCGCACCATCCGCATCCCCGTGCACATGGTCGAAACGATAAACAAGGTCATCCGCGTATCGCGCCAGCTTCTTCAGGAGCTCGGCCACGACCCCAGCGCCGAGGAGATCGCCGAGGAGATGGGTATGCCGGTCGAGAAGGTGCGCGAGATACTCAAGATAGCGCAGGAGCCGGTGTCGCTCGAAACGCCTATCGGCGAGGAGGAGGACAGTCACCTGGGCGACTTCATCCCCGACGAGGATGCGTCCGAGCCGAGCGAGGCGGCGAGCTTCTCCCTGCTCAAGGAGCAGCTCATGGAAGTGCTCGACACGCTCACCCCGCGCGAGAAGAAGGTGCTTGAGCTGCGCTTCGGCATCGTCGACGGCCGCACCCGCACCCTCGAGGAGGTCGGCAAGGAGTTCAACGTCACCCGTGAGCGTATCCGCCAGATCGAGGCCAAGGCTCTGCGCAAGCTCCGCCACCCCAGCCGCAGCAAAAAGCTCCGCGACTTCCTCAA
>CAZWJM010000192.1:0-2338 GCA_964634435.1 uncultured Oscillospiraceae bacterium | reverse complement strand
GCACCCTCGAACCGGGCGCACAAACCCTGCACCGCACTTGCGGGAAGCGACAGTTTTCCGGCTTTGTCGGCAACTTCGAACCGGGATACCGCATATACGTATTGGTAAGTGCGTCAAATCGCCTTTAAAAATCGGCGTTGCCGGTGGTGCGGGGATGGAGCTCGACGTCGCGGATGTTGGAGACGCCGGTGAGGTACATGACCAGGCGCTCGAAGCCGAGGCCGTAGCCCGCGTGACGGCACGAGCCGTAGCGGCGCAGGTCGAGATACCACCAGTAGTCCTCGGGGTCGAGGTTCAGCTCATTCATGCGCGCGAGCAGAACGTCCAGACGCTCCTCACGCTGCGAGCCGCCGATGATCTCACCAACGCCCGGAACGAGGCAGTCGGCCGCGGCGACGGTCTTGCCGTCGTCGTTCATGCGCATGTAAAACGCCTTGATATCCTTGGGATAATCGGTGACGAAGATGGGCTTTTTGAACACCTTCTCGGTGAGGTAGCGCTCGTGCTCGGTCTGCAGATCGATGCCCCACTGCACGGGATAGTCGAACTTCTCGCCGCTTTTTTGCAGGATGTCGACCGCCTCGGTGTAGCTTATGCGGCCGAACTCGTTGGACACGACGTTCTCCAGTCGCTCGAGCAGGCCCTTGTCGACGAAGGAATTGAAAAACTGCATCTCCTGCGGGCAGCGCTCAAGCACGGTGTTGATGACGTACTTGACCATCGCCTCGGCGTTGTCCATGTAGTCGTACAGGTCTGCAAACGCCATCTCCGGCTCTATCATCCAGAACTCGGCGGCGTGGCGCTGTGTGTACGACACCTCGGCGCGGAAGGTGGGGCCAAAGGTGTACACATCGCCGAAGGCCATCGCGAAGTTTTCCGCGTTGAGCTGGCCGGAAACGGTCAGGCTCGTGACCTTGCCGAAGAAGTCCTTGCTGTCGTCGACCTTGCCGTCCTCGGTGCGGGGCAGATCGTTGAGGTCAAGCGTCGTCACGCGGAACATCTCGCCCGCGCCCTCGCAGTCCGAGCCCGTGATGATCGGCGTGTGGACGTATACAAAGCCGTTGTTGCGGAAAAATTCGTGCACCGCCTGCGCCGCGACGCTGCGGACGCGGAAGGTGGCGGAAAACAGGTTCGTGCGCGGTCTCAAATGCTGGATCGTGCGCAGGAATTCAACGCTGTGGCGCTTTTTCTGCAGCGGATAGTCGGGGCTGGAGACGCCCTCGATCGCGACCTCGCATGCCTTGAGCTCGAAGGGCTGCTTGGCGTCCGGCGTGAGGACGAGCTCGCCCTTAGCGATGAACGCCGCGCCCACGTTCTGGTGCGCCAGCTCATCGTAATTATCCAGCTTGTCGCGCTCGAGCACGACCTGCAGGCTCTTGAAGCACGAGCCGTCGTTGAGCTCGATAAAGCCGAAATTCTTCATATCGCGGATGGTGCGCGCCCAGCCGCAGACGGTTATTTCCTTGCCGCCGAAATCCTCTGCCGAGGCAAAAATCTGCGCGATCTTAGTGCGTTTCATATCTAAACTCCAATCAAATGAATTCGATAAGGAGTATTATATACTAAAAAATTGTTCCTTGCAACAAATTTAAAAATGTGATATATTAATTATAATAATTGAAGTATTTTGAGCTGTGATGCCGCCTTGCGCGGCGTAATTTTTTTGGAGGTAAGCGGATGCTGTCGGTCGGACAAACGGTGGTGTACGGCACGCAGGGCGTGTGCACGGTAAAGGAGATATCAGTGCTGAAAATGGGGAAAACGAAGGGCGAATACTATGTCCTGTGCCCCGTCGATGACCCGGGCAGCATCGTGTATGTCCCGACAAAAAGCGAGAAGCTTGCCGGCAAGCTGCGCCCGGTGCTCACGCACGACGAGGCGAACACGCTCATCGTCGAGGCCGCCTCCGAGCCGCTGGAGTGGATAGTCGACGACAACGGCCGCAAGCTCGTGTGCGACGATATCGTCAAAAACGGCAGCCGCAAGCAGCTTATGCAGCTTGTCGGGATGCTGTACCGCCGCCGCGAGGAGCTCAAGGATCAGAAAAAGCACTTCCACAACGTCGACGCGCAGTACCTCAAGACCGCCGAGCGCATGCTGCACGGCGAGCTGGCCTACGCCCTCGGCATCAGCCCCGACGAAGTGACCGACTACATCACCCGCCGACTTTCCACGTCGAATTTTTAGAGGCGCCTTTACATTGTACTTATACAGTTTTTTCGGTTGCCCGACCGGAAACCGCGCAGGAAACCTTTGCGCCGGCCGCGCTAATTGACAGTTGATAGTTGACAGTGGACAGTTAATGTGGCTGCTGTCGCTTCCATAATGCAAATCAGAA
>CAZWJM010000191.1:0-2346 GCA_964634435.1 uncultured Oscillospiraceae bacterium | reverse complement strand
ATTAAGAACAGTATAATAAGGACAGCAAAGGGCTGCCGCAAAATGCGGCAGCCCGTAAATAAAAGCTGCATGGCTGCGGCAAAATGTCGCAGCCATGCAGCTTTTTTCATCCTGAACATGATTCAGAAGATCATTTCAGAGAAAAGAGATAACGCATACCGGAATTGTCAAATGCGGTTTTACTGTCCGTTTGCTTTTGCAATTGACGTCTTTTGACTTTCGGTCAGTCTGCCGATATGGGATGCTTCTAAACTCTTGTTTATTTCGCTCAGGTGAACACGCTTCTGAGTAGGGAAGGTCACTGTGGTGAATCCGTTTGTAAATTCATTTTCGCCGTTGTAAACTGAGTAGCACAGTGTATAATTTAGCTTTGATGAGCTTCCCCCATTGTTCTCGCTGAAGCTGTAAAGCGGATCATAACAACCGTAGTCAACCACCGCCCAGCTTATGACTTCCGGAAGGTCTGAAAAAAGTTTATCATAATAATAGTGGTCGGAGCGGTTTGTTTCGGTATAATAGGTTGGATCGTCTGAACGATGGCGTGGAAAACGCTCTGATGGCTGTATTATGATATATTCGCCTGTTCCGGAGTTCTTGATATTGAAGTTTTTGTCGCGCGATGTATTCCCGTCGATAAGGAATACCTTTACGTCATCGGGGATATTCCAGAACTGCCTAAATTCATTTATTGTGGCTTGGCATTTGTGCGAATCCTCATTGTAGCACCATACGACGAATACCTCACCGGGCTTGATAATGCCTTCCCGGTACTCTGGATTGATCGGACGTGCGGTTTCTGAGCCCTGCCAGTACTTATCATATGCGGTGTACGGAGCATCTGCCCAGTCGGTTCCCGGCAAAAACGGAGTGTATTCTTGTATTGAGCGCTCAAAGTAAGTGGAAACACTTGTGGCAGATGAGCCCTGATACGCCAGCATATAATCGTAAATATTCAACTCTGAAACAGAGTTATTGTACATTTCAAAGCATTCAAACGGGTCGGCGGAGGGGCTTTCACGGTGACGCGCATTGGGAGACGATGCCCCGTACTGGTCGGCGGATATCTCTGTGATTATGATAGCGGGGCGCTCGTTGTTATTGACAAGCACAGGCTGTTTTGCCGGTTCAGTGCGCACCAACGATGTTTTTGTTTTTGAAAAAGCCGCAAGCTGTGAGTCGGTAAGCCTTCCGACGGTTGCCTCCGCATATTCATTTATCTTTGAAAGGTGCATACGCTTGTATGACATAAATGAATTTGCCTTATATCCGTTTTCCTCCTTGGGTGAGGAGGCGGAGCGGGGTATGAAGCTGACCGTCCACGGGGCATGCTCCTCATCGCCGTTCTGCGCGCGGCGAGTGGCAAGCGGCTCGGTGCGGAAGTCCATAACCGCCCAGCTGATTATTTCCTCAAGACTTTCAAAATTTTCCGAGGGGTATGGGTGGTGCGTGTTGTCATTTTCGGTGTTGAAGGTTATATCCGCCGAGCGGCGCGCCGGGAAACGCTCCGACTGATGCATTATCATATATGTGGCTGTTGCGTTATTTTTGAGCGCAAATTTTTTGACGCATTCTACGTTGTTGCCGTCGATAAGGAATACCTTTACACCGTCCGGAATGCTCCAGAAGCTACGGAACTGTTCAAGCGTGCAGTGCATTATATGAGACGGTGCGGTGTACACCCATATCACAGCTACTTCCCCCGGCTTCAGCATTCCTTCCGATCTTTCCGGATTTACGGGTCGTACGTCTTCTGTGTTTTTCCAGTATGAATCATGCGACGTCCTGGCAGTATCCCACCAGTCCTCACCCGGAAGCAGCTGCGTGTAGCATTGTACCGAACGCTCAAATGAACCTTCATTCTGGGATGAGGCGCCCTGATAGCCAACCATATAGTCGTATATGTTTATATTTTGGCTGGAATTATTGTAAATCTCAATAAATTCATACGGATCTGCGTCCTGTCGGCGCGTTTCGGAATTATATTTTGGGTTTTTATTGAGGGGATTGGCGGCATCTCCGTATTGATCGACGCTTATTTCGGTGATAAGAAGCTCAGGATATTCACCCGCCGCCACAGCAGCTCCGGCAAGGCTGCTGACACAGCCAAACGACAGGAGGCAGGCAAGGGTAAATGAGAATATTTTTTTCTTCATAATAGTATGCCTTTCTTTACGTGTCATTTAAAGACAGAGCGCGCCCATTTGCCGTCCTTGAAGTCATATCTGAAAATACGCTCGTTTCCGGTTTCACGTATGCTCTTTACAGGCTCTCCGTCTATGAATATTACGGCACAGCCATTATCCATCGCAAAGCCGAGAGTGTATTTGGTATCGGCCTGCTGGCGTA
>CAZWJM010000190.1:0-2364 GCA_964634435.1 uncultured Oscillospiraceae bacterium | reverse complement strand
CGGAGGTTTTTTCAATTCGTATTCAGGCTTCAAATAATCGCTTTTGCGGCTGCACGGTTACGTTGACGCGGCAGTTATCCGGCTGCACCGCACTACGTTAGTGTGCCGTAAATATTGTGTTGCACTTGCGGTAAGCGACAGTTTTCAGGTTTCGTCAGCACCTTCGAACCGGGATACCGCAAAAAATGTATAAGGATGGCGCTAAAGCGCCATTAAAAAAGCGATATGCCTCCACGGCGAGTGGCGTCATGGCGTCTTGAAGGTGATGCTGATTTCGGTGCCCTGGGCGGGGGTGGAGGTGGCGGTGATGGTGTGGCCGAGCTTGGAGCAGACGCGGCGGCACAGGTACAGCCCCAGGCCGCTTGCACGCTTGTCGGTCCGGCCGTTATGCCCGGTGTAGCCCTTCTCGAACACACGCGGCAGGTCGTCCGGCGCGATGCCGATGCCGGTGTCACGGATGCACAGCGTGTTCGGCGCGCGCATGCAGACCCGGATGCCGCCCTCGCGCGTATATTTCAGCGCGTTTGACAGCACCTGCTCGATGACGAACGCCAGCCACTTCTCGTCGCTGACAACGCGTGCCTCGGTCGGCTCGAACTCGAAGCTCAGGCGGCGGCTGATGAAATCGCCCGCGAACTTCTTCACCGACTGCCGTATCAGCGGGTCGAGCTCAAGCTCGCGGATGACGTAGTCGCTGCTCTCGGAGTCCAGACGCAGGTACGCCAGCGCCATCTCGACATACTGCTCGACGCGGCCGAGGTCGGCCAGAAGCCTGCGCGACTCCGGCGTGTCCTCGCCCTGAAGCGTCAGGCGCATGGAGGCGATGGGCGTTTTTATCTGATGCACCCACACGGTGTAGTAATCGAGCATGTCGCTCCAGCGGCGCTGGCTGCTCTCCTCAAGCTGTGCGCGGCTGTCGGCCAGCAGCGCGATTATCCGGCGATAGTCGGCATCGTCGACGCTGCGCTCCGGCGGGAGCATTTTCTCCTCCGCCGCCGTGAGCTCGTTGAGCACGGCAAACGCCGCGTGACGGCGCTGCGCACGCACGATATCAAGCGCTGCAAACACCGCGCCCAGCACAAGGCACAGCGCCGTCGGGTACCACACCGCCTCCGGCGGCAGGCCGTACAGCGCAAAGCTCACCGCGAAAATTGCGACTGAGATGACCGCCGCGATGATGACGCGCACATGCTCGCGCAGATACAATAATACCATCCTCATTTTCCGTCACTCCACGATATATCCGACGCCGAATTTGGTCGAGATGAAGCTGTCAAGCCCCGCTGCGTCGAGCTTTTTGCGAAGCCTGCCGACGTTGACGGTCAGGGTGTTTTCGTCGACGAAGCTGTCGGTCTCCCACAGCTTTTCCATCAGTTTTTCGCGGCTGACGACCTTGCCGCGGTTCTGCATAAGGCACAGCAGGATGCGGTATTCGTTCTTTGTAAGTGCGATGCGCTCGCCGTTTATGATAAGTGTACCCGCGCCGGTGTCGAGCATTGCGCCGCGGTGCTCGATGACGGGCATGCCGGCGGCAAAGTCGTAGCTTCGGCGCAGTATCGCCTGGATCTTTGCCATCAGGACGCTGCCGTCAAAGGGCTTTGCGATGAAGTCGTCCGCGCCCATGGTCATGGCCATGACGATGTTCATATTGTCCGCGGCAGACGAGATGAAGATCACCGGCACCTTCGACACGGCGCGTATCGCGCTGCACCAGTGGTAGCCGTTGAAAAACGGCAGCGTGATGTCCAGCAGCACAAGGTGCGGCTGAAACTCGGCAAATTCGCCCATCACGTTGCGGAAGTCCTCCGCGCATCTGGCCTCAAGACCCCAGGTCTCGGCCAGTTTTTTTATCTCGCCCGCGATGCCGAGGTCGTCCTCGACGATGTAGATACGATACATCCCGCGCCTCCGTTACTTGCTCCAAATGTCCTCTGCCAGCTCCGCCGCGTCCTCGACGCAGCCCCGGCAGGGGCGCAGCACGACGCCCGTGTCGCGGCCCTTGAGCTCGCGGCAGAACACCGAGCCGTTTTTCTCCTCGAATCTGCGCAGCAGCTCCGCGGCCTTGTCCGACGCTTTGCCGTCGAGTGCCGCGGGGTTTTCGGGGTCATACGCCCCGGCCGCAATGTTCATCGCCGCCACCGCGCCCAGCAGCGCGCCGCAGTATTTGCACGCTCCGCCGCCGTATCTGCGCACCAGCGACTTCATCTGCGCCTCGTCGACGCCCGCCTCCGCGCAGAACGCGCAGCCGACCGCCATCGCGCAATTGCAGCCCGATCCATGATACTTTGCAGCTAATTCTTTCTTCCCCATCTTTTAAATCGCCTTTCTATGTTACGTATACGTTTATTGCGGTGTCCCGCGCCT
>CAZWJM010000189.1:0-2366 GCA_964634435.1 uncultured Oscillospiraceae bacterium | reverse complement strand
TATGCCGGGTACCCTCATGGCAGGAACCGCGACAACATACGAGGTTCAGGCTCTTGAAGGACTTAAGATGTTCCTCTATCAGATGGGCGGTCAGCTCTACAACGACGGAGGATATTCCATCGCACTTGACGAAAATGTTGCTCTTGATGCTTTCGAGGACTATACCAATATGTTCTCGCAGTACAAGTGCTCCATCCAGTACGACCTCACCCGTTTCAGAACCGGTGAAATTCCGATCTACTTCGGCTCGGCAGTCGGAACCTACAACACGCTGATGTCCTACTATGATATCCGCGGACTGTGGAAGATGGCTCCCCTCCTCGGCGTTGAAGGCGAGGACGGCGAGATAAACTGCACCGCTCCCGTTACCGTTACCGCTCTCGTTATCCCGAGAGGAGCAACCAACCCGAGCGCAACATGGGAATACATGAAGTGGACTGTCTCCCCCGAGACTCAGAGACGCATTGCAAGAGAAAGACTTGCGGTCAATGCAAACCCGACCACAAAGTACAACTCTCCGACAAAGGATGCTCTCCTCGGTCAGGCATGGACGGACGAGGAATACGCCGCGATGAAGGCTCAGACAGACAATCTTGTCGGTATCCGCGAGTATCCCGGTAACTACATCATCAAGACCTATGTCAACAGCGCATTCCTTCAGGCATACAATAATTCCTCAAATGCTTCAGACGAGCTTCTTGACAGAATTCTGTATATAAATAAGGAAATATCCCGTAAGCGCGAAGACTTCAAGATGGATTACTACGACGTTGCGACCGGCGAATATGTGCCCGGAAGGTACATAAACGAGCCGATCCTCGGCAAGTGACCGTTTTGCACATTACATCAAAAGGAGACAAATCAATATGACAAGCAACACAGCTCAAAAAGATGTACTGCCGCAGAACGAACAGCCTTATGTCAACAAGCCGATATCCAAGGGAAAATATATCCGCGTTCAGATGAAACGCAACTGGCAGGGATATGTCATGGTCGCTCCCTTCTTTATAATGTTCACCGCGTTCACGGTCGTCCCGGTCGTGCTTTCGATCCTTCTCAGCTTCACATCTTTCAATATGCTTGAGTTCCCCGAGTGGAAGGGACTTCAGAACTATGTTCAGCTCTTCCTCGCGGATGATCTCTTCATCACGGCGTTTTCGAATACCCTGATGTTTGCAATCACGACGGGCCCCGCGTCCTTCATCCTTTCATTCATCGTCGCATGGTTCATAAACGAGCTTTCGCCGAAAATGAGAGCGCTTGTAACCATCATATTCTATGCGCCTTCCATCGCAGGAACCGCGTATCTGGTTTTCGGTATCTTCTTCCAGGGCGATATCTATGGCTATGTAAACGGTTGGCTGCTCAGAATGGGTCTTATAACCCAGCCGATAGTCTTCTTCAAGGACACGAGGTATATTGTTCCGCTCTGTATCGTCGTTGCCCTCTGGACCTCTCTCGGTACAACGTTCCTTTCCAACATCGCAGGTCTTCAGGGAGTCGATCACTCGCTTTACGAGGCGGGTGCTATCGACGGTGTCAAGAACCGCTGGCAGGAGGCGTGGTATATCACCCTTCCCCAGATGCGTTCGATACTTCTCTTCGGTGCGGTCATGGCTATCACCCAGTCCTTCGGATTCGGCGGTATTGTTAATGCTCTCTGCGGAAATCCCTCGACAGACTATGTTGCATGGACATTGCAGCACCATCTGACAGAATACATGAACGTCCGTTTCGAGTACGGTTACGCCTCGGCAATCGCGGTCATGCTGTTCTTTATAATGATGGTATCCAACCTGCTCGTCCAGAAATTCCTCTCAAAGGTGGGACAGTGATATGGCAAAGAAGTTAAGAGTCAGAAACCACAGAGTTGTCCTCAACCGTTCAAAGGGAGGAGACGTCGGAATCACGGTACTGCTTTTCATCCTCGGAATCTTCATGTTCCTGCCGATGTGGTACCTGATAATCACGGCGCTGAAGCCGCTCGGAGAGAGAAACATAACTCCTCCGAACCTCTACGTCATCAAGCCGACAATGCAGAACTTCATCGACCTGTTCTCCAACATGAACAGCACATGGGTTCCGATCTCGAGATATATCTTCAATACGATAATCATCTCGGTCGCAGCTACCTTCGGGTGCCTTGTCCTCGGCTCGCTGACAGCATACGCACTTTCGAAAATCAAATTCCCGGGCAGAACCTGGATCTTTGCAGTGATCCGGTACTCGCTCATGATAAGCAGCACCGTCGCCGGAATCACGAACTTCTTCATCTTCGTGTGGCTCGGCTGGCTGAATACCTACTGGATCTCGATAGTTCCGGTGTGGGCTTCGACCCTCGGTCTGTACCTCATGAAGCAGTTCAT
>CAZWJM010000188.1:0-2374 GCA_964634435.1 uncultured Oscillospiraceae bacterium | reverse complement strand
GGATACCGCAATACATTGTCCCTGCATAGTATGGTGTGGGGCTATGCCCCAATGGCCCGAAGGGGGGCAACACCATGGAGTATCTTGCGACATTTCCCAACCAGATGCAGGCGATAGAATACGCGCGGGCACTCGGCCTGCGCGGGATCCCCAACCGTATGATGCCCCGTCCGCGGATGCTGGAAGCAAGCTGCGGGACAGCGGTGCGTTTTACCAGCCTGCAGGCGCCGGAGATCCTGCAAAAAATCGCGCCGGTCAAAAGCCTGTACCGGATCGAGGACGGAAAATATCTGACGGTCGAGTAACCTTCTGAAAAGGGATTTGAAATTCCAAATGACCCGGGGAAAGAATTGTCTTTGAGGGGGAAACCCGCTATAATAGGAGAAAATATGATAGAAAACGAGGATCTGATATGGCGGGTTTTCTCCTTTCGGTTAGGATAGTGGTGCCCATCCTGCTGATGCTGGCCGTCGGTATGCTGGTTCGGCACTTGGGATGGGTGGATGAAAAGTCTTTGAATGTGATGGACCGGCTGGGCTTTAAACTCTTTTTGCCGACGCAGCTTTTTTACAGCCTGTACCGCGCCGAATGGGATATCGCGCGGTACGGCCGGCCGCTGCTGGCGGCAGTGGGGATTATCCTGGTCATTTTTGCGCTGGCGCTGGCTGTTTTTACGGCAGCAGAAAAGGATCCCCGTCGCCGCGGCCCGATCATCCAATGCGAGATACGGGTTAATTTTGTCATCTTCGGGATGGCGATTATCGCTTCCCTGTACGGGGGAGAGAATACGGGGCTGATCGCGGTGATCGCGGCGGTGATTATCCCGCTGACCAGCACCATTTCGGCCATCCTGTTTGAGATTTACCGCGGCGGGAAGGTAAAGACCGCCGGGCTATTGCTGAACATCATTAAAAATCCGTACCTGATCGGAGCGGCGCTGGGGCTTTTGTTCCTGCTGCTGCGGATCCCGCTGCCGCAGCCGGTGGCAAAGACGGTAAGCGATATCGGCGGTATGGCAACGCCGTACTGCCTGATTGTGCTGGGCGGCAGCATCCATCTTTCCCGCCTGGGGGACTATGGCCGTTCGCTGTGGATGGCGGTGCTGGGCAAGAGCCTTGTGATCCCGCTGGTCTTTATCCCGCTGGTGGTGCTGATGGGCTTTCGCGGGGAGACACTTGCCACGCTGGCGGTCATGCTGGCCTGCCCCACGGCGGTTTCCGGCTATACGCTGGCCAACCAATGCGGGGCCGACGGAGAGCTGGCGGGGCAGCTGGTGGTGGTGACGACGGTGCTTTCGGTGGTCACGATGTTCTTTACCATCTGGCTGCTGACGGCCTTTGCCCTGATATAAACGGCACGGAAAAACGGACTTGCGCCCCTGGTAGGGAGCAAGTCCGTTTTAGTGTTATTCTGCCCAAGGAGTGAGCCTGTAAGCCGAGTTCTGTCTGGGACAGCAATCTATCTAGGCCTGCCGTTGCCGACAGGCTCAAGCCACGCTTTTGGGGATCGGGACGGGCCGCCCCCTGTGATCCCGCTTGGTGTTGCTCCGGATAGGGTTTACATAGCCTTTGGGTCTCCCCAAAGCTGGTGAGCTCTTACCTCGCCTTTCCACCCTTACCCCAGCCGGGCTGGGGCGGTATCTCTCTGTTGCACTTTCCCGGGCGTCGCCGCCGGCTGCCGTTAGCAGCTATCCTGCCCTGCGGAGCTCGGACTTTCCTCATGCGGGGCCTTTCGGTCACCCGCCCGCTGCTGCCCGGCTCACTCCTTCGGTTTTACCAGTATACCACATTCCGCCGCGGCAATGCAAGGCTAATCCGAAAGCAGCGCGTTGATCCGGCAGAACCGTTCCGGTTCGGCTTTGCAGACGCGGCGGTCATAGGTGAGCAAGCCGTTGCGCTCGCTTTCCACATCGCTGACCTGGGTGTAGACGGCGGCGGCCAGTCCCTGCCGTTTGGCGGGGAGGATCTGTTCGGTCATCAGCCGTTCAAAGGCCTGGTTGAATTCGGCGGGGTCGGAGATCTTTTTATAGCCGAACTCGGCCTTATCGCCCCAGCAGTGGCCGGGGACCGCGCAGTTGTAGCCGCCGTATTCGGTGAGGCAGACGGCCCGCCGCTCCCGTTTGGGCTGATGATGGCGGTAGGGCCGGAAATACCAGTGGATGCTTTTGATATCGCCGCCGCCCTGGTCGTACCAGCCGCTGGCGTGGTCGACGGTACGGGTAGGATCCCGCCGGCGGATAAATTCCGCTGCTTTAAGGGCGTCGAACTGGCCCCAGCCTTCGTTGAACGGCACCCACATGGCAAGGCTGACGGTATTATACAGCAGGTCGGTCAGCTGTCCCAGTTCCTCGTAGTAATGGGAGCGGGCGGCGGCA
>CAZWJM010000187.1:0-2380 GCA_964634435.1 uncultured Oscillospiraceae bacterium | reverse complement strand
CATACGCGCATCGGCAACGTCCGAGTCCTCAATGAGCACCAGCCCGTCGGCCCCCACTCCGTAATGGCGGTCGCAAAGCCCGATGCAAAGCGACTCGGGGCAACTGAGCACGCCTCCGGCTGAACCGGCGGCTGAGGCGCGGTTGTCAACAAATATATAGTCATCACCCGTCGCCTGCAGCTTGGCAAAAGAAACGCATTGCTTTTCAGTGCGCATATGGTTTATGTCCACAAGCTCGGTGTTGCCTTCGTTGAAGCGTCCGGCAATGATGTCGGCAGCCGCGTGCGCGGTGTCAAGAGAGGTAAAACAGGGTATTGAAAGCGCAAGCGCGCGGCGGCTGAGCGCGATATATTCCTCAACGGTTGAATCAAGCAGCGCTCCGGTATACACGATGTAGCTTATTTTTCCGCTGTCGAGCAGGTCAAAGGAATCGCTGTACGGCACTTCGGTCACGTCAATTCCAAGTGAGCGTATCGACTGCGCCGTTTCCTCGGTGGCGTAAAGGGAAAAGTGCAGATCGTCCAGCTTCTTGGCAAGAGAGACCACCTCCGACTGGTCGTGAGTGTCAACACTGATGTAGACTCCCACGCTTCTGTCTGCCTGCGGATACCTGAGCCGTCTGCCGGACGCGGTCATGCCCTTGAAAAGCGCCTCGTTGAGCGTCTTTCCGATACCCAGCACCTCACCGGTCGATTTCATCTCAGGTCCGAGGTAGGAGTTGGCGTCGGTCAGCTTTTCAAACGAAAATACCGGGACCTTGACGGCAAAGTAGGGCGGCGTGCGGTAAAGTCCCGTGCCGTATCCGGCATCGGCAAGACTTTCGCCCACCATCACGCGGGAGGCTATCTCCACCATCGGGACTCCCGTCACCTTACTTATGTAAGGCACGGTGCGCGACGCGCGCGGATTGACCTCGATAACGTACAGCCCGCCCTCGTAAATAAGGTACTGGATGTTGACAAGTCCCCGCGTGCCGAGCGCAAGCGCCAGCTTTTCCGAGCATTCGGCGATCGTGGCGCGCATTTTGTCGTTTATGTTGTACGGGGGATAAACGGCGATAGAATCTCCGCTGTGAACTCCGGTGCGCTCGATATGCTCCATGATCCCGGGGATCAGCACGTCCTTGCCGTCAGAGATCACATCGACCTCAAGCTCGATGCCCATCATATACTTGTCAACCAGAACCGGATTGTCTATCCCCGCCGAGAGGATGCGCTTCATATATCGGCGCACCTCCACCTCGTCGTGAACTATGCGCATATTCTGCCCGCCTATGACATACGAAGGGCGCAGAAGCACCGGATAACCCAGACGTCGCGCGGCACTGACCGCCTCCTCCTCGCCCGACACTCCAAGCCCCTGCGGACGGTGTATCCCCGTGCTTTCAAGCAGACGGTCAAAGCGCTCGCGGTCCTCGGCAATGTCAATTCCCTCCGCGGATGTGCCGAGAATACGTATGCCGTTCCGGTCAAGGAAGGAGGTCAGCTTTATTGCGGTCTGACCGCCGAAGGCGACGACCACGCCGACCGGCTTTTCAACACGGATGATGTTCATCACATCCTCCTCGCACAGCGGCTCAAAATAAAGCCTGTCCGCAGTGTCGTAGTCAGTGGAAACGGTTTCGGGGTTGTTGTTGACAATGACCACATCGTACCCGAGGCGTTTGAGCGCCCACACGCAGTGGACGGAGGAATAGTCAAATTCAATTCCCTGTCCTATTCGGATGGGTCCCGAGCCGAGCACCATTACCACAGGCTTTCCGGAGCGCGGGAAGCCGCGTGACTCGCACTCGCCGCCCACCGAGGAGTAAAAGTAGGGCGTTTCGGCGTCAAATTCCGCCGCGCAGGTGTCAACCATTTTGTACGAAAGCTCGCATCCGGGCAGCGCGTCCGCTCCCGAAAGACGCCTAAGCGCGCGGTCGGTATATCCCAGTCTTTTGCCCTCATAATACGCGTCCGCGTCGATCCCGCGGGCGATCCTTTTTTCATAATCCGCAAGATGCGCGAGCTTGCAAAGGAAAAACCGGTCAATACGGGTAATGGCGGATATCTCGTCAATGCTCATACCGCTCTTTATCGCCTCAAACACACTGAAAAGCCGCCGGTCGTCCGGCACTTTAAGCCGCTCGGCAAGCGGCATATCGGAGATCGGCGCGGCACTGAGCGTGTCAAGGGATATCTCCGCGCCGCGCACAGCCTTCATCAGCGCCGCCTCAAAGGAGGTCGCAATAGCCATGACCTCGCCCGTCGCCTTCATCTGAGTTCCGAGCCTGCGGGAAGCGCCCGCGAATTTATCAAAGGGCCACTTGGGCAGCTTGACCACCACATAGTCGAGCGCAGGCTCAAAGCAGGCGCAGGTCTTTCCGGTTATGTCGTTTTTT
>CAZWJM010000186.1:0-2388 GCA_964634435.1 uncultured Oscillospiraceae bacterium | reverse complement strand
TAGAAATTTGGATCCCCGTAAAAGCCGGACAACCGTGTCACAGTCAGGTATGAATCAACGGTGATAAACTGCGATATATTTGGAAATGTTGCAATTTGCTGTGCTGTCAATGCTGCTGATACGATTCCACACGCAAAGAATATGGTGATTCGGTAGAAGGATATATTTTCTGTGCTCCCTTGCATAACGCACGGAAAGAGAAACAACATAATGAGAAAACACAAATAGTCATTTCCAATCGGGTTATGTTGTATGGCCTTGGTCACTAATATCAGCGCCATAAGGAGCGCAGCAAGGATAATCTGGTAAAGCCGCAAAGACATTTTGTTCTGCAGAAGGGAAACCACGCAGCATAATAGAAGTGCAATTGTAAAAAATGAGATTCCGCCGTTATACATCTTGAGCAGAGGGCTCCACGGGAGAAAATACAGCAAAACAGGGAAAACGATGCCTTTGTTACATGTCAATACAGTAAATACCAGATATCCAAGCAGGCATAACAGCAGAATGACCGAATTTCCAAGAACTTGTGCCACACAAACTGCTGCAGAAAGCAGCAGGCAACCGCCAAGAACCGGCAAGGCTTTTACATGAGGCAGTTTATTGGTATTATAGATGATTGCTGTATTCTGCATAGTATCATTCCAATCTGAGGAAAGCTCAAATGCAAGTTACGCTTCTAAAGGTAACGGCATAGCAGTTTCCTGCATTTTTCAAAGTCATGGTAGCCCGGCCCGAACTCATGAATATCGCTGCCAAGATAAGAAACATAACCTTTTTGAATCCACTCAAGGTAACGCTTTCGATGCAAATGTTTCCGAAGACACTCCGCATTCAGCTGTAACGGAATCCCTTCTGAAATCAATTGATGGATATCCTCCGGCGGGTACCGATCCGCATGAGCGATCACAATCTGTATATCTCGCAGATCATTCAGTCGATACAATGTATCCCAAATAGGAGCCGACCAACGATAAAACGGCATCTCCAGCAGGAGTTCATTCGTTCCTTCGAGGCAGAGTTCACGAAGACCGTTCAACCGTTCCATTCCGTCGCAAATCAGCACCTCAGCTCCTAACAAAACACGCGGTGAATCTGCCGGAATTTGTGTCCACAAGTTGTCTGCGGTTTGCCTTCGTCTTTCGATAAATGACGACACGCTCTCTTTATGTGGGTAAAAATGGGGCGTTGCACAAATCGTCTGTATGCCCGCTTCCTTTGCCATATCCATCTGTTTGAGCGACATATCTACACTGCTGCTGCCGTGGTCGCACCCTGGCAAAATATGTGCGTGATAATCCAAAGATAAGTCAATCATAGAACTATCTTCTTTCATACGGGTCTGCATAGGAATACTTATATCCATACTTATCTCCATATTTACCGCCGTACTTATACTTATAGGAGTAGCGCATAGACTTCATATTCAAATCGTTTAGTACTACGCCGCACAAATTTCCCTCTGCCCGTTCAACGGCATCGATAGCAGCCCGTAGCTCATCCGATGTCGTAGTTCCAGACTTTGCTACGATCAACACACCATCTACGAATGCAGAAAGAATCTGTGCATCAGCAACTGTATTGATCGGCGGCGTGTCAATAATGACATAGTCGTACCTCGTGGCAATTTCTGCAACAAAGGTCTTCATTCTATCTGAAGAAAGCAGTTCGGATGGGTTTGGTGGTATGGTTCCGGCTCCAATGATCCATAAAGGCAGGTCCTTTACCTTTACCAGTTCCAATTTCCATATGCCTGCAATGAAATCACAAAGTCCGGAGGAGACATCCAATTTCCAAAGTCTTCTTTGTGTCGGCTTTCTCAAATCGGCATCAATTAAAAGGGTCTTTTTACCAAGCATAGCGTAGCTGATTGCAATATTGGCTGCGGTCAGGCTTTTGCCTTCTGAAGGATTTGCGCTGGTGACAGCAATGGTCTTGCAGGCTCTGTCCCTATCCTTCGTCATGCAAAACATGAGACCTGTCCTCAACTTGACATATGCCTCGCGAATAGCAAATGGGGTATCGTTATTCAGGAGGCGTTTCCGGTTGCTTGCAATAATCTCACTTTTGTTCTTCATGTTTTGCCGCATAGTCGTTCGTTTCATAGCTAATCGTTCCTCCATTTGCGAGTTCCCAGTATTTATAGTTTTTCTCCGTGCCTTCAATTTCCGGAATCTGTCCGATAACGGCAACACCAACCAATTTCTCAATATCCTCCGGTAGATAAATCGTTGTGTCGGAGAGTGTTTTCAGGATAATGATCACAGCAGCAATAATCACGCCAACCACAACTGCGATTGCGGTATCAAACGCCGTCCGTGGAGAAGCTTGTCCCGTTGCAACCTCCGGATGGTCTACAACCTCAACTCCGCCCGCTTTCGTAATGCG
>CAZWJM010000185.1:0-2411 GCA_964634435.1 uncultured Oscillospiraceae bacterium | reverse complement strand
ACGCTTTCGACCTTGGGAACCGAGCGGAGCCTTGACATTATCGACCTGAAATGGTCAAGATTACGGCAGGTCACGGCAAGCTCGACGATCGTACAGTCGTCGCGGTTTCTTGTCGTTATGCCGAGCAGCGAGACCTTCATGTCGGCAAGAGCCATCGTGATATCGGCAATGAGCCTGATATCCGGCTGGGCGACTATCCTGATCTGCGCCTCGAACTCGTTCGACGCGGAAACGGCAGTCTCCCATCTTGCATTCAGCCAGCGGTTGGCATATATCGGATTGTTCAGCCCGGAAATGACGTTCGGGCAGTCCTGCTTGTGTATCGATATCCCGTATCCCTTTGTAATGAAGCCGATGACCGGGTCGCCGGGGAGAGGATTGCAGCATTTTGCGAACTTTACGGCAAGCCCCTCGACTCCGTCGATCACGACCCCGCCGCTTGACTTCTTTCTCTTCTGGGTAACCACCTGCTCTGCGGTCTGGGGAAGAGCCTCTTCCTCCGGTTTGACCACGCGGTCAAACTCGTCGCGGAGCTTTGCGGAGATCTTCTGAACCGTGATGCCGCCGTAGCCTATCGTATTGAACAGGTCTTCCGGGTCGGTCATGCCGAGGCGTCTGCTGACGTTTGTAAGGATCTCTGTCTTCTGCGCCTCGGTAAACGGTCTGCCGTATCTTCTGAATTCGCGGTCGACATCGGATTTTCCGACGGCTATGTTCTCGGTTCTGCGCTCCTTCTTGAACCACTGGCGTATCTTGTTGCGCGCCTCACCGGTTCTGACTATCTTCATCCAGTCACGGGAGGGTCCCTTTGAAGCGGACGAGGTGATTATCTCGACGATCTCGCCGTTCTGCGGCGCCCGGTCTATCGGGACTATCATTCCGTTTATCTTCGCGCCGACCATCTTGTTCCCCACTGCGGAGTGTATGGCATAGGCAAAATCGATGACGGTCGCACCCTGCGGAAGGGTGATTATGTCGCCCTTAGGGGTGAAGACAAAGACCTCGTCGTGCATTATGTCGATCTTGAGAGCCTGAAGAAATTCCTCCGGGTCGCGCGTGTCGTCTTCCGTTTCTATGAGCTTTGCGATCCAGCTGAGCTTTCTGTCGATATCCTCCCTGCTCTCCTCGCCGGATTTGTATTTCCAGTGAGCGGCGACACCGTATTCGGCTATCTGGTGCATTTCCCATGTCCTTATCTGCACCTCGAACGGTATCGCGTTCCTGCCCATTACGGTGGTATGGAGCGAGCGGTACATATTCGGCTTCGGCGTGGAGATATAATCCTTGAACCGTCCGGGGATCATGCTGAACATCTCGTGTATGAGTCCGAGGACGACATAACACTCCTCCTCGGTATTCACGATGACCCGGAGAGCGTAGAAGTCGAATATCTCATCAAAGCTCTTGTTCTGCTGATACATTTTCCGGTATATGCTGTATACCGATTTCACGCGTCCTTCAAGAATGAAGTTTATCCCCGCCTCGGTCAGCTTGTCCGCGACCTGAGCACGCGCCTTTTCGATGAAATCGCGGCTTTCGCCGTAGCGCTTCTCGATATCCTTCCGTATTTCCTCGTATCCGATGGGATCAAGGTATTCAAGAGAGAGATTTTCAAGCTCCTGCTTCATCCTCTGCATACCGAGACGGTGAGCAAGCGGCGCAAAGACCTGCATCGTTTCAAGCGCGGTCATCCTGCGCTTTGCATCCTTCTTGACACCGAGGGTGCGCATATTGTGGAGCCTGTCGCTGAGCTTTATGAAAATGACCCTTACGTCCTTCGACATGGCAAGAAACATCTTGCGGAGGTTCTCGATATGCTGCTCCTCCTTGTCCTCGAACGGGATCTGCACCATTTTGGTCAGCCCGTCGACAAGGGAGGCGACGTCATCTCCGAATTCTTTTCTGATAGTCGGCAGGTCGGTCTTTCCGACGCAGTCCTCGACGGTATCGTGAAGAAGCGCGGCGCATATCGAATCGGTATCAAGCTCAAGCCCCGCAACTATCTCGGCAACGGCGACCGGATGACTGATATATTCCTCCCCGCTGCACCGGTACTGCCCGGCATGAAGCTCCTTCGCGTAAAGATACGCCTTCTTGATTTTCTCGATATCATAGTGCTTCCCGGTCTTTTCAAGTGTGAGAAGCAGCTTATCTATACCGGCATAGATGTCCTTGCCGGATTCGTCAGTTGTCTGTATAAACATGTCTTTTCAAGTTCCGCCTTTTTTTCCGGATTGTTCAGCGTAACGCCCGCAAGCTCGGCTCCCGGACGCGACGTGTCGGTGTATTCAAGCGTTATTACCCCGCCCTCGTCAAGTATCGCAAGAGCCAGACGCAGCTTCACATATCCCGTCGGCCCCGACTGGGACGGCGTGGCATTAAGCTCACCGAGGAAGGTATTGAGGCAGATA
>CAZWJM010000184.1:0-2413 GCA_964634435.1 uncultured Oscillospiraceae bacterium | reverse complement strand
CTGTCGGCGGCGTGCTTGGTTTTATCATTATGAACACCAAGTATGCACGCAAGCGTATCGATAGCTGGCAGAACCGCGGAGCAGACGCTCTTGGCAGCGACTGGCAGTCCACGCAGGGGCTTTACGCAATAGGAACAGGCGGGCTGTTCGGCGTGGGGCTGGGGCAGTCACGGCTTAAATACGGCTATGTTTCACAGCCTCAGAACGACTTTGTGTTTACAATTGTTTGCGAGGAGCTTGGATTTTTCGGGGCAACCGCAATAATGCTTTTGTTTCTTGCGCTTACGGCGCGCGGATTCGTTCTTGCGTCGCGCGCGTCGGATAAGTTCTGCTCGCTGGTCATTTTCGGGCTGTCATTCAAGCTGGCGCTTCAGGTGCTGCTTAATATAGGGGTCGTGAGCGGAGTTCTGCCCAACACCGGAATTTCGCTGCCCTATTTCAGCACAGGCGGCACGGCAACGATAATGCAGATGTTTGAGGCGGGCATCGTGCTGGGGCTTTCACAGTTCTGCACGCAGAAAAGAGATTAAAGGACAGTAAGAAAGGCAGGTTCAAAGCCATGCGGGTTCTGATGACAGGAGGCGGTACCGGAGGACACGTTAATCCGGCGATCGCAATTGCAGATACAATAAAAGAACATATTCCCTCCGCCGAGATCGCGTTTGTAGGCACAAAGCGGGGAATTGAAAATAAACTTGTTCCGGCAGCGGGATATAAGCTGTATCATGTTGATGTACGCGGCTTCAGGCGTTCGCTGTCGCTTGCCAACATAAGGGCGGCGTTTCTTGCTGCGGTTTCACCGATCGTTGCTAAAAAGCTTATAAAGGAGTTCAAGCCGGACGTTGTTATCGGCACAGGCGGATATGTAAGCTGGCCGCTGCTTGTGGCGGCATCAAAGCTGGGAGTCCCGTCGGCGGTACATGAGTCAAATGCCGTTCCGGGTCTTGCGGTGCGCAGACTTGTGCCGTATGTGGATAAAATCTTCGTGAATTTTGCCGTTACGGGCGAGGCGCTTGGTGCTCCCGAAAAGACCATGCACGTGGGCAGTCCGCTGAGAACTGATTTCGGGACTGTCACCCGCCGTGAGGCGAGGGAAAAGCTCGGACTTCCGGACAGCTGCCGTCAGTATATAGTTTCCTTCGGCGGCAGTCTGGGCGCGGAGCGTGTCAATTCCGCTGTGCTTGATCTTATGCGGGACTATCTTTCAAAGCACCCTGATATATACTGCACTCACGCCTGCGGAGCAAGCGGATATGAGGAAACGCGCCGTCAGTTTGAGGAGGCGGGGCTTGACAAGGCGGCAAATCTTGAGCTTGTGGAATATATATACGATATGCCTTTGCGCATGGCGGCGGCGGATATGGTGATAAGCCGCTCCGGTGCTATAACGCTTTCGGAGCTTGCCGCGGCACAGAAGGCGGCGGTTCTGATACCATCCCCGAATGTTACCGACAATCAGCAGTATAAAAACGCAAAGGTGTTTGCCGATGCGGGAGGCGCTGTGCTGATAGAGGAAAAGGAGCTTACTGCTGAACGTATCTGCTCCGAGGTGTCAGCGGTGCTTGAAAATCCTGCACGTATGCACAGCCTTGAAAAGAATATCTCGGCTTTTGCCGTTCCGGACTCAAACGAACGGATATACCGTGAGATCATTTCTCTTGCCGACGGCAAAAAAGCAAAGAAGTGATGCGTAACGGGGAAGAACGCGAGGCAACCTCCGCCGGGGAAACACGGCGGTCGTCGCCTCAGCCATCTCCTGCCGGACGGAGAAATTTATCCGGTGACAGAGAAAAGGAAGCACGCCTCAACGCACAAAGGAACGAGCTTGCGGCGCGTGAGGCGGCGGAAAAGCGCCGCGCGGAACAGGCGCGTGAACACGCAAAAAAGCTCGAACGCAGGCGCAAGGCAAAGTGGCTGCTGATATTTGCACTTTTGAGTATCAGCTGTGTATTGATCTATGTCATATCAAGATTCCTCGGTTCATTTTTTGTCGTAGGGGAGATCAGGATCGAGGGAGATTCGCCATATACCGACGAGCAGATAATTGCGGCGTCCGGAATATCCTACGGTGACAAGCTGTATCTGACCGATAAAAAAGCGGCAGAAAGCAGTATATCCGGAGAGCTTGCGTATATATGCGAGGTAAGCGTTACAACAAAACTGCCGTCATACGTATACATTACGGTAAAGGCGGAAGAGGCGGTCATTTACACCGGTATATCCGGCGGGTATTATGCGCTGTCAGCTACAATGAGAGTGCTTGAAAGATCGGATTCTCCGGAAAAGTTCATTGCCGCGGGACTTGTATATGCCGAGCTGCCTGAGGTCGGAAGCGCCGTTGTGGGTCTGCCCCTGACGCTTGCCGACGGCACTGATCCGGTATATATAGGAGAGTTCGTTGACGCGGTCGAAG
>CAZWJM010000183.1:0-2415 GCA_964634435.1 uncultured Oscillospiraceae bacterium | reverse complement strand
GTACGGAGGTTTGGTATTTTATTTATCAGAGCTGCTTCTGGGCGTTGATCTTAACGCCGGGGCCCATGGTGGAAGCGGTGACGCAGGACTTGATGTACTGGCCCTTTGCTGCCGCGGGCTTTGCCTTGATGATAGCGCCGATGAGAGCGGAGTAGTTCTCGAACAGCTTCTCAGCGCCGAAGGATACCTTGCCGATGGGGCAGTGGATGATGTTGGTCTTATCGAGACGATACTCGACCTTACCGGCCTTGGACTCCTTGACCGCCTGAGCGATGTTGGGAGTGACGGTACCGGCCTTGGGGGAGGGCATCAGGCCCTTGGGGCCGAGGACCTTACCGAGACGACCGACGGTACCCATCATATCGGGGCTTGCGATAACGGTGTCGAACTCGAACCAGTTTTCCTTCTGGATCTTCTCAACGAGATCCATGCCGCCGGCGTAGTCTGCGCCTGCTGCAAGAGCCTCTTCCTTACGCTCTTCCTTGCAGAAGACGAGGACGCGGACGGTCTTGCCGGTGCCGTTGGGCAGGACGATAGCGCCGCGGACCTGCTGGTCTGCGTGACGGCCATCGACGCCGAGCTTGACGTGCAGCTCAACGGTCTCATCGAACTTTGCCTTGCTTGCCTTAATTACCAGGTCGAATGCCTCCATGGGATCATAGAGGGCCTGCTTATCTATGAGCTTTGCGCTCTCTTTATAATTTTTACCTCTAAACAATTTCGTTTCCTCCTAATAATGTGGTTGAGTCGGAATAAATCCTCCCACTTTTGCCTTTCCTCAGTCGCCTACCAGGACGCCCATGGAACGGCAGGTGCCTGCGATCATGCTCATTGCAGCCTCAATGTCGGTGCAGTTGAGGTCAGGCATCTTCTGCTCTGCGATCTTGCGGAGATCTTCCTTGCTGATGGTCGCGACCTTGTCCCTCTGGGGAACGCCGGAAGCTGTGTCGATGCCGCAGGCCTTCTTGATCAGCAGCGCCGCGGGGGGCGTCTTGGTGATGAAGGTGAAGCTGCGGTCGGAGTAAACGGTGATGACGACGGGGATCATCATGCCCATGTCGCCCTTGGTGCGCTCGTTAAAATCCTTGGTGAACTGGCCGATGTTGACGCCGTACTGACCAAGTGCAGGACCTACAGGGGGAGCCGGAGTCGCCTTTCCTGCGGGAACCTGGAATCTGACATATCCAACTATTTTCTGTGCCATTATTCAGCACCTCTTTCTTATTATTCTTTGATTTCCTCGACCTGATCAAGCTCAAGGTCGACAGGTGTCTCTCTGCCGAACATGGAGACGACGACGCGGACTCTGTCCTTCTCAGGCTCAAGCTCCTCAACAGTGCCGAGGAAGCCGGCGAGGGGACCGTCGGTGACCTTAACTGTGTCTCCGACCTGATAGCCCGTGACTATCTCGTGACGTTCGACGCCGAGATCATAGATCTCCTGCTCCGTAAGCGGGACGGCCTTGCCGCCTGCACCGACGAAGCCGGTTGCGCCGCGGACGTTGTGGATAAGATGCCAGCTGTCATCCGTCAGCACCATCTTGCACAGAACGTAGCCCGGGAATACCTTGCGCTCGACTGTTTTCTCGCCGGCGTCGGTTATCTCGGTCACGGTCTCGAGAGGGATGTTGACTTCCTGGATCAGATCCTGCATCCTGCGGTTTTCGGCAGCCTTCATTATCGCTGCCGCAACTGCGTTTTCATAACCGGAATAGGTATGGATCACATACCATTTTGCGTCTTCTGCCATAGCCTTTTAACCCGCTAATTCGAAGATGACGTTCACGACCAGTCCTGCGAGCTCATCAAAGCCCCAAAGGACGACGGCGGCGATCGCCATAACGAAGAGCGCGACACCGGTGTTGGTTGCAAGCTGCTTCGGAGTCGGCCAAATGACCTTCTTCAGCTCGCTTTTAAGCTCGCGGAACCATTTTCCGATGCGTTTGAAGAAACCAAGCTTTTTATCTTCCTTCTTCACGGCGTTTGTGTTCTTGACAGGAGCAGCGTTTTTCTTCTCTTCAGCCATTTTTTACACTCATCCTTTCAGAAAGTTACTTGGTTTCGACGTGCTTGGTGTGCTTTCTGCAGAAGGGGCAATACTTGCTTCTTTCAAGCTTTTCGGAAGTATTCTTCTTGTTCTTGACAGTATTGTAGTTCCTCTGCTTGCACTCGTCACATCTCAGTGTGATCTTGACTCTGTTGTCAGCCATACTTTTCGGCACCTCCTATATTATTTATCCGCGTTACGGTGCGGACATTTGCCTCCCTGTATGGGGCTCAAGCTCCTCGACGGCGCTCAAATGCGCGCACGAAAAAAAGACCTCTCGTCCGACAGGTAATCATTAATATACCATACCCATCCCCAAAGGTCAAGCCCCAAACCCCGTTTTTTCGCACACTTTGTGCCTCGACAAAA
>CAZWJM010000182.1:0-2418 GCA_964634435.1 uncultured Oscillospiraceae bacterium | reverse complement strand
GCGGCGCAGTCCCCTGAGCGGTCTTTCTTTTTCCCTCTTTTTCTTTCTGCGGAGAAAGAAAAAGAGGTTATTGGCGGCGACGCAGTCGTGAAATCTCTGTCGGCAAAAAAAAACCGACAGTGAGCCTTCCCCTCAAAGGGGAAGGCTTATGCGAAAAAACACAGGGCGAATAAACTTTTCGCCCTGTGTCAATAAGATTCAGTTCTTGTTGTCTGAATCGACCGGGAGGCCGGACATTATCTTGTCGGCATCGCGTATGAGCTTTTCGACACTGTCGCGGAGGGTGTAGTACTCGCCCTCTCCGTTGACGGTATAGAAGCATCTTCTTGTCGAATACGACCAGAATTTGAATTCAAGCACCTCGCCGTTGTCCCGCGTGACGGTCATCTCGCAGAGAAGAGTCATCTTGTCGGTTTCGTCGGAGTCTGTCCTGCCCTGAAGCTTAATGCCGAGGATAGTCTTGTAGAACTGTCTGAAGTTCTTTACCTCGTCCTCGTCGAACTTTTTGTCGCTGCCCTTTTTCTTGATTATGATGTCGTCCTTCTGACCCTTTTCGTTCTTTTCGCCGGCAAGGGTGAAGTAGGTGTCAACATCGAGTTTTTCGTTGGCGCCGTTGTTGATGCTGCCCTTGACCTCGATTTTCGACACGTCGTTGATGTTGTCGCCGAATACCGCAGGGCTTACGTACTGAAGGATATCCCAGTTGATAAACGCCGCGGACGCGATGTTTATCTTTGCAACAAGGTTGTATACGGTGGAGTAGGCATACATATTGCCGTCCTCGTCGGGCGCACTGAACTCGATATACGTCTCGATATCGCCGACCTTGTAGTGGATGAGGTAGTACGGAGCCTCTATGTCGATCCCGTATTTTTCCTTAAGCATTGCGCTGTCGAGCTTTGCTACCTCGCTGCCGCAGGCAACCGTTTCGGTTCCGGCGAAGGATGAGAATACCTCAAGAAGCGAGGCATAAACCGAAGTGTTCAGCTCCATTCCCGCAGGGAACTTGGCTTCGTAGGAGGGAAGATCCTTTCCGCTTTCCTCGGCAGTAAGGGTATCGACCCAGAGGAACAGCTTGTTTTCCTTGATTATCTGGAAATCATCGACCTTGAACATATCCGATGTGGATATCGGATAGCCGAGGCTGGGGGTGATCATAGACTTAACGTCGGCAAGAAGCGTCGAGGACAGCGAGCTGTCAAGCACGTAGACCGCGTTTCTGCCGTCAAACATACAGTAATATCCGCCGCCGGTGGGGATCTGGTTTCCGATAAGGACCTTGTAGGTCTTTCCGCTCATTGTCGTGAGCAGATACCACGCCGGATTGTCGCTTTCGGCAAGCCCGTATACCGACAGGTCGTCGGACGGGTCGTTCAGCCTCGGAGATCCGTCGCCGAGGGGCATTGCAAGTGTATACCCCGACGAAACGACAAGCGACGAGAGAAGCTCAAGGCTGTACGGAGCGCCCTCCATGCCCTCGATGTAGAAATTGTCGTTGTCGCCGTTGAAGCCGCGGTAGAATTTGTAGGTTCCCTTTTCGTTGTGTACCTCTATGCTCAGGATGTCCGCCTTTTCGGTGTGGGGGAACATCAGCACGCGGTTGTTTGCACCGAGGACCTCGCCCTCAAGCAGCTCCGGAGGCTTGGTTTCGGCTGTTGCGGTTTTCAGAAGGGGTCTTATGACCGCAAGATAAACGACAAGCAGCACCGCAAAGACCGATGCGCAGATGATTATCGTCAGCTTCTGCTTTTTGTTCACCGTCTGCTTTTTCTTCACAGATTGCCCGTTTGTCATAAGTAGCGTCTCCTTGTCCAGACGTAGATACCGACACCGAACACTATGACGGACGGAACAACGGTGATAAGAACGGTGAGGCGGTTAGCCTGCGCCTTTGTGATATCAAGCCCCTCGTCCTCGAACACCTTGAAGTCAAGGTCGAGCGGAACGGTTTTTCTTCCGAAATTCTTCATCGCGTTGAAGATGATGTCGCGGTTGGCGTAGCTTCTGCCTCCGATGTAGGCATCATCGGCAAACGATGCGGTTCCTGCGGCAAGAACGTAGGAATAGTGCGGCTCGTTCTTGATGTAGCGGGAATCAACGGTGACGGTCATAAGGTTGTATATGCCCGGTTTGCCTTTTCCCTCGGAATCTCCGGTCGGAATGGCTTCCGCCGTCTTTTTCGACGAGGTGGTGAAGATAGGAGAGAAAATCCGTGAGCTGCTGCCGTAGGTGGAGGTGTATGTCCCGTCGGTGTTCTGTTCATAGGTGGGGTTTATCGGCATTGCGTTTTTGAATATCGCCTTGGGGGAGGATTCAAGCTCGCGCAGATTCTTTGTAAGAGACGCGCCGGTGCCCTCCGTTGTATACTCTCCGACAAGCTCTCTGCCGTTTACGTCAAGGGCATTTGAAAAGTCGCGT
>CAZWJM010000181.1:0-2484 GCA_964634435.1 uncultured Oscillospiraceae bacterium | reverse complement strand
AGCAGCCCCGTTTGATACGCCCAGCACACGGCGTCGTAGTAGGGGCAGGCGGAGCCGTTGAATGTCTCGTTTTCATAGTCAGGCGGCAGGGCAGTGTTGTCCGTCTCCGGCCTTTGGGAGATGCGGTACAGCGCATCCACGAATTCGCCCACCTTTGCCGTGGCCTTTCCGCCAAAGGTGTTCGGCGTTTCCGGGTCTATATATCCGTTGCGGTACATATAGAGGACGCTGGCCTGGTTGAAAATGCCCGTGATGTCCGTAAACACCACCGTATCCTCCAGCGTGCCGCCGCTGGACGCCTTGCCGAAAACATGGGCGTAGTAGTCACTGTTGACGATGTTGCTGGACATCTGGAACTTATTGTCCACATACAGCCGGTAGGCCTCCAGCTGCTCGTCAGAAATAACGATGCTCTCGTCGGCGGGGATCACCGTCTCCGTGCCGGCGTCATAGCGGAAGGATTTCGTCAGGAAGGACTTGTCCGACAGCACCGCCATATGTACGCCGTTGGACAGCACGTCGGTGCCCGCCAGCAGCCGGGAGTCGTAGTCCACGCCGAACAGGTTCAGCAGCGTGGGCAGGATGTCCGCCGTGGAGCAGTACTCGTCCACCACGATATTCTCGGACAGGCCGGGCACATAGCAGATGAAGCTGTTGCGGTACTTCTCAAAGGTAAGATCCATCTCCCGCCCTGCCAGCTCGTTGTACTCGTCCTCCGTCAGACCGTAGGGATAGTGGTCATTGGTCAGTACGATACAGGTCTTATCGGCCACGCCCGCCTGCGCCAGCCGCTGCATCAGGTAGGTCAGCGCATTTTCCAGCTCCAGATTGCAGGCGATATACGCCTTCACCGGCTCGGAATAGGGCAGATCCTTCACCGCGTCGTGGTTCTTGGCGCTCATGGCGTTGTCCCAGTTGTACTGATAGTGGCCGCTGAAGGTCATGTAATAGGCGTGGAAGGGCTCCCTGCTGCTGAGGTAGTCGTCCACGGAGGCCTCCATCATCTCCAGATCGGAGGAGGGCCAGTCGATCTTTATATCCAGCCCGGAGTCCGCCGCCTTGAAGGTATAGCCCATGTTGGCGTGGGTGATGTTCCGGTTATAGAAATCGCCGATATAGTCGTGATAGCCCCAGGTCTGGTAGCCCTTTTCCTTCAGGGCGTTGCCCAGGCAGAAGGGCAGATAGTTGGTGCCCGCCACGTTGAAGCTGGAATCCGTCTTGGTGCGGGACATGTCCGGATACAGTCCCATGCACATGGTGTACTCGCCGTTGGTGGTGACGGACTGGAACGTGCCGTAGTAGTTTTCAAAGATGATGCCCGTGTGGGACAGCTTGTACAGGGTGGGCGTCAGCTCCTCGCTGATGAACCAGGGGCAGAAGCTCTCGGCACAGATGGTGATCAGGTTGTAGTCCTGCAAAAGCCCGGTGTAGTTGTTCTTCCGGGTGGGGACCACCTGCGCCAGATACTCATCCGTGGTCCTGCACATGATGTTATCCGCAGACTCCGCCAGCTTTGCAAAGTCGATGCTCTCGATCACATTGTAGGAATTGCTGCTGTAGAGCCGTCTGGTGTTTGTACCCAGCGAGGACGGCGTGATGATGACGCTGCCGCTGCTGCCAAAGACCATGTAGCGAAGCTCCTGCACGGTGGTGGCCAGCATGCCCACGCTCTTATAGCTGCTGTCGGTAGAGGTGTTCACGTTGGTGAAGGCCTTGTAGACGGAGAACGACTTGTCCCGCCCGGCGTACATAATGCCCATCGTAGCCAGCAGCAGCGTCAGCAGGATGCCCAGCGTCGCCAGCGCCTGCCTCCACTTGAGCCGCACGGTCAGCATCCGGAGCTTGCGCAGAGCAAGGCAGAGGATCGTCACGATCAGCGGCACCAGCAGCAGAAGGATGGGAACGATGTTCTTGCCGATGCTGTACAGGATCTGCGAGTCGAAATTGGTGATGACATTCCCGCCCATGCTCACCTGACTGATGGGCATGAAGTTGCCGAAAATGGCGTGGTACATCAGCTGCACCTCGGCAAACAGCACCTGCACGGCGACCAGAAGCACGCCCACGATCTGCCGGGCGATCTTGGGCAGGTGCGTGGTCAGCAGCGTACAGACCGTGCCGCCCAGCAGTCCGAACAGTACCAGATAGACCGCCCGCCTGTCCAGCGAGCGATAGACGCACAGGTGCAGGCACAGCTCCACATAGACGCTGGCGCCGCAGAACAGCAGCAGGCTGCGGAGCCATTCCTGCCACAGGCCGCGGTGCGGGGCTCGCACCGCAGCAGATGTCTCATGGGGTGCCTGGGGTTGATTCGCTATCTCATTGGGTTTTGTCTTCAGCATATATGTCTCCTGCCGCAGGCCTCTCTCAGGGGAAGGCGGCTGCGAAATCTGTCAAAATTTTGGCGCGGGGCATATCATACTGTAAATGTAAAGAAATTGCAATGATTTCTGCAAAAATTAAAGAAAGGTTCACAGTTGTTCT
>CAZWJM010000180.1:0-2496 GCA_964634435.1 uncultured Oscillospiraceae bacterium | reverse complement strand
TACATTTTATACCCTGTGTATGATATTGTCAACCTAAATGTGTAAACTGTTTTGTTTTCCGATGGCGCTTTTTTGATGGCGAATTGACGCACCTACGGATACGCCTCGCCGGCGAGGCATATCGCATTGAGAGTGAACCGATACATCTATTGCGCTTGCCCGGTTCGAGGGTGCTGACGAAACCGTAAATCTGCCGCTTCCCGTGAGTGCAATGCAGGGGTTGAACGTCTTGCTTTGCACTGATTTAGAACAATTGCACTATTGTAGGGGCAAGCCCCGCCCCTACAAGGGGGCATTCAAAATCGGCGCTTAGTGGCCTTGCGGGGCGGCGCGGATATATAATCCGTGAAAATATTTATATAAAACCCTTGACAAAATATTGAGCCGGTATTATATTAAAACCATAAGCTGACGGGAGCTGAAGCCCTGCCGCCTGTCAGGTTCGAAGCAGTTTGGCGGAGCTGATTTTTGCTCAGGCAAGGCAAAGCCCGCAATACTTTGTGTATTGCCAAGGGATTTAACGACGCATGAGCGGAAATCAGACCGCCTAAACCGGCAGGGAAGCGGCTATCGTTAGCTTAATAAAAGGAGAAAGATCATGAAAAAGACATTATACAGCCTTATGCTTTCCGAGGATGTCGTTGCGGAGGTCGACAGGCTTGCCCACAGACTCGGCACGAACCGCTCGAACCTTATAAATCAGATACTTGCAGAGCATGTCGATCTCGTCACGCCCGAGCGACGGATAAACGACATTTTCACGGCTATTGAGCAGATGCTCACGCCCTCGCGCGAGCTTGTGCCCTTCGTCTCGCCGAACGCGCTGACGATGTCGCTCAAGTCCTCGCTGGAATATAAATACCGCCCGACGGTCAAGTACGAGGTGGAGCTGTACCGCGGCGACAGCGACTGTCTGGGCGAGCTGACGGTCATCTTCCGCACGCAGTCGAGGGCGCTTATAAGCTCGATGACGGAGTTTTTCCGCATCTGGAAGAGCATCGAGGACGCGCACCTGCGCCCCGTGATGGAGCAGGAGCCGCCGCGCTACGCGCTGTACGACGGCAAGTTCATCCGCTCGATATGCATCCCGAACCGCGACTGCAGCTCGGACGAGCTGGCAAAGGTGCTCTCGGAATACATCAAGCTCTTCGACACGATGATGAAGGGCTACCTCAGCGGCCGCTTCTCGGCCCGCGATATCGAGGCCTGCTACTTCTCCCAGCTTCGGAGGGCATCTATCCTGATATAAAGAAGGTGCTTTTATGAACGCACAGAATTTCACACAAAAAACGCTTGAGATGGTGCAGACGGCAAAGTCGATGGCGCTGGAAAACGACAATCAGTATATTACGCCGGAGCATCTGCTGTATGCCCTGGTCGACCAGGACGGCGGGCTCATCCCCTCGCTGCTGGGCAAAATGGGCGTCGACTGCAACGCGATGCTCTCGGAGCTGGACACGGCCATCGGCGCGATGCCGAAGGTCTCGGGAAGCTACGACGTCTACCTCTCGCGCGAGGCAGAGCGCGTCATGAACGCGGCCGAAAAATCGGCAAAGAGCCTTGGCGACGAGTATTTGTCGGTCGAGCACGTGATGCTCGGCATATTCGCCGCGCCCACGGCGGACATTAAGCGCATTTTCGCCGACCACGGCATTACGAAGTCCCGCTTTTCCGAGGAGCTTGCGAAGGTAAAGCGCGGCCCCGTCACGGGCGATGACCCCGAAAGCGGTTACGACGCGCTGAAAAAATACGGCTCGGACCTCGTCGAGCGGGCGCGGGAGAATAAGCTCGACCCCGTCATCGGCCGCGACACCGAGATAAGAAACGTCATCCGCATCCTCTCGCGCAAAACGAAAAATAACCCCGTCCTCATCGGCGAGCCCGGCGTCGGCAAGACCGCCATCGCAGAGGGTCTTGCACAGCGCATCGTGCGCGGTGACGTGCCGGAGGGGCTTAAAAACAAGACGATATTCTCGCTGGACATGGGCGCACTCATCGCGGGTGCGAAGTACCGCGGCGAGTTCGAGGAGCGGCTCAAGGCCGTGCTGGAGGAGATAAAGCAGTCCGAGGGGCAGATAATCCTGTTCATCGACGAGCTGCACACCATCGTCGGCGCGGGCAAGACCGAGGGCAGCATGGACGCGGGCAACCTCTTAAAGCCCATGCTCGCGCGCGGCGAGCTGCACTGCATCGGCGCAACGACGCTCGACGAGTACCGCAAGTACATCGAAAAGGACGCGGCGCTCGAGCGCAGATTCCAGCCCGTGCAGGTCGACGAGCCGACCGTGGAGGATACGATATCCATCCTACGCGGTCTGAAGGACAGGTACGAGGTGTTCCACGGCGTGCGCATCCACGACAACGCCATCGTCGCCGCCGCGACGCTGTCAAACCGCTATATCTCCGACAGATTTCTGCCCGATAAGGCCATCGACCTTGTCGACGAGGCCTGCGCGCTCATCCGCACGGAGATCGACTCCATGCCCGCCGAGCTTG
>CAZWJM010000179.1:0-2514 GCA_964634435.1 uncultured Oscillospiraceae bacterium | reverse complement strand
CATAATGGGTATGGATGAGCTGAGCGAGGACGACAAGCTGACCGTTTCACGCGCGCGCAAGGTTCAGAAGTACCTGTCTCAGGCGCTTCATGTTTCGGAGCAGTACAACGGCTTCCCGGGGCAGTACGTACCGCTTTCGGAAACGGTGCGCGGTTTTGCCGAGATCATTGACGGAAAGCACGACGATCTTCCGGAATCGGCTTTCCTCTATGTCGGATCGATTGAGGAAGCGGTCGAAAAAGCGCGCAGGGGCGAAAACTGACACTTCCGGTGAAAGGACAGACAGAATATGAACGAATATCATCTGACAGTTTCGACCCCTTCCGGGACCGTTTTTGACGGTGACGCGGTTTTTCTCTCGTTAAGAGGTGCGGGCGGCGACCTTGCGGTGATGGCGGGACACATTCCGTTTGTCACAACTGTCAAAAAATGCGTCTGTAAGGTCAGATTTCCGGATGAAACCGAAAAAACCGCAGACTGCGAGACAGGACTTCTCACGGTCTCGAAAAACGGTGTTCACCTGCTGACGTCGGGGTTTGTCTGGAACAGCTGAAGCATAATAAAAACTCTCCTTCATCGGGAGAGTTTTTTTGATCAGTGGTATTCGTCCTGCGGATATTCATAAGCGGGATATCTGCCGCCGATGTCAATTGAAGTCAGACTCATATTCCCGTACTTCTGAGAAACGGCAAAGCCGACGTTCAAGGCGTCGGGTATCAGTGCGACAGCCTGCTTCCCCATCGATTCAAAGCAACCGGACAGTTTTTTTGCCGGAACAGAAACGGTTTTTCCGGTAAGGGGATCGAGGCAGGTATATCTGATGTATCCCTCGTCAAAATCCGGTGTAACGCCGCAGAGAACGACGCAGTGCTGGTTTGCGGGATAGACAAAGGTTTCTGTCTTGTCCTCGCTCTGCCACTGATAATAGCCGCTTACCGGTCCGAAGTCGGTCGTTACCCATATTGCGACAGGTATGCCGAGACAGAGGAGATTGGTAATCCCGTCAAATTCCGTTCCGGAAAGATCAACGGCGCGGCGGTTTCCGGGAATACCGTCAGGAAGGGCTTCGATCGCTTTCATGATCACCGGAGCGTAACAGCCCCAGCCGCCCTTTCCGGCATCGGGATTTCCGGCATAGAACTTTTTCGGGTCGGGACCGAACATACAGCCGAATGATATATGAACGTCGGCTTTCGGAAGACAGCTGTCGACAAAATCCTTAAGCGATATCTTTACCCCAACGGTATTCAGAAGCGAGACAGCCGATGCCGCCTCGCATCCGTTCGGGTACTCCGGAAGCTGGCACACCGGACTTACGTTTATATCGGCAGCTCTCAGAACCAGCCGCAGGGACGCGGCAAGTCTTTCTTTGAATTCCGGCACCGGAAGTGCGTTTGTTTCACAAATATATGCAGTCAGTCTGTCGATCTCAGCCGCCCAGTCGTCGTATTTCAGGATCGTATATATCTCACTGCGGTACGCGTCGATCAGCTTTATGCCCTCGGTATAAACAGCCTCATCCGTGTCGGGGTAAATTCTGTTAAGGTCCTCAAGCGCTTTCGGAAGGTAAGTATCGAGCAGTCCGGAAAAATCGACTCCGTAGATAAGTGATTCGCTGCTGTCGGTCGTGCGGGCAAGCGGCGAATTGTTCCCCGGATAAATATTCTTTGAAAAAAGGTTTTTGCGCAGTTTTGTATAATAAAGCACCCCGGCTGCAAGCGAAATGACAACTGCGGTGCAGATAACTGTGATTACGGTACGGTTTCTCAGGCGTCTTTTTATGTAGCGGTTGATTCTGGGATTCATTGTTTTCCGATTTTCTCTGACTGTAATTCCCCGCCGACCCGGACGAACGGCGGGGAAATCGTTTTGTCAACTGTTTCTGATTACTTTCCGGAGACGGTAATTCCGGAGAATGCCGCATACGGCAGGACGCTTGAGCCGTCGGCAACCGTTTCGGATGAAATGCCGTAAACGCTGTTCAGCATATCGGCAAGGTTTCCGCTTATCATCGTTTCTGAAAGCGCATCGGTTATCTTTCCGTTCTCGACAAGGAAGCTGTTCTTTGCGACACCGGAGAAGTCACCGTTTGACGAGGGCTGACCGCCGGAGAAGCGTCCTACAACAATACCCTTGTCGATCCCGGCGATTATTTCGTCAAGCGGCTTTCCGCCGTTCTTCATGATGATGCTTCCGGAGGTGTTCTTTGCTCTCGGGAACCCGGTCTTGTTCGCAACGTACTGGGAGATCATGAAGGATTCGAGGATACCGTCTTTTATAATGCTGTAATCCTCCGCCGCAAAGCCGTCTGCCGTGACCTTCTCTCCGCAGATTATGCGCGGGTCGGACGGGACGTCGGAGACGGTTATCGACGTATCTGCGACCTGCTGTCCAAGCTTGTCCTTCCACGGGGAGGTTCCCTCAAGAAGCCCGACCTCGCCGGTGAAGCTGCCGAGAGCGAATGAGAGAAACTCTCTGAGGCATCCGGGGGTCAGGATCATGACACCGCTGAAT
>CAZWJM010000178.1:0-2539 GCA_964634435.1 uncultured Oscillospiraceae bacterium | reverse complement strand
CGGACTCCAAGTACGTCATCGACGCGCTCAGCAAGGGCTGGGCGGTGTCGTGGCGCAGCAAGGGCTGGCGCAAGGCCGACAGGAAGCCCGCGCTCAACCCCGATCTTTGGGCGGAGCTGCTGGATCTGTGCGATAAGCACGAGGTTCGCTGCCACTGGGTCAAGGGCCACGCCGACAATGAGTTCAATAACCGCTGCGACGAGCTCGCCGTCTCTGCTGCCGCAGGGGCAAAGCGCATTTAAATTGTACAGATACGCTTTTTGCGGTTGCCCGACCGGAGACCTCCTCCGAGCTTTGTAGGGGCGAGGCTTGCCTCGCCCGCTGCTGTGTCTTGCAACAGACTAATGTAGTGCGAAAATAGCCTTCCCCTTGAGGGGAAGGTGTCAGCCGAACGGCTGACGGATGAGGTGGATTATATCAGCGGCGTGAGCCGCCTCCTTGTTATTTGCCTCCCCTTACACAGTAGAGCCAAGGGCAAAACCATCACACTATACACATATTTTGCACCAAATCAGAACGATGAGATGGGCATCAATAATGATGCGCTACGCGCGATTTATTCCACCTCATCCGTCGGCTACCGCCGACACCTTCCCCTCGAGGGGAAGGCTTTTCAAACCGTACCGACACTGCACTTTTTCTCTTTTGCGTCAGCACGGTTACGATGACACGGGTATAATTCAGCTGCCTCGCACTACGTTAGTGCGTGCAATACGCAACACGCGGAACAGGTAAAACCGTTCCCTACAATGTTCTATATTAGTGCAAAGCAAAACCTCCGCACCACTGGGTGCGGAGGTTTAAAATTTGCTTAATTTCTGCGGGAAGCGAGAGATTACGGTTTCGTCGGCAGCTTCGATACCGGGACATCGCAAAAACCGTATAAGTATGGCGCTAAATCGCTCACAAAAGAATGTCTTCGTAGGAGACGTTGAGGGCGTTTTTCAGCGCCTTGATCTCGTCGGGGCAGAGCATGCGCTGTCCGACCTCGACCTTGGCAAGCGCCGAGCGCGTCAGATCACAGCCGAGAAGCTGCACCTGCGCGACAAGCTGCTCCTGTGTCAGCTTCTTCTGCGTCCTGAGCCACGCCAGATGTGTGCCGACCCTGTTTCGATATGCCTTGTCCATGTTCATCCTCCTTGTTCCATATTGGTGCAATCTGAGTCGATTATAACCGAATCCGGTCGAATCTTTGCACTAATATAGAACAATTTCGTGCGAATTTGCACTAAATCAGCACAAATTCACCTGCCCTTGCGCTCGCGCAGCTTCGCCGTGAGCAGAAGCAGCGGGATGAGCACGAAGCAGATGCCGAGGTTCATGGCCGGGATGACGACGTAGGATATCGTGTCCATCGACTGCGCTCCGCTGGGCGACATGGCCGCGACGATGAGGGCGAGCACGGCGCAGACGGGGATGATAAATCGGCCGTTTGCCATGCTGAGCATCGGCTCGTCGCCGCCGTCGGGCTTAAAACCGAGGACGAGGCGCAGCAGATGCGTCGCCGCGGCAAGCAGCAGCGTGAACACCGCAAAATCCGACAGTACCCACAGCGCCGCGACCAGCGCCTCGATGCGCTCGACGGTTTTCAGCAGCGTCACGTCGCGTATCATCGAGAAAAACGGGTGCGCAAACTGCGCGGTCAGACCCGCGCCGTAGCTTCCGACGATCACCGTGCAAAATGCGGTCAGCAGCGCGATTATCGGCAGCAGCCAGCGCGCGTATGCGCAAAATCGGCGCGAGCGCAGCGGAGCGCGATGCTCCAGAACCGCCGCCGCGCACAGCACCCCGCCGTAAATTTCGACGACCGCGAGGCTTGCGATAAAAAGCATGCCCGCCTCGTTTCTTCGCACCGGCAGGAGGTTTCGCAGGTCGACGGAACTGAGCGAAAACGCCAGCGTCAGCAGCATCACCGCCGCCAGCACCGGCGCAAACACCCGCCCCGCGCGCGGCAGCGCCTTCGTCGGGCCGAGGACGGCCGCCGTGCCGAGCATGAGCATGGAAATGACGAATACCCACGGCCCTGCGGCGGGGTAGATGGTCGAGATGAGGCGGTGCGCGCCCGTGCGCAGGATGAATCCGGCGTTAAAGACCATGAACGCGGCCGCGATCGTCAGCGCAACCGTTCCGACTCCGCGTCCGGCGCGTCTGAGCGCGACCTCGCCCAGCCCCTCGCCCTCGCGCCGCATTTTCATCAGCCCCGACAGCAGCGCGAGCATCACCAGCAGCGTCGGCAGTGCGCATAGCGGCGCAAGCCAGCTCGCGCTTCCGGCGATACGCGCGGTCAGCTTCGGCAGAAGCCGCGTCACCGGCGCAAGCGACGCCGTGAAGCACAGCGCCATAAGCTGCCGCCGATCATATGCCATCGTGATCCCTCCTTTTTTTTGGTGGCGATTTTCTATGTTACGTATACGTTTATATTGGTATCCCGGTTCGAAGGTTCTGACGAAACCGGAAGTCTGCCGCGTCCCAATAGTGCGGTGTAATGTTTCACAGCGTCCCGGTTCGAAGCCGCGCAGGAAACCGCAACGCTGGCCGC
>CAZWJM010000177.1:0-2574 GCA_964634435.1 uncultured Oscillospiraceae bacterium | reverse complement strand
AGCATGAACGCACCGTCTGTCAGCGGATATAAGTATAAGTCCGGTAAACTGTCGGGAACGGTTACCGGTGATACTGAAATCGAACTTACTTATGTAGTCTCGGATGGGAAAATCTATATTCCGGTTAAGTTTATTGACTATCGTGCCGACGGAATGCTTTTTGACTTCCAAATCGGGGGCGCGTCATATCCCTATGGCCTTGTTCACGGCGCGGGAGAGACCGATAGCAGTAACGCTGCAACCAGCAACGGCGGAACATTGAACGGTTCACAGTACGGCGCAAAGATCAGTGGAACTACGCTTGAAAATACAGGTTATGTCCCGGGAGACTATTTTTCAGGACGGTGGTATGCATGGGGCGGGGCTTGGTCTCGTTCCGGGCTGGTAAAGCCAAATCTCAGAAACGGTCTTCCCGAATATACCGATGCAACAATAACCCATGTCGCGAAGCTGTTGTATGCAAAAACGTACAACAGTGCGGACATGGCTAATGTTCAGAACTTCAACGATGTTATTTACAATACTTTTATTGCTACAAACGCAACGGAAGGATTCAAATCGACATCAACGACTTCAATGTCTGCGGCATTTACAGCGGCTCAGACATGGGATAACATTCAGTGTCCATATGACCTTGCATACTATCTGCTGAACAACCTGTTCACAGAAGATCAGGCAACGGTGACGATCGACGGGAAGACGATGCCTATCAACGGTATGTATGTTGATAAGTACAAATCGCTTGTTCTCGCTTCGGACGGCAACGGTGTGTATTCGCTCAACGCGAAAAATGCACTGAAGTACGGTGAATCGACGATTTACGAAGAGGACGGTTCGAGTGATAATCTTTATCAGAAGTATGATTCTCAAAACAATACTTATGTTGATGAACGTCACTTCTACCCACTCGACGGTCTCGGATATGATTCTTCTGATTATTTCGGCGACACAACTGATATGACGACAGGACGCAACGGAAACTTTGCAATGGTTTCTGAGGCGCAGTTCGTGTATAATCCCAATCAGTACTTCACATTCAGCGGTGACGACGACGTTTACCTCTATATAAACGGTGTACTGGCACTTGACCTTGGCGGTGCTCACGGTGTTTGCACGAAGACTGTTATACTTTCCGAAGTTGCACAAAAGTGCGGTCTGACACCGGGTGAAGTTGCTGACTTCAAATTCTTCTATATGGAGCGCAACAGCTCTGCGTCCAACTTCTCTGTTGAAACCAACATAGAACTCGCCGAGCCGGCAATTCAGGTCGAAAAGAACGCCTATCCCGAAAACAGCAATGACCCCATTCCTTCAGGCTCTGCTGTTCCGTCCTATTCCAACGTAATCTACGATTTTGTTGTCCGCAACACCGGCAACACCGACATGACCAACCTCGTGTTCGCAGATAACGACGGCACATTCGGCAACACGGTCTACTTCGGCGGCAACGGAGCCAACAGCACCGGAACGGGAAAAGCAAAACTCGACCTTAAGGGACCGTTCACGGTATGGTTTGAAAGCAATGAGGCGGGTAAAAAGACCTTTACCTCCTATGCCGATGCAAACAACTATATCAAAACACTGACACTCCCGGCAGGTGACGCCCTTCATGTAAAGGGGCTGAGGGGCATATTCACTCCGGATCTCAACGAAGTCTTTACCTACGAAAACACGTTGACTGTCACCGCGAAAGCGGGAAGCAGCACCTTGAAGGGCAACGACACACACAAGCTCTATTCCTTCAACATCGGCGACACAACAAGGGCATACGTTGTTGATTTCGGTCTTCCGATGACAATTGAAAAACTGTTTGACATAGGCACCGATGCTGCAAGGTATATCGAAAGCGTAACGCGCAACGATGAAAAGAGCAACGTCAGACACGGAAACTATGAGCTTAGCGGCGAAAATGTCAATACGAAACTGACCTACACGCTTACTTCCCCGATCGACAGCGCAGAGGTTATTGTCCTTGATGTTAATATTAACATTGAAGGAACAAGACTTACGACCCATAAACACATCACCGTCATCCCCGCCACAACCGTCTACTACGAAGACACCTTCAGCGACTTCATCAAGTTTAACGGTGTCGGCTGCTCGTGGACGACCGACGGCACGACGGTGTCCAAAGAACAGAGTGCCGACCGCATAGCTCACGGCGGTAACGTCTACGGCTACGATCAGGCATACGACACAATGTCGAAGTTCTCCCTCGGCAGTGCCCACAAGGTGACTGTCTCCGGCGGCAACTACGCAACGGCGAAGTTCAGCTTCTACGGCACCGGCTTCGACGTGATAAGCGCGACCACCAACACCAGCGGCACGATAGTCGTCTCGGTGACGGGCGCAAACGGGTACAGCAAGAACTATCTCGTTGACACCTACTACGGCTACACGTATGACTCCGAGACCGGAAAGTGGACTCCCGCGCCAGACGATGCAAAGGCTCTCTGGCAGATACCGGTCATGAAGGTCGCAAATCTTGAATACGGCAAGTACGATGTGACAATCACCGCTACCTACGCGGACTTCTTCGCGCACGGACAGAACGGCGGCGGAAGTTACGACTTC
>CAZWJM010000176.1:0-2625 GCA_964634435.1 uncultured Oscillospiraceae bacterium | reverse complement strand
GCTGTAAAGCCGCTTGGACTATCAATTTCTGCGCAAAAATGCCCGCACGAGCGCCCTTTTGCCGCCCTTTTCATGGTTCACTGCGCGGACGAGTGCACGCACCTGCGTCTCGGTCACGGCGCCGGTGAAGCGCGCAAGGCCGCGATACGGCAGGCTCAGGGCGAAAAGCGTGTTGTTTGCGTTCTCGTCGTTGCCGACGATGCGGAAAAAGCCGTGGGCAAGCTCGATGAGCCGGTAGATGAGCCGGCCGAGCCCCGGGCGGAATTTCCCCTGCACGAGGGCGGAGTTAAACTCGATAGGCGCGGCCTTGACCCAATGCTGCGGCGGAATTTTCCGATCCAAAAGCGCCTCGAATGCGGCGTCGGGCACATTTTTCACATTGCCGGTGCGGTAGACGTCGAAAACGGGGGCTGTGTACGGGTCGGGCGCTCCGTCGGAGGCCTTCGTAAGCTCCGTGCGGAGCCTGATATCACGCGAGGATGCGCCGACGAGCACCTCGTATCGGCCGCCCTCCGTCGCCCAGCGGTTTGCAGCCGTGTTCCAATACTGAAATGCCCTTGCCGTGAGCGGGACGAAAACGCGGCGGCTCTCCCCAGCCTCCAGCGATACCCGCGCAAAGCCGCGCAGCTCCTTTTCCGGCTTTATCACCCCGCCGCGCGGCGCCGAAACGTAGACCTGTGCGATCTCATCAGCGGGGAAGCGGCCGGTATTTTTAACAGTAAAGCTCACGCCGTCGGCCTCAAGCTCCAAGGCCGAATATTCAAACGTCGAGTAGCTCAGGCCGAAGCCGAAGGGGTATTTTACCTCGACCTGCGCCGTGTCGTAATAGCGATAGCCGACGAAGATGCCCTCGCGGTACTCGGACGTGGCCTCCGTGCCGGGGTAATAGGCGCGGCAGGGCGTATCCTCAAGGCTGTGCGGCATGGTCTCGGCCAGCTTGCCCGAGGGACTTTGCTTACCCGTGAGCAGCCGCGCGATGGCCGTTCCGCCTGCCTGACCGCCGAGGCAGCCGTACAGCAGCGCCTTTACATCGCTGTCCCAATCCGTCTCGACCGGACTTCCGCAGGAGAGCACGACCGCGATCTTCGGATTCACGGCCTTTATCGCGCGCAAAAGCTCAAGCTGATTATCCGGCAGGCGCATATGGCTTCTGTCGACGCCCTCGGATTCGCTGCCCTCGTCAAGGCCGAGGAACAGCAGCACGATATCTGCTCTCGCGGCCAGCAGCACCGCGCGCTCCGTAAGGCGCATACTGCGTCCGCCGCGGCGCTTAAAGCCGGGCTCGAAGCCTATGACGTTCGCGCCCTCGGCCTTGAGCGCGTCAAGCGCGTTATCCAGCTTCGTCGGCTCTATGCGCGAGCTGCCCGCACCCTGATAGCGCGGCGTTTTCGCAAAATCACCGATGACGGCGACGCGGGTGGCCGCGCGTATCGGCAATATATTATCTTCGTTTTTGAGCAGCACGGCGCTCTCCGCGGCAAGCTTTGCTGCAAGCTCGTGGTGCGCGTCGTAGTCGCAATTGCACTCACCGTTTTTAAGCTCGGCATCGGTGTCAAATACGAGCCTGAGCAGCGTCTTGACGCGCTCGTTGAGCAGCTCCTCGCTCAGTTCGCCCTTTTGCAGCGCGTCGACTATCTGCCTGTCCGTCTCGCCGCCCGTGCCGGGCATTTCGAGGCTGTTTCCGGCTTTGAGACCCAGCACGCGGTCGTTATCACCGCCCCAGTCGGTGACGATGAGGCCATCATAGCCCCAGTCGCGCGTGAGTATGTCCTGCAATAGATGCATGTTTTCGTTGGCGTAGCAGCCGTTTACGCGGTTATACGAGGTCATCAGGCACTTGACCTTGCCCTCCTTGACCGCAAGCTCGAACGCGGGCAGGTATATCTCACGCAGTGTGCGCTCGTCGACGACCGAGTCGTTTGTCATGCGCAGAAGCTCCTGCGAGTTTGCCGCGAAGTGCTTTACGCACGCGGCCAGACCCTGCGACTGCACGCCGCGTATAAGTGCCGCGGCGCATTTGCCCGCCAGCAGCGGGTCCTCCGAGTAGTATTCAAAATTGCGGCCGCACAGGGGACTGCGCTTTATATTGACGCCCGGGCCGAGGATGATGCCGACCTGCTCCTTGTGCATTTCCTCGCCGAGGCATTTGCCCATCTGCTCGATGAGCGCCTCGTCCCAGGAGTTTGCCGCGGCCGCGGCCGTCGGGAAGCAGGTGGCGGGGTACGACGCGCTCAGGCCGAGCTGGTCGCTGTGGCTTATCTGCTTGCGCAGGCCGTGCGGCCCGTCGGTCATGAGCATCTGCGGCACGCCCAGGCGCTCCACCGCCTTCGTGTGCCAAAAGTCCGCGCCCGAGCACAGCGAGGCCTTTTCCTCCGCCGTCATGCTCAATACTATCTCTTCATACCCCATTTTTTAATAGCGCCTTAGCGCTCTCCTTATACATATTTTACGGCGTCCCGACCGGAAGCTGCTGACGAAACCGGAAATCTGTCGCTTCCCGTGAGTGCGGTGTAATGTTTGTTGTGTTTTGCTCTGCACTAAATTAGAACATTGTAGGGGCGGGGCTTGCCCCGCCCGTTGCTGCGTCTTGCTTTGCACCGAAATAGCACGCATTAGCCTTCCCCT
>CAZWJM010000175.1:0-2630 GCA_964634435.1 uncultured Oscillospiraceae bacterium | reverse complement strand
GGTAAGGAACACCCTCTTGTCCCCCTCGCCGTGCTTCTGCATGACCGCATATACGGCATTGTTGTATCCGACCCATTTCTCTATGTCGAACTTTTTGAAAACATAACAGTGCCATGCAACGGCATCAAAATAGTCGTCCGGGTCGGTGCTTCCGTTCCCGTATTCTCCCTACTCTATGCCGCAGTATACAAGGTCAAGGAATTTCTCCATGACGGTGAAGCCGCCCTCCGGTGCCATTCCGGGGAATATCACCGTTGCGTCCGGATTTGCTTTATGGATCGCTCTTGAGGCGGCAAAGCACATTTCGGTGACGATCTGCGCCTTTTCGTCAAGCGTGAAGGGAGTTTTGGTACTGTAATAATTGCGCGGATGCAGGAAGGAGTCCATGTTGAATTCGTTTCCGATCTCCCAGTAATCGATCTCCGGGAACAGTGACGCCATCGTGTACCACGTCTGCTCATAAACCTCAAGCCATTTTCTGAAATCGGATGCCGGATTGCTGCTCCAATACGGTACGGCACCGTGATCGGAGCAGTCGTACCCCTCCGGCCAGAACCAGTAGTGGCTCATTCCGACTATCTTCGTCACACCGCGTTCACGGAGTGCGGCGATATATTTTTTCTGCCGCTCATACTGCTTCTTGTTGACCTCCGTCGGTCCGTTCAGTATCTCGGTGGCGTGCATCCAGTTCCGGAATGCACCGGCATTCATTGCTCCGACAAGGTCAAACAGCCTGTCGGTGTCAAGCCCTCTCGACTGAGCGCCGGGCACGGCAAAGCAGATGCCGTTGAAGCCGTCCTTTGCCGGGACCGGCGGCTTCTCCTCCGATGTTTCGGCGGATGTGCCCTTCGACGTATCGGCAGAAGTGTCATCCGGTTTATCCGTGTCGTTTCCGCCGGTCGGGGCATCGGTCTCCGGGACGGTCGTTCCGGAGGTCTCCGTCTGACGCGGAGCGGTCTCTTCGGCTGTGCTTCCGTTCGTTACGGGTACCGCCGTGCTGTCCTTTGTATTCAATATTGTTGTACCTGTTTCGCTTGTTTGTCCGGTTCCGGATACAGTGACCGAAAGTTCATCTGACGGGGATGCGGGATGACCTGTACCCGCGCATCCGCAGAGCATCCCCGCCGCGGCAGCAAGTACCACGGTGCGGAAGCATATTTTCCGGATGGTCATGCGTTTCATTTGCTTAATTTCCCGAGCTGGCTGACCCAGTCCTCTATCTTCAGAGCAATGCTCTCCTTTTCAGCGGCGATGGAGCTTGCAAAGTCGGGCTGACCGCTGAAAATGCTGTTCCCGATCTTCCACGCAAGGTCGGGGTTCCAGCCGTAGAAGTAGGCGATATCGACGCCTCTTGAATTACTGATGATGTCAAGCATCTCGCGGTCTTCGTCGTTATTGAGTCCGCGGAACAGCGTCTGGTTATAGTATTCGGGAAGAACGTCGGTGTAACCGAGATATGTCATTGCGTCGATTACGGTTCCGATCTCCTCCGGATTTTTGCAGGTGGTCGGAACGGTGAATACAAGCAGATTTTCGACTATGGGAGTGTAATACTCCTTCTGGTTTGCGTCGTACTTGGGAAGCGGAACGATGCCGTATTCGGTCTCATAGCCCTTCTGCTTGAGGAAGCGTCCGGTCTTGATCTCCGCGCCGAGGAAAACGGCCCTGTCGTTCACGAAGGGATACATATAACCAGCGCCGTCCTTGCCCAGCTCCTCGCTTGAAGCACGGAGGTTGCCCTCATACGAAAGGAAATCCATCAGCTTTGTCGCAACGTTGATAAAGCGCTCGCTGTCTGCCGCCGCGAAATAGAACTTACCGTCGCTGTCCTCTTTGACATAGCGTTCGCCGGAGGCATATATCAGCTTGTCGGGAAGATTCGGGTGAGCCGAAATGCCGTAAAGCTGGTCGCCGTCTCCCGTTCCCCATTCAAATGACGGGGAGGAATTGACATTTGCAACCGAACGGCAGGTACTCATTAACGCATCAAGCGTCCAGCCGTCATTCCTGACAAGATCATACGGGTTGTCGAGCCTGTATTCGTTTATCAGCTTCTGGTTGAAAAATATCGCCCACGCGCTGTCGAACGACTGGAGCATGAGAGAGCCGCTTGCGAAATACAGGTTGTCGGCAATGCGGTAGCCGTTGTTTATGCTGTTGTCCCACCAGTCTTTTTCAAGCTGAAGGGTTCTGATGTTCTCAAGGTTATAGAGTCTTCCCTCGGTGATGATACTCGGCTGGGCATTTATCGGAACATAGATGACATCGTACATATCGTCGCCGGAGGCAAGCACCTTGTACACCTCGTTGGCATATCCGGGGATCGACCAGTTCCACTGCTGTTCGTACACATTGATCTTACAGCCGTACTTTTCCTCGATGAGCCTGTCTCTTTTATATACCGCAGCGTCAAGCCGGTCGGTGTCGTCAATATCCCTGTCAAGATAGATGTACATATCCCACAGGTAATCAAGCGTCATGAACCGGATATCCTTGCCTCCGTAATTCGGGTCTCCGTAATCGTAGCTCCACTCGGTGGACGCCGGTGTGGTGGTACCGCTGTTCCCGCCTGATCCGTCGGGCTTTTCGTCATGTCCGTGCTTACAGCCGGCAAAAACGGAACCCAGAAG
>CAZWJM010000174.1:0-2641 GCA_964634435.1 uncultured Oscillospiraceae bacterium | reverse complement strand
GCAAAATATGCAAAGCTCGAAATGAAGAACAAAACGCTTCAGGAAAAGATGGCGGATATCCGTGTGGTCAACCGCGCAAAATGGCTTCTTATCGAGCATCTCGGCATGAACGAGCATGACGCGCATTATTATATCGAAAAGCAGGCGATGGATACCCGGCTCTCCCGCCGCGAGGTGTCCGAGCAGATAATACGCACCTACGACACATAAGATAACGTCCGGCAAAGCAAAAACGCGCTTCTGCCGGACGCGCTTTGTCAAGAGCGGCGCAAAAACGCACGACCGCACAGTCGCCACGCTGTCGCGCCTTCGCCGGAACCCTGCTGAGCGGAATAATTTAATGAAGAAAGCTGATGTCACGCGCAGATATCCCGCCCTCCGGCGATTTTGAAAAGTTTTTTGAGGAATAAAACAGTTTTTTTCGGAAATAGTATTGACAACAGCACCTTATTTTGATATAATGTGTTTCGCACAAAATCAAATATCAATTTAGCGGTATCGCCAAGCGGTAAGGCAACGGACTCTGACTCCGTCATTACCTAGGTTCGAATCCTAGTACCGCTGCCAAAAAATCCAAGCCAATCGGCTTGGATTTTTTCATTTGTGCCGTAAGGCACAACATCATTTGACCGAAGGTCAACATCATTTCGAGCGAAGCGAGAACATCATTATTCATTTTCGGCACAAATGAACGAGGTTGAGGCGTTGCCTCAAATGATGTTGCAACAAGTTGCAAAAGATGTGATGCTTCGCATCAATGATGTTGCGCTTCGCGCAAACGGAGCGGTGGCCGTTCGTTTTAATTGCTGATTTATCGTTGATTTTTAGTCGAAAATATGATATAATTGGTTTAAGATAGGTGGTGTGGCTATGAAAGAGGATAAGCTCGGGGATCTGTCTATGGAATTATCCGTAGAGGTTTTGAAATTGACAAAAGAATTGCGTTCATAGCACGAAACCGTTATATCAAATCAAATCGGCAGAAGCGCGACAAGTATTTGCGCAAATATTGCCGAGAGTAAACATGCTCATAGCCGTGCCGATTTTATTGCAAAGCTTGAAATTGCGCTCAAAGAAACAAACGAAACGGGCAAATGGCTTGAAATGCTTTGGAGAAGCGAATATATAGATGAAGCAAGGCATAAAGCACTTGATAAAACCTGCTCAACGATAAGATTTTTGCTTGTTCGATCTATTCAAACGGCAAAGCAAAATGCTAACAAATAATTTTCAAAAACTTTTCTTGCATTTCCGTTCCTTTTCGGTATAATGTGTTTGCCACCCGAGCGGAGAACGAAAATGCCGAATTTAAAACTATACCAATGAAAATAAAAACAGTAGGGGATTTTGTTATGAAGCTCGCTAATCATTCAAATTTTAATGCTATCGATCATTTGAGCAGAGCTTTGCCCAAATTTGACTCGGTAAAAGCCAAGGACAATACAAAAGTCGTTGGCTTGTTCTATTATTTGTGGCATGGCTATCATGGAACTCAGGGCCCGTATGACATTACGAAAATTTTGCAACAGGACCCCAATGCCATGGATAACCTGGATAGTTCTGCTTGGCCAGATCCTACAAACGTGCCTATGTTACATTGGGGAGAACCAATGTTTGGATATTATCTTGCCGATGATGAATGGGTACTGCGCAGACATGTTCAAATGTTTATTGACGCGCAGATCGACGTATTGTATTTTGATGTAACCAACGGATTCAACTATGAGCAAAATTATTTGCGGCTTTTCGAGGTTTTAACAGAGCTTCAGGAGCAGGGCTTTCAAGTGCCCAAGGTTTGCTTTTATCTTGCACCTCAGACAAGAGGTTGCGGAACGGGAAATCTGGAGTCCTTATGGTTCAACTTATACAAGCCTGAAAGGTATAAAAACCTATGGTTTTATTGGAAGGGCAAGCCACTCATCATATGCCACAGCAAACGTCAACTTCCCGATGAAGTAAGAGCTTTCTTTACGTGGCGTGCACCGACATGGGGAGATCCTAAAACGCCTGAGTGCTGGGCGTGGGAGGGAAACCCTCCCAAAATGGCGACGGACCTGTACGGTAACCCCGAGCAAATGGCAATAAGCGTTTGCGCTAACAAATGCGATCTTGATTCGGAAGATCCCCTGTACGGTGATAATATGAGTGACGGTCACTGGGGGGCATTGGTTCACGGGCGCAGTTGGCATAACGGCGCAAAGGATGAAAGAGAAAATGCGACACATTACGGATTCCATATAGGTGAACAAATGGAGTTTGCTTTGAAGGAGGATCCTCCCGTGGTATTTGTTTGTCAATGGAATGAATGGTTGGTGCCGTTCTTAACAACGCAAACCACCGATGCTCCCAGATACAATTACCGCGGACACGACATATGCTTTCGGGATGAATTCAATGAGGAATACAGCCGCGATATAGAACCTATGAAGGGTGGATACAAGGATGCATATTATATGCAACTGATATCCTTCGTCAGGCGCTTTAAAGGTATGGAGGCTCCTACCGTAGATACAGTTCTGTCAACAATCAAGAATATAGATCGCTTCACCGAATGGGATACCGCAGGTATTGCTTATCGCAAATATATCGGTGGATGTAAGCCGCGTGACCATCGGGCATATGATGCCATAGGGAAATATAC
>CAZWJM010000173.1:0-2643 GCA_964634435.1 uncultured Oscillospiraceae bacterium | reverse complement strand
CATGCCGGTGGCATGTTTTTAGCATCCGACCGCAGGAGCTACGCTCCGAGGAGGGAACTTGTTGTGTTGCTTCGCAGTTATCAGTCTGCTGCGACGGATGAGGTGTGATTCAATCAGCGGCACTAGCCGCCACATTAACTGTCCACTATCAACTGTCCACTGTCAAATAACAAAGTAATATTTCATCACATATCGGGCAAAATACCTGCGGTGATGTTTATGACAAAAATGCTTGGTGCGCAGACTCTCGCGCCGACACGGCCGCCGACTATCGCCGCGTTTGCCTCCGTCGTCGGGGCAAAGGAGGGCGACGGCCCGCTCGGGCAGTGGTTCGATAAGGTGAGCCTCGACGCGCACTTCGGCGAAGACTCGTGGGAAAAGGCCGAGAGCGCGATGCTGAAAGAGTGCTTCCAATTGTGCTGCGACAAGGCACAGCTTCCGCCGCGCGAGCTTGACATGATATTTTCCGGCGACCTGCTGAACCAGTGCGTCGGCTCTGCCTTCGCGCTCAAGGACACCGGCGTGCGCCACTTCGGCCTGTACGGCGCGTGCTCGACCATGGGCGAGGCGCTCACCCTCGGCGCGATGGCCATCGACGGCGGCTTTGCCGGACGCGTCTGCGCCGCGACGGGCTCGCACTTTTGTTCGGCCGAGCGGCAGTACCGCTTCCCGCTGGAATACGGCGGCCAGCGCACCCCGACGGCGCAGTGGACGGTGACGGGCGCGGGCGCCGCGCTGCTGACGTGCGGCGGCGCAGGGCCGTATATAACGCGTATGACCCCCGGCAGGATAGTCGACGCGGGCATAACCGATGCAAACAACATGGGCGCTGCGATGGCTCCGGCCGCGCACGAGACGCTCAGCGCACATTTTGCCGACACGGGCAGGACGCCGGACTATTACGACATGATAGTCACCGGCGACCTCGGCGCTGTCGGCCACGACATACTCGAGGAGCTTTTCCGGCGCGACGGCGTGCGCCTCGGCAAATTTTACACCGATTGCGGCGTGCTGATATTCGACCGCGAAAGGCAGGATGTTCACGCGGGCGGATCCGGCTGCGGGTGCTCGGCGGCGGTGCTGTGCTCGTTTATCCTGCGCGGCATGCGCGACGGCAAGTGGGATCGCGTGCTGTTTGCGCCGACGGGTGCGCTCATGTCCCCCACCAGCGCCCAGCAGGGCGGCAGCATCCCCGGCATATGCCACGCGATAGCCATCGAAAATGAGCTTTAGAGGTGAAATTCATGCTGCTTGAATATTTGAAGGCCTTCGCCGTGGGCGGTGCGCTGTGCGCCGTTGGGCAGGTGCTTATAGACAAGACAAAGCTCACGCCCGCGCGGATACTGACGGTGTACGTCGTGGCCGGGCTCGTGCTCGAGGCCGTGGGGCTGTACGCCCCTGTGCGCGACTGGGCGGGCGCGGGTGCGTCGGTGCCGCTGACCGGCTTCGGCTCGACCCTCGCACGCGGCGTTGAGAGCGCCGTTGCCGAAAGAGGCGTACTCGGCGCGTTCACGGGCGGCTTCACCGCCGCCGCTGCCGGTATAACCGCCGCCGTGTTCTTCGGCATCATCGTCGCGCTTGTTTTTAAACAGAAAGAAAAATGATTTTCGGCGTATTCGCCAAAATCGGCAGACCGAATTTGTTCGATTTGCCGGGGCGGAAGTCGAATTTGTAAATATTCTGTGAACAATCGAAATTCGATGTCCCATTTTGGCCTTATCCTTACCTATATATAAGAGGAAACGATGTTTTCCTTAGACGGCTCGGGCCTATTGGTGTAGTGCATCCCACAAAATACGCTCTGCCCTCCGCTTTTTTGCGAGTGCCCCTGCCGTCGCCGCCATGTCCCACGCGGGCATGGCGGTTTTTTCTTGACTGTTCGGGCGCGCTGTTATAAAGTATAGGCATGAATATTATTTATTATGATGACAACGTAATAGTCGCCATAAAGCCCGCGGGCGTTATATCCACCGACGAGGAGGGCGGCATGCCCTCGCTGCTGCGTGAGGCGCTGGGCGAGCCGGAGGCCGACATCCGCACGGTGCACAGGCTCGACCAGGTGGTGTCGGGGCTGATGGTTTTTGCACAGAATGCAGAGACTGCGTCGGAGCTCAGCCGTCAGATACGCGCGGGCGAGTTCAAGAAGACCTATCTTGCCGTCGTGCACGGTGTGCCGCAGGAGCGCGCGGGTCGGATGGAGGATATACTGCTGCGCTCGAAGGAGCAGCGCAAGACCTTCGTCGTGAATAAGCCCTGCCGCGGCTCGCAGGAGGCGGTGCTCGACTACAGGCTCCTCGGCTCAAACGGCGAGATCAGCATGGTTGAAATTAACCTCATAACCGGCCGCACGCACCAGATCCGCGCACAGTTTACGCATCGACGCATGCCCCTTGTCGGCGACAGGAAGTACGGTGGGCGCGACGAGGGCTGCGATATCGCCCTGTGGTCGTACAGCATCGGGTTTACCAATCCCACGACCGGCCGCTTCATGACCTTCAGGGTCAAGCCGCCCCGCACCGAGCCCTGGCTCCGCTTCGACCCCGCCATTTTTTCTAAGGCGACTTAACGCACCTACGGATACGCATATTGCCGACACCCGGTTCGAAGGTGCCGACAAAACCATAAATCTGTCGCGTAACGCAA
>CAZWJM010000172.1:0-2664 GCA_964634435.1 uncultured Oscillospiraceae bacterium | reverse complement strand
AAAATTCCGTTAAGATATCGTTAATAGTGCCGCTTTACATATATATAAAATTAATTTGCATCTTTACAAGCGGAAATTAATCAAGTATGATATCCTGAGTAAAATTTTTGGTGAAAACGGAGAAAATCAATATGCAGAAGTATGAGCTGTGCGTGCCGTGCCTGCTGGGGCTCGAGGGCCCGATATCGGATGAGTTAAAGCGCATGAAAATGCAGAATGTGCGCAACGAAAACGGCAGAGTGTATTTTGAAGGCGGCGCACAGGAGATAGCGAGGGCAAATATAAATCTGCGCGTGGGCGAGCGCGTACTGCTGGAGCTGGGAAGCTTTCGCGCGGAGAGCTTTGACGAGCTTTTCGAGCGCACCAAGGCCCTGCCGTGGGAGGAGCTTATCCCGCGCGACGCCGCGTTCCCCGTCAAGGGACACAGCCTCAACTCGAAGCTCTTTTCGGTGTCCGACTGCCAGAAGATAATCAAAAAGGCGATAGTCGAGCGCCTCAAGCGCGTGTACGGCATCGAGTGGTTTGCCGAAACGGGTAAGACGTATCAGATACAGTTTTCAATAATGAAGGACACGGTGTCCATGTGCATCGACACGACAGGTGACGGGCTGCACAAGCGCGGCTATCGCCCGGCGCATAACGCCGCGCCATTGAAGGAGACTATGGCCGCCGCAATGGTGAGCCTTGCGCGCTACCGCGGCAGGGAGGATTTCTGCGACCCGTTCTGCGGCAGCGGAACTATACCCATCGAGGCCGCGCTCATTGCTAAAAACCGCGCACCCGGCCTTAACCGCGACTTTTCGGCCATGCGCTGGCGCAGCCTTGACAGGTCGGTGTGGGAGCTTGAGCGCGAAGCGGCGCGCGCACGCGAGTTTAACGGAAATTATAGTATTGTAGGCGCGGACATCGACCCCAACGCGCTGGAGATAGCGTGCGAGAACGCCCGCCGCGCAGGTGTTGCGGATATCGTCCGCTTTGAAAAGGCGGATGCAACGAGGTTTGACCGCGTGACCGAAAACGGCATCATCGTCACAAACCCGCCCTACGGCGAGCGCATAATGGAAAAGCAGGAGGCCGAGGAGCTCTACCGCGGCTTCGGCAAGGCCTGGCGCGAGACGGAAAACTGGAAGCTGTATCTGCTGTCGTCCCACACGGAATTCGAGCGCACCTTCGGCAAAACGGCGGATAAAAAGCGTAAGCTTTATAACGGCATGATCAAATGCGACCTGTTTATGTACCTCAAATAAACTCGCGGATAAAAATATATAAAAAATTTCGCAAATTTTTCGCTTTAGGGGCTTGAAATTTTCAAAATATGTGCTATTATAATAACCGAGTTAGCACTCGATGCTAAAGAGTGCTAACTCGGTCGAATTTTTTTGTATAATATGATTTGGAGGTATATATGATGAAACTGAAGCCTTTGGCAGACAGAGTAGTATTGGTTCAGTCGAAAGCCGAGGAAAAGACCCAGAGCGGCATCTTCCTGGCGGCATCGGCTCAGGAAAAGCCCGAGATATATGAGGTCGTCGAGGTCGGCCCCGGCGGCATCGTTGACGGCAACGAGGTCAAGATGGAAGTCACGGTCGGCGAGAAGGTCCTTGTCGGCAAGTACAGCGGCAGCAAGATAAAGCTTGACGATGTGGATTACACCATCGTAAAGCAGAGCGATATTCTCGCTATAGTTGAATAAGGAGGCGCTTATATAATGGCAAAGCAGATCATTTTCGGCGAAGAGGCACGCAAGGCGATAGAGCGCGGCGTCAACCAGCTTGCAGATACAGTTAAGATCACCCTCGGCCCCAAGGGCCGCAACGTAGTGCTCGATAAGAAGTTCGGCGCACCGCTTATTACAAACGACGGTGTTACCATCGCAAAGGAGATCGAGCTTGAGGACCCATTTGAGAACATGGGCGCTCAGCTTATAAAGGAAGTCTCCACCAAGACGAACGACGTCGCCGGCGACGGCACCACCAGCGCTACCGTGCTTGCAAGAGCAATGATAAACGAGGGACTTAAAAACCTCGCGGCAGGCGCAAATCCCATGACCATGAAGCGCGGCATCAAGAAGGCTACCGACGCTGCTGTCGAGGCTATCCGTGCAAACTCCCAGCCCGTATCCGGCAGCGGCGATATCGCCCGCGTCGGCGCTATCTCCAGCGGCGATGAGGTCATCGGCACCCTGATAGCCGAGGCAATGGAGAAGGTATCGCAGAACGGCGTTATCACCATTGAGGAGTCTAAGACCGCCGAGACCTACAGCGAGGTCGTCGAGGGCATGCAGTTTGACCGCGGCTACCTCAGCCCCTACATGGCCACCGATACCGAGAAGATGGAAGCTGTCCTCGAGGATGCTCTCATCCTCATCACCGATAAGAAGGTCACCAATATTCAGGAGATCCTGCCCCTGCTCGAGCAGATAGTCAAGGCCGGCCGCAAGCTACTCATCATCGCAGAGGACGTCGAGGGCGAGGCACTTGCCACCATCATCCTCAACAAGCTGCGCGGCACATTCACCTGCGTGTGCGTCAAGGCCCCCGGCTTCGGCGACCGCCGCAAGGAGATGCTCCAGGATATCGCCACACTCACCGGCGGCCAGGTCATATCCTCCGACCTCGGCATGGAGCTCAAGGATGCGCAGATCGACATGCTCGGCCAGGCGCG
>CAZWJM010000171.1:0-2680 GCA_964634435.1 uncultured Oscillospiraceae bacterium | reverse complement strand
GTATGCCGTAACCGCGATATCGGAATGCCGGGGTGAGATGCTTATATTCAATGAAAAAGAGACATACCGGCTTGAATGCGGCATCTCCCGCTCGCCGTCGGCGGAGCTTATTGACGGAACGTCGGGCGTGACAAAACTCGACTGCGCCGCAACGTGCAGCGGCGGGACCGTGGCAGTCTGCGGAGACGGAATATATTACAGAAAGTCCTCCGGACGCACGTCCGACAAAAGCGCCGGGCTTATTTCGGACGGTATGCCCGTACACTACCCCATAAGCGGTATTTCCTCCGTGACAAGCGACAGCGCAAAGGATGAGGTGTGGTTCTGCGCCCCCGACGACCAAAGAGGGCGCGCGCTTCTGTGGAACGCAAAGACAGGCTGCCTTTACTGCTTTACGGACGTATACGCCGACCGCATCTTCACTGCCGGTGAAAGTATATGCTTTATGCGCGGAAGTGATGTGTACGGATTTGACCCCGCGCTTCTGTATGACACAGAACCGGACGGCGCTTCGGGCAGCAGGGCTGAGCCAATAGAGGGCTTTATCGAATCCCCCTTCTTCGACCTCGGCTCTCCGGTCAGACAGAAGCGCATACATCACGCAAGCCTTGATGTGCGCGGCGGCAGCGCAGTCCTGACACTTATTGCAGACACCGGAAGGACTGCATCCGTCTGCTTTCCGGACGCGCACCGTGCAGACGCTCCGCAGCTGCGCGGCAAACCGAACGAAGCGGCGGCGCGCGTGAACACAGGCGCTTTTAACAGCATGAAATACCGAATTTCGGTGTCGGGTCCTGAACGCCCGCGCATATGCGGAGTTTCGCTTACGGCAAGAAAATAAAATATAAATAAAATATATTTATTGAAAGGAACACAAAAGCAAATGAAAACATCCGCAGAAACTGCGGCATGGCGGCAGTATGAGGCGGGGCGGAATTTCAAGCGGCGCATAGGGCTGTACGAAACAGTGCGGGTAAATGAACGCTTCTACCGCGGAGACCAGTGGCAGGGAGTCGGAAACGCCGACCTTCCCCGTCCCGTTTTCAACATTGTACGCCGTATCGCCGATTACCTCATCTGCAATGTCGCCTCAGCCGACCTTAAGATCACATACTCCGACGAAAACCTTCCCGCCGCTTCGGATGAAAAAGAGGCGGAATATATTTCGGAAGGAATAGAGGTACTAAGCAGAAGCGCCGCCTACCGCTGGGAGCATGAGCATCTTCAGACGCTTATTTACCGCCTGCTTTCCGATGCCGCCATCTCCGGCGACGGAGCGCTTTACTGCTGGTGGGACGCTGATGCCGACAGCGGAATGGGAAACGGCGGAGATATTGTAACGGAGGCTATTGACAATGTGAATCTGTTCGTCTCCGACCCCAACCGCGCCGACATCCAAAGTCAGGAATACATAATCCTTTCCGGACGCGCCCCGGTGCGTTCGCTGCGCGATGAAGCACGGCGCTGCGGAGTCAGCGAGCGCGAGATCGCAAGGATCCTGCCCGACGGCAAGGACGGCGCCGCCGCTCAATCGGGAGACGGTGCGCTTAACGAGCTTGAGGGGAGCGGTGACGAAAAGACCACCTATTTAATTAAATTCTGGCGTGAGGACGGATATGTCAGGTTTGAAAAATCCACCCGCGAATGTGTCATACGCCGCGTAAAGACTCCCTGCCGGCTTTACCCGGTGGCATACTTCAACTGGTATCCCACCAAAAACTGCTTTCACGGCACTTCCCCGATAACGGGTCTGATACCGAATCAGAAATACATCAACCGCGCATATGCGATGGTGATGAAGCACATGACCGACACTGCTTTCTCAAAAGTGATATATGACCGCACACGTATTCCCGAATGGACGAACGAGGTCGGGGAGGCAATAGGCGCGGCGGGAGGCGGAAACATTTCCGACGCTGTTGCCGTTGTCGGCACGGGACAGCTTGAAAACGGCTATCTTGACCTGATAAGCAACGCAATATCGGTGACAAAGGAGCTTGCAGGGGCTACCGAAACCGCGCTCGGCAACACCGCGCCGAACAACGCCAGCGCCATTCTGGCTCTGCGCGAAGGGGCAACGGTGGCGCTTGAGCAGGTAAAATCCTCGCTTCACCGCTGTATTGAGGATATGGCTGACATCTGGGCGGATATGAGTTGCGCCTATTACCCGGACAGGCATCTTCTGCGCACCGCGGACGGCGCGGAGGAGATAAACTGCGCGGCTTTGCGGCGTGCGCTTGTGCGCGCCCGGGTCGACGTGGCGGAATCCACCCGTTATTCCGTTTCCGGTACAAAGGAAATATTCGACCGTCTGCTTGACGGCGGACACATTACCTTCTGCGAGTATCTTGAAAGGCTTCCCGACGGAATACTTCCGGGAAGAAGCGCACTGCTTGAAGCAAGAAAAAGAAAAAATACATGTGCGGTATCCGCAGGGGCTGACGCAAAGGAAGCTCCTGCCGATGCAAACAACGAATAAAGAAAGGAACCTAAAATGTCCGAAAACGAAATCAGGAATACTGCCGGGAACGATGTTCCCGGAGAAATATCCGCCAAGGGAGAAAGCCCGGAGGTCTCTGAAAGCGTCGCGCTGCTGCGCGAGCTTGGAGAGCTGAGGCAGGAGCTTGAAAGCATGAGGCGCGAGCTTGCCGAGACAAACAGCGACCGTCAGCGCGCCGTG
>CAZWJM010000170.1:0-2686 GCA_964634435.1 uncultured Oscillospiraceae bacterium | reverse complement strand
AGCACGCTTGTGAGGTGCATAAATATGCTTGAGCACCCTACCTCCGGGCAGGTGCTTATCGACGGCACCGACATGGCAAAGCTCTCTCCGGCGGAGCTGCGCATGGCAAGGCGTGACATCACAATGATATTTCAGGGCTTCAATCTCCTTATGCAGAGAAACTGCCTTGCAAACATCTGCTTTCCGCTTGAGCTTGCCGGTGTAAAACGCTCCGAGGCAAAAAAGCGCGCAAAGGATCTGCTTGAGCTTGTCGGGCTTCCCGACAAGGCAAAGGCATATCCTGCCCAGCTTTCCGGCGGTCAGCAGCAGAGGATCGCGATAGCCCGCGCTCTTGCAACAGACCCTAAGGTGCTTCTCTGCGACGAGGCGACAAGCGCGCTTGACCCCAAAACGACAGCGTCGATACTTGAGCTTATCCGCGACATAAACAGACGTCTCGGGATAACGGTTATAATCATCACCCACCAGATGAACGTCGTCGAGGACATATGCAACCGCGTTGCGATACTTGAAAACGGCAAGGTCGTCGAGGAGGGCGAGGTATCCGAGGTTTTCTCGCGTCCGAAATCGTCTGCGGCACGGAGAATGGTTTTCCCGGATTCCGACAACGAACTTCTTTCAGCCGAAGGCGGCGAGCGGGTCATACGTCTCGTATTCAACGGTGCGGAGGCGGCCGGACAGCCGATCATTGCGAAAATGGCAATCGACGAGCGCATTGCGGCAAGCATCCTCTATGCCTCAACAAAGAGCATCGGCTCAAAGCTTTACGGCAAAATGCTTCTCGGGCTTCCCGATGACGACGATATCGTTGCGCGGGCGATAAAATACCTGACAAAATGTGAAAATGTCTTTGCAGAGGAGGCGGAAAACAGATGAATTACGATTTTTCCCCGGAAAGATTAAGCATTGCGCTTGATATGCTGAAAAACGATATGCCGTATGCGCTGTGGGAGACGCTTTATGCAACGGTTCTTGCGACGCTTTTCGCGGTGATCATCGGTCTTCCGCTCGGTATTCTGCTTGCCGTCGGAGGAAAGGACGGGATCATACGGGTCCCGAAATGGGTTCTCTCGCTTCTCGGCGTACTTATAAACCTGCTCCGTTCGGTTCCGTTCATCATTCTTATGGTGATAGTGATCCCGCTGACAAGGCTTATCGTCGGCACGTCGATCGGAACCGAAGCATCGATCGTTCCGCTTGTGATCGCGGCGTTCCCGTTCGTTGCGCGGCTTGTCGAAAGCAGCATCCGCGAGGTCAACCCGAACATAATCGAAGCGGCGCAGAGCATGGGTGCATCGCCGTTTCAGATAATCGCGAAGGTTCTTATCCCGGAGTGCGTTCCGTCGCTTATCTCCAATCTGACAATAGCCTTTACGACGATCCTCGGCTACACAGCAATGAGCGGCGCGGTAGGCGGCGGCGGACTCGGCAACATTGCGATAATGTACGGCTATCAGCGGTACAATTATCCGGTCATCGTGTTCGCGGTGGTCATACTGATAGCGGTCGTGCAAGTATTCCAGAGCCTCGGGACCTTCCTGTCGGTAAAGCTGGACAGAAGAATCAAGCATTTATAAAAATAAATTTCTAAAAACCTATTGACATTGTAGGCATTGTGTGATATACTCATCTAACGGTACGGGAAACAATAGCCCCCGGACCGGGAAAAGGAGAAAATATCATGTCAAAGGTATACGTTTCAGCAGATCAGCTCATAGGTCACACCCCCCTGCTTGAGCTTACACATATCGAAAAAGAGACCGGAGCGGGTGCAAAGATCGTTGCCAAGCTCGAATACTTCAATCCGGCGGGATCGGTGAAGGACAGAGTTGCAAAGGCAATGATCGACGACGCCGAAAAGCGCGGAGTTCTGAAGAAGGATTCCGTGATAATCGAGCCGACCTCCGGAAACACCGGCATCGGGCTTGCATCGGTTGCCGCCGCCCGCGGGTACAGGATCATTATCGTGATGCCGGAAACCATGAGCGTCGAGCGCCGTCAGCTGATAAAGGCATACGGTGCGGAGATCGTCCTGACCGATGGGACAAAGGGCATGAAGGGCGCAATTGCAAAGGCTGAAGAGCTTGCAAAGGAGATCCCCGACAGCTTCATTCCCGGTCAGTTCGTCAATCCGGCAAACCCGGAGGCTCACCGCACAACGACAGGTCCGGAGATATACGAGGACACCGACGGCGAGGTTGACATTTTCGTTGCCGGAGTCGGAACCGGCGGAACGGTCACCGGTGTGGGCGAGTATCTGAAATCGAAAAAGCCCGGTGTTAAGGTCGTGGCGGTCGAACCCGCTTCCTCCCCTGTTCTTTCAAAGGGTGAGTCGGGACCGCACAAGATTCAGGGCATAGGCGCCGGATTTGTACCGGAAGTTCTTGACACGGCGGTATACGACGAGATCATTACGGTCACGAACGAGGATGCCTTTGCCACCGGAAAGCTGATATGACGCAAGGAAGGCGTACTTGTCGGCATCTCCTCAGGTGCGGCTGTGTGGGCTGCGACAGAGCTTGCAAGGCGTCCCGAAAACGCAGGAAAAACCATCGTTGTTCTTCTCCCCGATACCGGCGACCGTTATCTCTCAACCCCTATGTTTGCTGACTGATGTGGAGGGAGAACGAAGGGGCTCTGCCCCTTACCCCGCCTTCTTTCTTGAGAAGAAAGAAGGGAGAAAGAA
>CAZWJM010000169.1:0-2691 GCA_964634435.1 uncultured Oscillospiraceae bacterium | reverse complement strand
AAGCATATAACCACACCGAGAAAGTTTTAATTTATTATATTATATCATACATTTGTGACTTTTTCTACCCTTATTCTAAAGCATAATAACTACAGAATAGGCATACATGGATTTATGAACGACAAAAATCCGATCACTCATTCGATGATCGGATTTTTGCTTGCCCCGTACCGGCTTTCTCCCATTGGTCATTTTTTGTCCCTTTGAGCAAAAAGCCTTGATTTCTCAAGGGTTTTGGGCTTTTGTGCTTTATAGTCGCACAATAATGACAGTGGCTGCGGTACTTGTACTGACGGCAATCTTCACCTCGTGCAGAAAGGACGGAACCGACCCGGCATCGTCCGGTTCCGCCCCCGTCAGCAAAACCGAACAGACCGGCGAAATAAAGCCGGACGGAACCTCAAAGCCAAACGAGACCTCAAAGCCGGAAGAAACGACCGAACCGCAGCCGACCGAAAACTGGGTTCTTGCCACCGACTATGAATTCTTTGACAAGGACGGAAACGAGGTTTCACCCGCTCCGGGCGGCGACCCGTGGTCGTACTTCGACTACTGGACCGGCTGGGACGACACGCAGATCTATGACTCGCACGGCGAGGGCTATCCCGACGGGCTCAACCAGACCGACATAATCAGGGTCACTCCCGGAGAGCACACAATAAAGGTCGTCGCCGGAACCCCCGCGGAAGAGGGCTGGAACGGAATGTGCGTCAACGTAATAGAGTACGTTTATGACGAAAACAAGCCCACACCGCCCACATCCGACGTTCTTCTCCCGGCAGTGATCGTCTGCATGACAGCAGCGTCCGCAGCCGACGTTCTGAAGAAAAAGCACAGCTGATACCGGAGACCGTCTGAGCGGTTCCGCAAAGGGGCATTGCACCGCGTACCAAAAAACCGATTGGTGCAAATGCCCCTTTCCCCGTAAATGCAATAACAGTTAAGGATCGAATCCATGAAAGAAATAATCAAGACAAACAAACAGCCCCTCGTCTCCGGCTGGTCGGTCGGCACCGATCCCGACAATATCGGAAAGGACAGCGGATATCCGCTTTCTCCGACAGAATCGGCGCGTCCCGCAGAGGTGCCGTCGGCGATACAGGAACGGTTTCCGGAATACTGCGGCGTTGCGTGGTACTGGTGCCGTTTTGACTGCCTTATCGGCGGCGGCGGCGACAGGCTCATCCTACGCTTCGGCGTTGTGGACTACATGGCGGAGGTGTGGCTGAACGGCAGCTGTCTCGGCTCCTATGAGGGCGGCGAAACGGCGTTTGAGTTCGATGTGACAGACAGCATAAGAAAAACCGGAGAAAACCTCCTTGCCGTCCGCGTGATCAACACCTGCGGAAAAGACATCGACGGCATGACGATAACCAACACCCCGAACCGCAACAAGCGCCTTGTTCTCCAGAGCGGATATACGATAAACTACGGCGGAATCCTCGGAGACGTCACCCTTTGCGCAAGAAAAGCCGTAGCCGTCTCCGACATTTTCGTGACCGGCGACCCGGAAACGGGAAATGTAACGGCAAAGCTGACGATAACAAATACGACCGGCACCGCAGCCGACGCCGGCATCACTCTGACCGTCCGCGAAAAAGGCGGCACCGGAGCGTCCGCGGCGGCGCTGAAGGACACGGTTCAGGTTCCGGCAGGGGTGTCGGAGCAGTGCTTCATGCTCAATGTTGACTCCCCCCTCCTCTGGAATCCCGACGACCCGAATCTTTACGGCATTTCCTGCGTTCTTGAGACGGAGCACGGAGCGTCGGAGGAAACGGTGCGCTTCGGCTTCCGCGATTTCCGCGTGGTTGACGGATTTTTCCGTCTGAACGGAAAGCGCGTTTTCCTGAAGTGCGCCCACACCGGAAACGTTTTCCCGATAGGCCTCGGATATCCGAAGGTGCGCGATTTCGTCCGCCGTGACTTCATAAACGCAAAGGCATCCGGCTTCAATGCGGTCAGGTGCATTTCCGGAATGCTCCGCGCGGAACAGCTTGACTTCTGCGACGAGCTCGGACTTATGGTTATCGACGGCTGCTACGCCGGATGGATGCTCGGTATCGACGTCAACCCGGAAACTCCCACGCCGGCACCCGATCCCGAAGCATATCTGTACCGATTTGACCTCAGCACCGCGAATATGATCCGTCAGGACAGGAATCACGCCTGCGTTGCCGCGTTTGAGTTCCTCAACGAGACCGGCGACGGCCCCGTGTTCAGACGCGCGGTCGCCTTCCTTCCGAAGGCAAGAGAGCCTGACCCGTCGCGCCTTATGCTTCTGAATTCCGGGCGGTTCGACAGCGACTATTCGATAGGGTGCGCCGCGAACCCCGGTGTGTCGGAATGGACAAAGGTCTGGGGCGCGGACAAAAAATCGGAAATCGACGGCATCCATGACATCGGACCGTCGCTCATCGGAGCGGGAGACGTACACTGCTACCCCACCTCCCCGCATGACGAACACACATACGACTACCTGATGAAGGTCGGGACCGGAATGCGCCCGGTAATCATATCGGAATACGGCATCGGGACGAACTTCAACGTCATCCACGAAGCAAGGATGTTCGAACAGTACGGCGCCGACCCTGACCTCTGCGATTACAAATGGGTCAGAGAGCAGAGCGAAGGGCTGAAGCGCGACTTTTCGAAATTCGGCTTCGACCGCGTCTATCCCTTCCCGGAGACGAT
>CAZWJM010000168.1:0-2721 GCA_964634435.1 uncultured Oscillospiraceae bacterium | reverse complement strand
CGACCAAGGGAAGGGCATTCTGGAAAGTACAGATCAGGGGAGCAGGCTCAGGACCAGAGTCAGGACCACGAAGACCAGAGCGACCCACTTTGTCCACTTGGCCAGCTTGGCGTCCGCAGATTTTGCCTGGGTCTTGGACAGGAAGGACTCGGTCGCGCCGCCGATGGTGCCCAGGCCAGAGTGCTTGCCGGACTGGCCCAGCACGAAAACGATGAGGACGATGCCCACCAGGACCTGGAGGATAGAAATGATGGTAGTAGCCATATTTGATAGTTCCTTTCGCTTAACTGATATCTGATATGATCGACCTATAGAATTCCCGGAACGGGAAGGATAGTTGACTACCCTGTATCCTAACACAAGATGCTATATTTTGCAAGCATTTTTCGGGAAAAAGGCCTCACCAGAGGGTAAAAAGAAGCTTGGCGACCTCGGCCCGGGTGACGGTGTCCGTGGGCCGGAGGGTGCCGCCGGAACCGCTGACCACGCCCAGCTCCACCAGGGTGCTCACATGGTCCTTGGCCCAGGCGGTGACCCTGGCGCTGTCGGAGAAGTTCTTCAGGGAGGCGGTGGGGTAGCCCTGGGCCAGCAGGCGGCCCAGGATGGTCATGGCCTCGGCCCGGGTGATGGAGGCCTTGGCGTTGGCGTAGACCTTCCCGTCGGCGGCGGTGCTGCCCTGCATGATCTCCAGGGCGTAGAGGGCCTTGACGGCGTTCCGGTCCCAGCTGGGGATGGCGTCGGCATCGGCATAGGGCAGGGAGACGCTGGCGTAGTCGTTCAGGTCCAGGCCCAGCCAGCGGGCGGTCATGAGGGCGAAGTCGCCCCGGGTGATGGAGCGGTCGGGATAGAACCAGGTCCTGCTCCCAGCCTGGATGCCGGTGATGATGCCCCGGTCGTTGAGACGAGCGGTGTAGTCCCTGGCCCAGTGGCTGCCCATGTCGGCAAAAGCGGTCTGGGCGGCGGCAGCGGACACCGTGGCGGAGCCCCGGCCCAGGTTGCCGCAGCAGTCGGCGGCGGTGACGGTGACCTGGTGGGGTCCGGCGGTCAGCCCGGACAGGCTGGCGGTGAGGGTCCCGGCGGCAGCGTCAAAGGTGAAGGCGGCGGGGCGGCCGTCCACGGTCAGGGTGATGCGGTCCTGGGCGAGACTGTTCTTCGTGTTGTCCGTCAGACGGGCAGTGATCCTGGTGCCGCTGGCGGTGACCTTGACGGTGGGGGCAGTGGAGTCCCAGCCGCTCTGGTTGGAGAGGACCAGCTGGTCCAGCCAGAGGGTTCCGCTGGTGCGGCTCCCTGTTAGGGTCAGGCCGGTGAAGGTGGTGGCCCCGGTGGGCACAGAGGCGGTGACCCGCTTCCAGCCGGAGAAGTTCAGAGTGGTGAGGGACTGGGTCAGGGTCTTGCCGTCGGGGCCTTCAAAGGTGGCGGACAGGCTGTTGCCAGACTGGTCGCCATAGACCCACAGAGAGAGGACCCGATGGGTGTCCTCTAAGGGGAAGGCGGCGGTGAGCTGGGCCTGCTGCTCTTTTAATGTATAGTTGGCCCGTACGCTCTGCGTTCCGTATTTTATATAGGAGGACTTGGTCTCGGCGGAGAGCTTAGCCTCCCGGCTTTGGAAAAAGAGGTCTACGCCCTCGAAGTCCGACAGCAGGGTGTACTGGGCGGGGGCATCCACCGTTACGGCGATGGTCTTGGCGTAGTTCCCGGCGGCGACGGTGATCTTGCCGGTGCCGGAGGTCTTGCCTGCGGTGAATTTGCCGTCGGCGGTGATGGTGCCCACGGCGGGGTCTGCCGTCCAGGTGAAGCAGGTATCGCCGCCGGTGAGTTTGATGGTGCGGTAGGAGGCCGCGGCATTCAGGTCGATGGTCTGGCCGGGGGCAAGGGTCAGGGAGGAGACGCTCTTGCCGGTGGCCTTGTTGGTCACAGAGATGGTGTCCGGGGTGTCGTACACCTGGATCTTGGTGGACCCGGAGACCCCGCCGGAGGCGGCGGTGACGGTGTAAGTCCCGGTCTTCGCCGGGGCGGTGAACAGGCCGCTGTCGCTGACGGTGCCGTCAGAGGCGGACCAGGTCACCTCGCCGGGGAGGGACTCCATGGGATACCAGCCGGTGTCCATGGCGGTGGCGGTGCACTGGGTGGAGGCTCCGGCCAGGAGGGTCAGGCTGGTGGGGGTCACATAGAGGGACCCGGCTTTGCCGGTGGGGTCCAGGTTGGACACCAGGAAGATGGCGTTGGTCACCGCGCGGGGCGTGCCCTCCGAGGGACTGTTGACCATGGAGGAGCCGGTATAGTCCGGATAAGTGGACACCATGGTGGTGGAGCCGCCGCCGTCCAGCAGGACTGCGTCCGTGCAGCCCAGCTCCTGGAGCCGCTGGGCCACCATCTTGATGGTCGCGCCCACGCTGTGGCCGCTCTGGCGGCCGTCGATGGTGTAGAAGATCACCTTGCCGTCGCCTTGGATGCCCACGGCGGTCCGGGGGGCGGCGGTGGATGCGTCCAGCCCGTCCACCACCTGCCCGTTGTCTAACAGGCGGTACATGGCGCCCACGGCGCAGTCGATGTCGTTCCAGCGGCTGTCGGGGCTGAAGACCTCGATGTCCACGGTATCCCCCGGCTGAAGGGAACGGGCCATCTCCAGGAACCATTCCGCGCCGGTGCCGATGATGGACAGGACGAACTTGCCCTCGGGGATGGCGGTGGCACCGGTGGCTTCGATGACCTGCTCCACCC
>CAZWJM010000167.1:0-2744 GCA_964634435.1 uncultured Oscillospiraceae bacterium | reverse complement strand
GAACAGTAGGATGAATAGCGGCTGTCAAGAAAATATTGTGATGAGATCCAAACAAATTTTGACGTTTCATTATTTGTAGTTTTGGTGGCCATCGCACCGACGACAAATTTGCCCTCCTCGTCGCCTTCTTCCTTTTCGATTTTAGTATCCTTGGTGATTTCCGCCTTCGCATAGCTCTTGACGGATGTTGTAAGAAGTTCGGTAAGCGTAACCCCCTCCGGTGCGGTCTTAGCAAGCGTTAATGCATTGCAATACATCATGAGAAGATAGGTGTTGCTTCCGAGTGCGGAAGAGAAATCGTTGGCGGCAACAGTCGGAAGAATATTGTACGGTGCCTGAACATAATTATCTTTGCTGCCCTCTAATACTAATACGTCCTTATACTCAAGCCCGAGAGACTTTGCAAATCCGTAGAGATTCGTCAGATTCCGCTCCTTCAGCTCCGAGTTGTAGAACGACGTCATGAGCACGTTTCCGCCCTTTGCGGTGTAGGCTTCAAGCGCCTTTATCTCGTCCTCGGTGAAGTCCTTCGTTGCGGAGTTGATGATGACAGCGTCTGCGTCGTCCGGGACAGATCCCTTTGTAAGCAGGGGCAGCTCGGCAAGGTCGATGTTCTCGGCGCCAATAAGCCCGGTGACGGTGGAGTCGAGCGCAGTCTCACCGTGTCCGGTGATGTAATAGACGGTCGGCAGCTTTTCGGCGGTCAGGTAATCGACAGCGGAGGTCAGCTGCTGCTCGATATTGAAATATGTGGGGTTATCCGGCACGGAGCCGTAATACATCTGATAGTACAGAAGCTCCTGCTGTGTGTACTTCTGATAGTATATATCAGTGTACGGAATGACGCGGGAGCGACCGTTGTTCTTGTTCACAAGCACAAGATGGGTCTGCTGGGAGCTGAGCGATTCGTTGGTATATTCCTGAAGGAAGCCCGGTTTTACCGCGGGATCGACCGTTGACCAGCTGATGTTTGAATTAAGTCCCGCATACTTTGCGACGTACTCCATTGTGACCTCGTCCGTGTATGACGGGTCGGAAACGATGTAGATGCTTATCTTGTCCTTCACCTTCGAAAGAATGCCGCGGCTGGTCTCGGAGATGTCGTAAAGTCCGACTGTCGAGGTGCTGTACTTGGTGTACTTTGTGGGCAGGAGCCTGACCGCAAGGTTGACAACTATCACGATTGCGATTACGACCGCCGTGACGATCACACTGTAGCCGCTCAGTTTAAGCGACCTTTTTTTTGCGTTGATATTATTCACCTGTGTCACACCTCCCTGTCACGAGAACCTGCGCTTCTCGACGGTCTGCACGGTGAGGAAGCAGAACAGGAACGAGATCGACAGGTAATATATTATCGTCGTCATATCGACGAGCTGATTGTTTACAAAGCTGCTCAGCGAATCGAAGATCGATATCGCGGATATGAATTTCTGGAACAGCCCCGCGAAAAGCGAGCCATTGATAAGATATGCGGCAAGCACTCCGCCCTCAAGCACAACGGCAACGGAGAACGCTACCCAGTAGCTGCGCACGAACCAGTAGACGGCAAGCGCAAGCAGACAGATAAGTACCGTGAAAGCGATATATGAGGCAACCGCGGTATTGGGAAGTGCCCCGGCAAGCAGGGTCGAGGCATAGCAGACCACAAGCGCCGTCACTCCGAGGACCGCCGCGATGATCTGTGACTCGGTCAGCGAGGACATGAACATACATACAGCCACCATCGCGCCGCAGAGCAGATAGAACGCCAGCAGCGAGGCATAGGTCGCGAGCAGAGCGACCTTTCCGTACATGGTCATGATAAGCGGATAGAATGCCATTATAACTGTCGGGATCGCAAATACCGTCATCATCGCAAGGTATTTGCCCATGACGATCTGCGAGGTTTTCAGCGGAAGGGTGTAAAGAAGCAGATCGGTTTTCTGATGCCGCTCTTCCGCAAACGATTTCATCGTGACTATCGGCACGGCGAGCATGAGGATCAGCGCGACCGTCGGCAGAGCCATCTCCATCGACGGGTAATGCGACTCGAAGTTTATCAGCTTCACAAAGATCCCCGACATTACAAGGATCAGCGCGACCGAGATATACCCGGTCATGTTCGAGAAGTAGGATTTCAGTTCCTTTTTATATACCGCACCCATTATTCGTCGTCCTCCTCTTCTCCGTCATCGTCTCTTCTCCCTCCGAAAAGCGGGACGTAATCTCCGTCGTCTTCTCCGTCATCGCCGTTGTCCTCCCCGCTGCCGTCATCGGTATCATCGGGCGTGTGAGATGCTTTTTCGTCCTCTCCTCCGTTCTCTCCGTCCTCTTCGTCATAGACGTTTGAGGCGTCGGTGAGGCGGAAGAATATCTCCTCAAGCGAAAGCTCTGCTTTTGCCAGCTTTCTTACCGCGAAATTCTTCTGCGCAAAGGCAAAGAACAGCTTTTCGCGGATATCGGTGTTGCTTTCGGTATCTATTTCGACACCGTAGATATTGTCGCCCTCGGGATCCGCCGAGATCTCATAGCTTATCACACCGGGTATGGAACGCAGTATCGAATCTATCCCGTCGGGATTGGCTCTGACGGTCATCGAAATGCGGTTTTCCGGAGTGTTGTCGCGCCGGATGTTTTCAAGTGTGTCGGACGCGACAAGGTTTCCGCGGTTTATTATCATGACGTGGTCGCAGACCGCGCTGACCTCGGCAAGGATATGGCTGGACAGGATTATCGTCCGGCTCTGTCCCAGCTTTGCGATA
>CAZWJM010000166.1:0-2745 GCA_964634435.1 uncultured Oscillospiraceae bacterium | reverse complement strand
TGTATGTAGGCGAGGATTTGGATGTACTGCTGGAGCTGTGCGACCGAATTGTTGTGCTCTGCGGCGGACAGGTTTCCGGCGTAGTAGATGCCCGCTCTACCGACAAGCGTGAAGTGGGTGCTCTGATGACCCGTGTGGAAGGAGGCAAGGTAGATGCATAAGCAATCTCTATTTCAAATTTCTAAGCGTGATGCCCTGCCTCTGCCTAAGGCATTGGCTATTCGCGGCGGCATCCTGCTGCTGGCTCTGATTTTTTGTGGCCTGATCACCACGCTGTTGACCGGAAAAAATCCTATCAGCGTTTACGGCACCATTCTTTCCGGTGCTTTCGGTACTTCTCGCCGCATCGGCGTTACCGCCCGTAATGTGGCCATTCTGCTGGGTATCTCCCTGGCTGTGACCCCCGCTTTCAAGATGCGCTTCTGGAACATCGGTGCGGAAGGTCAGACCCTTATCGGCTGCCTGGCCACCACCACCTGCATGATCCTGTTGGGCGACAAGCTCTCTACTCCCCTGCTGATCCTGGTTTCTCTGGTCGCTTCCCTCCTGGCCGGTGCCCTGTGGGGCTTCCTGCCCGCCTTCTTCAAGGCCAAGTGGAACACCAACGAGACGCTGTTCACGCTGATGATGAACTACATCGCCATGCAGCTGGCCTCCTACTTCATCATCGTGTGGGAGGTGCCCAAGGGCGCGGGCAAGATCGGCATCATCAACCAGTCCACCCGGGCCGGCTGGCTGCCTGAGATCGGCAACGCCTACATCCTGCCCATCATCGTTGTGGCCGTTATGACTGCGGCCATGTACGTGTACCTGACGTACAGCAAGCACGGCTACGAGATCGCCGTGGTGGGCGAGAGCCAGCGCACCGCCAGCTACGCGGGCATCAAGGTAGACCGCGTGATCATCCGCACCATGGTCCTCTCCGGCGCGCTGTGCGCCCTGATGGGCTTCATGATGACCTCCGGCATCGACCACACCCTGACCACCACCATCGTGGACAGCCGCGGCTTCACCGCCGTCATGGTGTCCTGGATGTCCAAGTTCAACCCCTTCATCATGATCGCCGCCTCTCTGCTGCTGGTGACCATGGACCGCGGCGCCAGCGAGGTGGCCAGCGCCCTGAGCCTGAACCACTCCTTCGCCGACATCCTCACCGGCATCATCCTGTTCTTCATTATTGCCACCGAGTTCTTCATCACCTACAAGGTCACTCTGCGTAAGAGCAGCAAAAAGGAGGCGTAACGGATGGGCTTCGACTTTGTATCTTTCTTCCCCCGTGCCGTGATGCAGGGCATCCCCCTGCTGTTCGGCAGCACCGGCGAAATTCTGACGGAAAAATCCGGCAACCTGAACCTGGGTATCCCCGGCATCATGTACGTGGGCGGTATCAGCGGCGTTATCGGCTCGTTCTTCTATGAGCAGGCCGTCCCCGCCGCCGAGATGACCGGCTTCCTGGCCATCATGATCCCCATCCTGTGCTCCCTGCTGGGCTCTCTGCTGATGGGTCTGCTGTACTGCTTCCTCACCGTCACCCTCCGGGCCAATCAGAACGTCACCGGTCTGGCCATGACCACCTTCGGCGTGGGCGTGGGTAACTTCTTCGGCGGCTCCCTTATCAAACTGACCAGCAGTGAAGTGCCCTCCATTGCTCTGTCCAACACCAGCATTTTCTTTAAGACCAGCCTGCCCGGCGCTACCACCACCGGTTGGTTTGGTGAGTTATTCCTGTCTTATGGCTTTTTGGCCTATGTGGCTGTCATTCTTGCTCTGGGTACATCCTACTTCCTGAATCACACCCGCGCAGGTCTGCATCTGCGCGCCGTGGGCGAGAGTGCTTCCACCGCTGACGCCGCCGGTATCAATGTGACCAAACATAAGTATCTGGCTACCTGCATCGGCTCTATGATTGCCGGTCTGGGCGGACTGTACTATGTGATGGACTACGCCAACGGCGTGTGGTCCAACAACGCCTTTGGTGACCGTGGCTGGCTGGCCATCGCTCTGGTCATCTTCACCATCTGGCGTCCCAATGTCAGCATCCTGGCTTCCATCCTGTTCGGCGGTCTGTACATCCTGAACATCTATCTGCCCACCCCCGGTGGTCAGATGGCAATCAAGGAGCTTTACAAAATGTTGCCTTATGTCATCACCTTGATTGTGCTGATCGTTGTTTCCCTGCGCAAAAAGCGTGAGGATCAGCCGCCTGCCTCTTTGGGCTTGAGCTATTTCCGCGAAGAGCGCTGACAATTTCATCCTTCGTGTTCCTCGGTCTCCCCTACTTCCGCGAGGAACCTGAGTACCTGACAAAAAGAGTAGGCCCGTTTGGGCCTGCTCTTTTTTAATATCTTATGGAAAAGGAGCAACACTATGGCTACTCTGCTGATTAAAAATATTTCACAGCTTGTTACCTGCGACGATAACGATCGCCTGCTGACCAATGCCGACATCTACTGCGAAGACGGGTTTATTAAAGAAATCGGCCAGAATCTGGATGTTGCCGCTGACGAAACCATTGATGCCAGCCATATGCTGTGCTATCCCGGTCTGGTGAATACCCACCACCACCTGTACCAGGTCTTTTCACGCAACCTGCCGCAGGTGCAGAACATGGAGCTGTTTGACTGGCTGAGAACGCTGTATGAGATCTGGAAGAATCTCGACCACGATGTGATCCGCCTGAGCAGTCTGACCGGCATGGGTGAGCTAATGAAGAACGGCTGCACCACCTGCTTTGACCATCACTAT
>CAZWJM010000165.1:0-2745 GCA_964634435.1 uncultured Oscillospiraceae bacterium | reverse complement strand
GTTCGAGGGTGTAGGCAAAACCGGAAGCCTGCCGCTTCCCGCGGGTGCGTGCAAGGTTTGCAACGTCTTGCTTTGCCTGATTTAGAACAATTGCACTATTGTAGGGGCGAGGCGTGTTAAGGCGACAACGAAACAACGCGGTCGATGCCGGCACCGTAGCAGAAGCTGTGGAGCTTATTCTCGACGGGGTCAAGGACGTTGACGACGAAGCTCGTGTCCTCCGCAGTGCCGCTTGTTTTTGCGTAAGTATCAGTTTGGCCGAACTCGATGTCCGCGTACTCCGCGCTGTCGTTTGCGCCGAGCTCGTTGTTGAGGAAATAGCACATGTTCGGCGTCGCGACGCGCATGACGTCAAACTCTGTGGCCGTGCCGCCGCTTATGCTGCTCAGCTTTGCGGCGAGGAAATTGTGGGTGTGGCCGTGGATGTTGGCAAATATCTTGGCCTTGTTGTAGTTTGCAAAGGACATGTTCATGCCCGCGCCGACGGAGGCGGTGCCGCCCTCGACGTAGCACTTGAGGATATTCGCCGCAGCGCAGACATTTGCGCCGAAGTCAAGCGGATGGTGCGACAGCAGCAGCACGCCCCAGCCCTCCTTCGAGCCGACCGAACGCAGCGTGCGCGCAAGCCACACGGTCTGTGCGGAGGAAACGCTCGCGTCGTTTGCGCCGTTTTCGGCGGTGTTGAGGCAGATAACGCGCAGCTTCTTGTCGGTGAAGTCGCGGTAGCAGTAGCCCTCGGTCGTGCTGCCGTAGCTTGCGCCGGCGCAGTAGCGGCCGATGTAGGTGTAGAGCTCGGCGGCCTTCAGCCAGTCGCCGTTTTGCTCCAGCGCGTTGCGCAGACCGTCGCGCTCGCCGGGCGTGCGGAACTGCGGTATGCCCTCGAATGCCTCGCCGATGTCGGTGTTAATCTCATTGAAATGCTGTCTGCCCTCGGCGAATGTGGTCGTGTCCGTGCCGCAGCTATAGTCGCCGAGGAAGCAGCAGAAATCGAGCTGCGGCAGAACGTAGGCCAGCGCCTTCATCGCCATGCCCGCGTGCAGATTGCCGTTTACGACGTTTTCGGAGGTGTCGATCTGATGTGCGTCGGCGGCGGCGATGAAGGTGACGGTGTTTTCGGTCTGAACGGCGCGCACCTTCTGCGCGAGGGTGTACACCGCGGATTTTATGTACTCGGGCATCTGCGCGTGCGCGATCTTCTCGCCGGTGTTCAGCGCCTCGATCGCGGCGGGCATCTCCGAGAGCTTATACGTCGCCGTGGCGTTATTCTTCTGGCGTATCGCCGAAGCCACCGCGCGCACCTCGGCCTCCTCATACAGCTTTTTTGCCATCAGTAGCTCACCTCGCTTCCGTCAAGCACCTCAATGGTCTTGTCAAAGGTTCCTGTGTAATCGTACATTTCGGTCACGTCTCCGATCTTAATTGTGAGTGTTTTGTAGACTATCGCGGGCGGCTCGACGAGGGGCTCGTCATCGCGGTCGGTGATGCACTCGGCGCAGCGGAACACTGCCGGGGTCGAGGTGTGCAGATCGCCCGCGTACAGGCCGATGGCCACCCATGGGCGGTTTTTTATCGCCGGGAGCGCGCAGGTGCTGCCCTCGAACTCGACATCGGTGTATTTGCCGTTGCGATAGCCCACGCGCATGGTCTTTTTCGTGAAGGCCGCCCACTCGTCGTCGAGCTCGAACACGACGCGATAGTCGCTGTTGCCGCAGACTATCACCGCCCCGTCGCCGCACGCGGCCTTATTGCTTACGCTGATTTTTATGTCCATGAGAATTCTCCTTGTCTGAAAATTAAAGTGCCACTCTGTGTGTTCCGATTTGGTGCAAAACATGTGCTGCATGTGACGACTTGCACCATGACTTGTAGGGGCCGTGTCTTGACCGGCCCGTTGTTGTGGTTTTTGACGCAGAACATCAAAACGCAGATTTTACGTATCCGATTTGCCGGAACTGCTGGCAAAGACGCAACGTTTCGGGCGAGGCAAGCCTCGCCCCTACAATGCTTGGAGGCAGTCTCCGGTCGGGCAATAAATATTACTGCTTGCAGCGCCTCCATGCGAAATGCCCGCCACGGCGAGTGGCCGGCGAGTGGCAGTGTGCCGCACCTCGAGGCTGCGGCGGCACACAATAAAAATAGTAACAAATCGGGCAAAATTGTCAATGCAAGTGCATAGCCCTATTGAAAATTTTCTTGCATGATGGACACAGACGGGGATTTGTGGTACATTATTATAAAAACAAAAATTGAGAGGTAATATATATGTCATCGGAACTCAGCCAAAATCAGATCGAGCAGATCTCCCGCGTCGGAATCAAAAAGCTCATCGAAAAATACAGCCAGTCGAAGGGCAAGGACCAGCAGGCGCTGACCATGCTGTTCGAGCAGCTTGCCAAGACGCCGCTGTTTTTCGCCGTGCAGAAGGGCAGCGCTGCAAGCAGTGGCGGGCTCATGCGCTTCATGACGCTCACCGTCGGCGACCAGACCTTCGTGCCCATCTTCACAAGCCCGGACGAGCTCGGCAAGCTCGACGGCAATTGCGACTGCGTCTGCCTGCGCCCCATGGACTATTGCCAGATGCTCGTTGATAACAACCGCCACGCCGTCATAAACCCCTTCGGCACTTACTTTCTCCTCTGGCCGGAGCTCGTGCGCGAGCATATGCTCCCGTATATGAAGCAGGCCGAGGACTTCGCTCGCCAGCAGCGCGAAAACCCCGGCATCCAGCCGATATCGTAAAATAAA
>CAZWJM010000164.1:0-2753 GCA_964634435.1 uncultured Oscillospiraceae bacterium | reverse complement strand
ACGCGCCGAGCACCTTCTGCTGCTCAACGATACGGTCGCCGTATTTATTCTTCCAGTCCCACACGCGGTCAAGGAACTTCTCACGGCCGAGGTCATAGCGGCTCAGGCCCTCTTTTGTGCGCAGCTCCTCTTCGACCTTTATCTGCGTTGCGATGCCCGCATGGTCGGTGCCGGGAAGCCAAAGCGCGGCATAGCCCTGCATGCGCTTGTATCTTGTGAGTATATCCTGCAGGGTCGAGTCGAGCGCGTGACCCATGTGGAGCTGACCGGTGACGTTCGGGGGCGGCATAACTATTGAAAACGGCTTTTTATCGGGGTCGATAACGCCCTTGAAGCAGCCGTGCGACTGCCACATTTCATATATTCTCTTTTCCACCGACGCGGGATCGTACACCTTCGGCAGTTCTTTCATTGTGTTGTCCTCCTTATTCTGCAAATAAAAAAAACTGCGCCCCGACAAGCATCAGGACGCAGTTATTACGCGGTACCACCTGAATTTCGCATTTAATATGCGACACTCAACGCCCTGTAACGGGAGCACCCGTCCGCACCTACTGATTTCAGCGCGGCTGCTCGGGACCGACCTTCGGCGGCATGCTTTGGGAACTTTCACCAACCGTTCCCTCTCTGAAAAAGCCTGCTTGGCTTACTCCTGTCCGTCATCGCCTTTAATAAATGCTATTATACGCACTTTCAGGGCAAAAAGTCAAGGCTTAATCTACTCTCTCGTTACCCCAGAAGAACAGTGCGACAGTGCCGGGGCCGGTGTGGCTTCCGATGGTCGTGCCGACATAGTTTATCTCGACCTTGCCGTTGAGCTTGGGGAAGCGTTCCTCGACGAGTGCGGCGACTGCCTCGGCATCGGCAACACAGCCGGACTGCGAAATGTAGCACTTGCCGGAATAGTCAAGACCGTTATCGGCGCACTGCTCCATGCGGTCGACTATCTCCTTGATGACCTTTTTCTTCGTACGGATCTTCTCGCGCGGGATGAGGTGGCCGAGATTATCCATATTCAGCAGCGGGCAGATGTTCAGCATCGTGCCGAAGAAGCCTGCGGCCTTGGATATTCTGCCGCCCTTGACGTAGAAGCTGAGGTCAGTGGAGAAAAACCAGTGGTGCAGGTGAAGCTTATTCTCCTCCACCCAGGCGTAAGCATCGTCAATGCTCATGCCCTCGTCGCGCTTCGTGGCCAGGGTGTCCATAATAAGACCATAGCCGGAGGATGCGCCGAGAGAGTCGACGATATATATCTTGCGCTCGGGATATTCCTCGGCGAGCATGGCCGCCGCGTTGCGCGCGGAGTTAATGGTGCCGGAAAGGCCGCTTGAGAGCGTAACATGCAGAATGTCCTTACCCTCTTTGAGGAAGGGCGTGAAGAAATCGATGTACTCTGCGACATTCACCTGACTTGTCGAAGTGTCGGCGCCTTCGGCCATTTTCTTATAAAACTCGGGAAACGGGATGCTGACGCCCAGATCGTCGCTGTATTCAACGCCGTCGAGCTGATAGTGGAAGCAAACATAGTGGATATCACGTTCGGCAAAATGCTCCGGCGTGAGGTCTGCTGTCGAGCAGCAGCTGATTATATAGTCGGACATTGGAATTCTCCTTAAAGGCAAAAATATACCCGTATATAACGGTCAATCCATTATATACGGGCAAAAACATAAAATCAATAATTATTTAACTAATTCCTGGCCTATCCAAGCATCTGCACGAGTTCTTCACGAGTTTGCAGACCGACGCGCTTTGCTATCTGCTGACCGTCCTTAAATGCGATGAGCGTGGGGATGCTCATAACGCCGAAGCGCTGGGCGATGGCGGGGTTTTCGTCGACATCGACCTTGCAGATCTTCACCTTGCCCTCAAGCTCGGCATCAAGGTCATCCAGCACCGGTGCCTGCATACGGCAGGGGCCGCACCAGGTTGCCCAAAAGTCGACCAGCACGAGGCCGGAGGATATGACGGAATCAAAATTATCCTTAGTAAGATGCATAACTGACATAAGCTTTATCTCCTTTGTATCTTTGTTTTATGGCTTCATTCTACCACAGTTTTGCCCAGGGCGCTGCAGCGTATGCCACAATTTAAAATTATTATTGTAATTGCGGCGAAATTCGTTTATAATTTCTTCTATCCGATTATCAGTATCTACAGGAGAAATACCATGGACGAAGTAAGTAAGAATTTTATTGAAAATTTCATCGATGAGGATCTCGCTAAGGGCGGCAGATGCGAGGGTATGCAGGTGCACACCCGATTCCCGCCCGAGCCCAACGGCTATCTGCACATTGGCCACTGCAAGGCGCTTATCATAGATTTCGGCACTGCCGAAAAGTACGGCGGCATATGCAACCTCCGTATGGACGACACTAACCCCGCCAAGGAGGATGTTGAGTTCGTCGACGCTATCCAGGAGGATATCCACTGGCTGGGCTTTGACTGGGGCGACAGGTTCTTCTATGGCTCGGACTATTTTGAAAAGACCTATGAATACGCCATCGAGCTTATCAAAAAGGGTCTTGCCTATGTCTGCGAGCTGACGCCCGAGCAGTTTAAGGAATACCGCGGCGATACGACAAAGCCCGCCGTGAGCCCCTATCGCGACAGACCCATTGAGGAGAGCCTCGACCTTTTCGAGAGGATGAAAAACGGCGAGTTCCCCGAGGGAAAATACACGCTGCGCGCAAAGATAGACCTTGCCTCCGGCAACTTCAACATGCGCGACCCCGTGCTGTACCGCATCAGAT
>CAZWJM010000163.1:0-2759 GCA_964634435.1 uncultured Oscillospiraceae bacterium | reverse complement strand
GTCTGCGCAGAGCATCGATGCAAGTGCCGCGCAGTCGCTGTTGGACAGATGCCCGCCGCCGGAGAGTATTCTCTGCTTCAGTGCTTCGGGATAACTGCCTTTTCTGACCATTTCACGGTCGTGGTTTGCCTCTATCATCACGGTTTCACAGCCGGAGAGCATTGTACAGACCTTTTCGGTAACATACCCGATGTCGGTGACGATGCCGACGGAGCTTCCGGAATACGATACCCGGTACCCGACGCATTCGCGGCTGTCGTGGGGGACATCGAATGCCGTTACCTCCGCGCCGCAGGAAAGCTTCACGCTGAACTCTCCGTCGTGTGCGGTCAGGCAGCTTTTCAGCGGACAGTCGTCCGGCACCGTCATCGCCTTTGCCGATTTTTCCGTCATGTGGACGGGGATCCCGTATTTTTTTGTAAGCACCGGCAGGGCGCTGACGTGGTCGCAGTGCTCGTGCGTCACGAATATTGCGGATATTTCCTCTATCCCGCACCCGACAGACTCAAGCGCGCGGACGACAGCCCTCGCCGTCCTTCCCGCGTCGATAAGTATCCGGTCGCCGCCTGCCGTGACAAGTGTGCAGTTGCCCTTTGACCCGGAAAACAGGCTGATAACAGACAGTTCATTCACGGGAGCTTTACCCCCTGATTCACCGTCAGCCAGATATACATGAGGTCGATCATGACCGATAATATAAGCGAAAACAGGATATACAGTATGAACTCCGACCTTTCTCTTCTCACAGCCGCCCCGGCGATGAAGCTGTCCTTTTCGGAGTCGGACATGGTGTCCGGCAGATCGCTTTTTTCCGGCTTCTTAAGCATTCCCCGGTTAATGATTATATATAACACCGCAAGCACTCCTGCCCCGATGCAGTAGACGTGAACTATCCAGCCGAGATAGAAATGAATCGCCAGCCTGTATATCCCCGAGACGAGGATAAAGGTCAGAATGAGGCGGAGGAGCTTTCTGTAATTCGGTTTTCCTGACTGTTTGGGTGTTGACATCTGTTCCGGTCCCGACAGCACGGTGCTGCCGCCTTGTCTGTGATTTGTTAAAGCTATTATAGCATACCCCGCCGGCGGTTGTCAATGAGACGGTGGGAAATGTAACAATTTTCTCGCGCTCATCACCCGCAGCAGCAAAAAGAAATAACCGCCCACATTTCCGAGCCGGGGCGGTCATTTCTCGGTAAATAAAACTCTTCGTGAGGAGCAATCATCCTCTGCACCATTATGCCGAAACTGCTCCGTCTGATCAAAAACTTTTTTCAGTACACTTCTTTGCTACTTTCTTTTAAAGAAAGTAGTCGTTCCTCCTCCTCCTCACTCCTCCCGTTCGCCGTTCAGAGCCATAAGACCGAGACGCAGAGCGCGGGCGGCATCTGCGCGTTCCTCGGGGGAGCCGTTTTCGAGAAGAGGAAGAAGCTCGCGGAAAAAGGCGCCGCGGATGGTGGGATCGCTGCGCAGAGCGTCGGAATCGTAGAGCGGGAGCGTGCGGTCAAGCACCTCGAAATAGAAAAGCCCGTCGCCGAACCTCGCGGCTATGCCGTCTGTGCTTATCCGCAGCGACGGCGGAACGTTTCCCGTCAGAATCAGACGCAGAAGCGTGTCGGAGCCGTATTTTCCGACGATCGCCGCACGGAGCTTTGTCATCAGCTCGTCGTCAGTACGGCATCCGGAAACGTCCGCGCGGCAGATCTCATAGCGGCGCTTTGAGAATCTGACCCCGGCGGCTTTTACCGAGGCGATCCCGCGTGACTTTTCGATGTCGAGAACGATGGCACCCTTGTGCCCGGTTTCTCCGAAATCGCGTCCCTCAAGACATCCGGAGTAGGCATAATACGTGTTTCCTACCCTCTTCATTCCGGCGGAATTGTGGACGTGACCGAGGGCGCAGTAATCAAATCCCGTTCCGGCAATGTCGCTTTCCGAAACCGGGCAGTACGGGGAGAGGGGATTTCCGACGTCGGCGTGGGCGCAGAGTATGTTTATCATGTCGGAATCGGCAGGCTCGCGCCCGACAAACGGGCAGACGTCAAGCGTGCTTTTCGTGAACGCATAGCCGTAAACATCGACGCCGATCTCCGGAAACCTGAAACGGTTCAGGGCGGTGTCGCTGAAGATATAAACATTTTCCGGAATATCCGATACGGCGTAGACGCTTCCAGAGGTGTACGGGTCGTGGTTTCCCGGTGATATCACAAAACGGCAGCCGGGAACCGACGCCATTTCACCGAAAAAAAAGTCGGCGGTGTTCTTTGTGACCGATTCGCTGTCGAAAAGGTCGCCTGCAAGCAGAGCAAGTGCAACTCCGTTGTCTTTTATGTACATCATGAGAGAGGAGAAGGTTCCCCTCAGCTCTCTGCGCCGCACCTCCGATTTGCCCGCATTGCCGCTTCTGAAGGGGCTGTCAAGGTGTATGTCGGCAGAGTGAAGTATTTTCGGCATGGTTTTTGCCTCCGGGTTTTGTTATTTTTGAAATTTGGGGTGTATGGGCTTGGTTTTACGACAGAGATTTTCCGACATCGTCAGAGCCTCTCCGTTTTTCTTTCTCCGGAGAAAGAAAAACTAAAAAAAGAAAGAGCTGCAAGTGGGATACCCCCTTGACCCCCGCTGCATGGGGGAGACACCACAACCGCATGGGGAAGCAGCGGGAAGGGTTCAGTACAGGCCGCACAACGCGGACAGGTCAAAGCGCGGACTGTTAAACGTCCTGCCGCGAACTGAATAGCCTTCCCCTCCGAGGGGAAGGTG
>CAZWJM010000162.1:0-2763 GCA_964634435.1 uncultured Oscillospiraceae bacterium | reverse complement strand
TTCCGAATCGGTGCCGGAGTACGAAAGTATCCGCGGAACCGCAATATCACAGTGGACAAACTGAAATATTCCTGACAGAAACATTCCGAGCGCGACAAGAAAATACGGCATGACATCGTTCCGGTATCTGCCGCTCTTTATGAACCGTGCAGTAAGCAGAGCGGCAAAAAGCACCGCCGATATTATCAGAACCGCAAGCCTTACCGCCGTCACCGAGAAGAAAAGCGGGAACGACACTGCAAGCCACACCGAACAAACCGAGAAAAACGGTCTTTTTGCGAGTTTTTCCGTGTTTTTCTCCCCCTTTCCGACACTGTTATATAAGAATTCTACCACAAATCCCTCCGACAGGCAAGGAAAATTTTTCTTCACGCGATATTTTTCATGCTGTGCAGGCAATAATTCAGTGAGCAGGAATTTGAAATCACCTGCCAACCAAATTTTTTATAAAAGTTCTTGGTGTTTCAAGTCCCTTCTTTCAAGAAGGGGCTTGACGGGTCCGGGCAGCGCCCGGTAAAAAATCTCGGAGGCAAAAAATGCAGATCAACAGATATATAAACGGAAAACCTGTAAGCGAGGAAGAGCTGTCAAGAGCGGGAATCGTGACGGAAGCACTTGAAAACGCAGTCCGCGGCGCAAGAAAACGTGCCAACGCTTTACCGGAGAGAGCGGAAAACAGTGCGGAAGGATAAGCACGCGGCGCTGTACTGCCGCGTTTCGACCGACGCGCAGTTTGAAGAGGGCTATTCGGTCGAGGCGCAGAGGGAAATGCTCACCGCATACTGCGTCAGCCGGGGAATAGAGCATTACGAGCACTATATCGACGGCGGTTACAGCGGAAGCAATATCGACCGTCCGGAGCTTTCCCGGATGGTTTCCGATATTAAAAACGGATTTGTCAGCCACGTCGTCGTTTATAAGCTCGACCGGCTTTCAAGAAGCCAGAAGGATACGCTCTATCTTATCGAGGACGTCCTTATCCCGAACGGAGTCAGCTTTGTGTCGCTAAACGAAAATATGGACACATCGACCCCGATAGGGCGCGCGATGCTCGGAATAATGTCCGCCTTCGCCCAGCTGGAGCGCGAGACGATAAGAGAGCGCACCCGGATGGGGATGAAGGAACGGATCAAAAGCGGCCTGTGGCGCGGCGGAGGGAAGATCCCGTTCGGCTACGATTACGACCCGGAGAAGGGGATACTTGTCCCCAATTCCGACGCGCCGACGGTCAGACTCATGTACGACCTCTACCTCCGCGGCTGGTCGATGATGCGTATCGCCCGGTATACGGGACTGAAATACGAGCGCCTTGCCGAACAGATACTGAAACGCAGGACCAACGCGGGCTTCATCGTCTACAACGGCGAGGAGTACCGCGGCAAGCACGAGGCGATAGTCAGCGAAAAGACCTACAATGACGCAATGCGCCTGCTGGATGAGAGAAGCCGGGGAAATCTCAATCCGTCGAAATGCCTGCTTGCCGGTCTTGTCGTATGCGGAGTGTGCGGCGCGAAAATGAGGTATCAGAAGTGGGGCAAAAGCGGATATAAGATATATTGCTATTCTCAGGACAAGGGAAAGCCCCACCTTCACCGTTCTGAAAACTGCGATAACTGTAAAATATGGGCGGATGAGCTTGAGAACAGCGTGATCTCCGACCTGTTTTCAATGTCTGCAAAGATATCCGGGGGAGAAAGCCCCGACACATCAGCCGACGTTTCCGACCTGCTTTCAAAACAGGCGGACAAGCTGACAAAAAAGCTGAAAAATCTCTACAACCTCTACGGCGAAACGGCAGATGAAGCGCTGACCGAGACGATATCGTCAGTAAGAGCAGAGCTTGAATCGGTGAAAAAACGCATTTCGACGATCGAAGAAGAGGCAAAGGACGGCGAGGCGGCAAGGGAGCGGCTGAAAAAGCTTGACACCGCAGAGGAAGCGTGGGAGTATATGACACAGGAGGAGAAGCAGAACGTTCTGCGCAGCTGCATAGAGCGCATTGTCGTCACGTATGACAGAACCGATATCTATTATAAAATGTTGACAGACGGCGGCGGATGATGTATAATTATCTAAATGGCATCATTTCCGTAAGAAAGGTGATCACATCATGGGAAGATTCGGATCTCCGCAGATAGGCTATCTGCGCGACAATGATGACAACGACATACCGGAGCTCAACAAATGCCCCGACTGCGGAGCATTTTTCGATGGCGATATCTGCCCGATATGCAAAAAGGTCTGCGCGGAGGAAATGAAAGCCGGCAACCGAAGGCCGCCGAAAAAGAGAAAAAAACGCGAAAAAAGCAATTACAGAAGAGTTCCGACCGATCTTTACCATCAGACGTGGTTCATAATCATCGCGCTGTTCATTTCAAGACTTGTCGGCATAATTCTTGTGTGGACAAGCGACTGGAAAAAGTGGGTCAAGGTCGTTGTCACGGTAATTGCGCTTTTCGGAGTATATATCTGTTATGCGGTCGGCATGGTGATATTCGGCGGGATCAACGGCAACCCGGATGGCAGCCGGCCGACAGAGTATATGTACGACACCTCCGATACCGAATCGGAAGAGGATTATAAGGCGCAGTGCCGACCGGTCACATACGCCGAGCTCATGCGCGACCGTACCGGAAATGCCGGCACCTATATCAAAGGCGAATACACCGTCGTCAAGCTGACCGAAGGATATGAGTACAAATCCGGACGCTACGGCGATTATATTTTCGCGTCGGACAGCGACGGACACATTTTTGCCTTTTT
>CAZWJM010000161.1:0-2782 GCA_964634435.1 uncultured Oscillospiraceae bacterium | reverse complement strand
AAAAACCGCTCCTAAAGGCCTCCCGGCCTCAGGAGCGTTTTTTTAATGGCGATTTAGCGCCTTACTTATATATTTATTGCGATGTCCCGACCGGAAACTGCGCAGGAGACCATACCGCTGGTCTATGGACGCAAGTGCGGAGCAAAGTTTGTTCGCCCGGTTCGAGGGTGCTGACAAAACCGTGTGTCTGTCGCTTCTCGCAAGTGCGGCCCGGATTTTTTACTTTATCTTAAATAGAAATCCGCACCCATGTAGGGGCGGGGCTTGCCCCGCCCGAGACGCTGCGGTTTTGCCAGCAGTTCCGGTAAAACGGATACGTAAAATCTGCGTTTTATATGTTCTGCATCCAAAACCATTACATCGGGCGAGGCAAGCCTCGCCCCTACATAGACTGGCGGAAACAATTGCACATTGCGCTACATTTGCACCAAAACAGCACAAAAACAAAACCTCCGCATCCAATGGGTACGGAGGTTTAAATTTTATGCTGTTTTATATCACACGGCCGTAGTTTGCTACGCAAACCCGTCCATAGACCAGCGCGACGGTTTCCTGTGCGGTCTCGAACCGGGATACCGCAATATACGTATCCGTAGGTGCGTCAAATCGCCTCTAAAAAACGGAGGAGCCGAGGGCGTAGGCTTCGCGCATGGCGGGGGTACCGATGACGGTGCCCTTCTCGTAGACGCCGACGCCGTAGACGACGCCCATCTCCTGCGCGCCCTCGACGCAGTCGGCATAGCCGCGGAAGCAGGCGAGGGTGGCGTCCATCGCGGCGCGATCCTCCTCGGCGGCGGTCATGATGTAGTAAAGCTGCTTATCGCGCACCTCGGTCCAGCGCGCGACGGAGCGGTCGATGACGGTCTTGAGCTGGGCGTTTATCGAGTAGAAATACACGGGGCTTGCCAGCACCAGCACGTCCGTGTCGATCATCTTCTGCAAAATTTCGCCCATGTCGTCCTTTATCGCGCACACGCCGCCGTCGCGGCAGGCATAGCACGCGCGGCAGTAGCCGATGTTCTTCTCGGCGACGCGGATGATCTCGACCTCATTGCCGGCCTCGCGCGCGCCCTTTGCAAACTCGCCGCAAAGCGTGTCGGAATTGCCGCCCTTGCGCGGGCTTCCGGACAGGATCAGTACCTTTTTGCTCATAATTTTATCCTCCAAATTATAAATTTATCTTCTCTTGCGCTCCTCGACAAGACCTGCGAACCACTCGACCATCGCAGGGTCAGTGTGCGAGAAAAAGGAGCTTTGGCGCCTATCCAGCGCCTGTATCGCGGCCATGTCCTCCGCGTCCAGCTCGAAATCGAACACGTCGATATTTTCGCGCATGCGCTCAACATGCGTGGACTTGGGAATGGCGACGATGCCGCGCTGCATGTGCCAGCGGACTATCACCTGCGCGGCCGTCTTGCCGTGCTTTGCGCCGATCTCCGCGAGCTCCGGCAGCTCGAATATGCCGCCGCGCCCCTCGCCGAACGGTGCCCAGGTCTCGAGCTGAACGCCGTACTTGTCGTTCCATGGCTTGGCCTCGTGTTGCTGATTGTGCGGGTGGATCTCTATCTGGTTGACGTGCGGCCGGATGCGCGCAAAGGACGCGAGGTCAACTATGCGGTCGGGGTAGAAATTCGCAACGCCGATCGCGCGCAGGCGCCCCTCGTCGTACAGCTCCTCCAGCGCACGGTACGCGCCGTATGCGTCGCCGAAGGGCTGGTGCAGCAGGCACAGGTCGAGGTACTCGACGCCCAGCTTGCGCATCGACTCCAGCACCGACGCGCGGGCGGCCTCATAGCCGTAGTGCTCGACCCAAACCTTCGTCGTCAGGAATATCTCCTCGCGCGGGATGCCGCTTTTGGCGATGGCCGCGCCGACCTGCTCTTCATTATAATAGCTTTGCGCCGTGTCGATGAGGCGGTAGCCCACCCGCAGCGCGTCTGCCACGCAGCGCTCGCATTCCTCGGGCGATATCTGATACACGCCGTAGCCGAGCTGCGGCATTTTTACTCCGTTACTGAGCGTGATGTAGTTCACAGCACATTCCTCCTTGAAAATTTTTGCCTTCCATGCTATCATAACAGGCGGTAGTAGCTACCGGTCAAGAACTTTTTTCGGGAGAATGCTTAAGCTGACGGGAGTCGAACCCCTATCGGTTTAGACGGGCTGATTTCCGCTCATGCTTCGTTAAACCCCTTGGCAATACACAAAGTATTACCTGCGGGCTTTGCCTCGCCTGAGCAAAAATCCGCTCCGGCTAAACTGCAAAGCACCTGTCGGCTGGCAATTATCGAGTGATTTTGGGCTTTTGAGGCGCAGATGGGCTGACGCCCATCAAGATGAAAAGGGCAAAAGCGCCGATAAGGGACGCCGACAGGCGATAGGAGGTCGACTCACGTCAGCTTATGTACACTATGAAACAGGCCTGCGAGCTCACGGATATGAGCTACGAAACGCTGAAATTTTACTGCAATCGGGGCCTTGTGCCCAATGTTAAGCGCGACGGGAACAATCGCCGCGTGTTCGACGAGCGCGACATCGCGTGGATAAAAAGCCTGGTCTGCCTGAAAAACTGCGGCCTCGGCATCGCGGACATGCAGCACTATATCGGGCTGTGTCTGCTCGGCGAGGCATCGATACCCGAGCGCAAGCGGTTTTTGGACAACAAGCGCATCGAGCTTGTGCAGAAGCAGCGCGAGCTTCAGTCGGCGCTCGACTACATCGACTGGAAGCAGTCGTTTTACGACGATGTCCTCGCCGGCAAAATACCTTACACCAGTAACCT
>CAZWJM010000160.1:0-2796 GCA_964634435.1 uncultured Oscillospiraceae bacterium | reverse complement strand
ACCGCAAGGCGGAGGCTTATCGGGCGGAGGGTGATGAGCGGGAAACCCTTCGAAAGCTCGTAGCGGTTCACCACCCCGAACAGCTTCTTGGTGTAAGCGGGTGTCCCGTCCTGCCAGTGCGGACGCACCTTCGGATCGGTGACAAGAGTGCCGTTTTCAAGAATATTGCGGCAGGTATTTATAAAGGCTGTATCTGCTGAACTCATTCCGGGTATCTCCTTGAAGAAATGTCTTAATACTAATTATAATATATCCCGCACGGGAAATCAAGTCTCATTTTGTTACGGCGTCTGATTTCCGGAGCGCGTCATCTGCACGGGATTCGTGCATGGCGGCTTTTAGCACGTGCCGGGTGAACGTAAACAGAGACGAAAGCCTTCCGACTTCCGCCTCCGTCTGTTTTTTAGAACTTTTTAAACAGCCCGCCGCCTCAGAACCTCTTTCTCATAGCCGCCATTCCCGAAAATGCGTAAACGGCGCAGAGAAGTATCACAACAGCAAGAAGAACATCCCCCGACAGTCCGCCGACTCCCGAAAGATAAGCGGCAATGAGCGAGACGGAATATGAAAATCCGAGCATTGCGGCGGCACCGGAGAAGGCAAGGTAAACGCGCATAATCGGCTTTCCCACCCTGATCCTCAGCTCCGAGAGGAAGAAGAGCATAACAGCGGCAAGCGCCATCTGCGAGAATATCTTCACGGGGTTGTTTATCGCGGAGGTGCGGTCGAAATAGATCCTCAACAGGCACACCGCCGTCCAGAGAACCGGGAAAAAACCGAGGGCGGTGAGCGCCGGCTTTTCTTCGGTCTTTGTGACCGCGCTGATTATCAGATACGCGGCGGTCGGGATCGAAAGCAGAGTCATGATTATCCAAAGCACGGCTGTCGTATTTGAAAGTATGGCACTGATAATTACACTTATCGATGAGTTTGGCGGGAGGTTCCGGGTAATCTCAATAATGGCGGCAATACAGTTCATCACCGAATACGCAAATATCGCCGCGCCTGCCATTGCCGCGAAAAATGCCTCTGCCGTGCCGCATACAGGCACGCGCTCTATCCCGCAGGCACCTGACGGCACCGAAACCGCGGCGATGATAACAGCGGCAAGCCCGATGACGGTCCCCGCAATGAACATCACCGGCGAATATCCGTTATAAATGTAGACTCCGAGCGAGGAATCGTAGCTGAACAGCAGAACCGCCGTGTGCGCAAGCGCGGCAACTACAGCCGTGACAGCGGTTATTATGACAGCAAGCATTATCTGCCGGTGCGTCGGGCGCTTTTCGGCGGGCTGAAGATTTGAATCCATATGTTTTGTTCCTTTCGGCAGCTGTTTTACAATTGATAATATATATTATACACCGTACAGCCGATTATTTCAAGGGGAAAAATCATTGTGCGGACAAATGCCGCCCGTAACAGTCAGAACCGCGTTTTTAAGCACTTGCAGCTTCGCTCTGCTTGAAATTGCAGCTCAAATTCAAGCGCTGCGGAAAAATACGGCACTGTCCGCCTCCGGAATCCGCATAATTTTTAGCACTCACATGATTAGACTGCTAATGTTTACAAAATCAACACACAATCCGCTATAACCGTTAACAATCCCGGAGTATAATAGAAAACGTAAAAAGGAAAGCGAAGAGCTTCCCCGGATACAACCGCCGCGATCCGGCGGAAATACAAAGAAAAATCGAACGGAGGTAATTCATTATGTTCGGAATCACACCCTATAACAAATATCACGGAGTTTACGATCCCTTCCGCGAACTCGAAAAGATGGAGAAGGAGCTTTTCTCCGGCAGAGACGGTCTTGCTTCCTTCAGAACCGATATAAAGGACAACGGCGATGCTTACCTGCTTGAGGCGGAGCTTCCCGGATTCAAAAAAGAAGACATTCACGTCGATATCGCAAACGGTGTTCTCACCGTAAGCGCCGAGAGAAAGCACGACGAGGAGAAGAAGGACGGCAAGGGAAATATCGTCCACTCCGAGCGCACCTACGGCAGGTTCGAGCGCAGCTTCGACGTCAGCGAGATCAACGAAAAGGATATCTCGGCAGAGTATGCCGACGGCGTTCTCAAGCTCAATCTCCCGAAAAAGACAGAGGTCATTCCCGAGTCAAGACGGCTTGAGATAAAATGACAAGATCCGCTCTCCCGGAGGGGACAGCGGATAAATAAAGAACCGGCATCCCCGGCAGTCTCATTAAAGGACTGCCGGGGATCTTTTTATTTTTTCTCCGCAACAGCCTTTCTCAGCGCGGCTTTTGCGTTTCTCGCGGCACTGGCGTGGTGCTTTTCGAACTCGGCAAGACAGGTCTCTTCGCTTTCGCAGATTATGGAGCGCATGAGGCGGTTGTGCGTCTCAACATCATCCTCAAAGAAATCCTCCGCATATATCCCGTAGCTTATCTGGAACATCGTGTAGAGTATCGGCGCAATGTTCTCGTAGGCATGAAGAATGTACTTGTTCCCCGACATTTCGATTATCGAGTGATGAAAATCAACATCGTATTCGAAATATGCCTCCCGCGACGCCTTCGACAGCGACTCAAGCCGTATGAAGGATTCAAGCATATTGGAATAGGATTTCAGCTTCTTTTCAAAAACCATCTTCACCGCGGTTATCTCAAGCAGGTTTCTGAGACTGTAAAGACAGTCAAGGTCGTTTTCGGTGAATTCGACTGTTTTTTTGCACCCGTTGTCGAGCATGGTCACGAAGCCCTCGTTTTCAAGCTGCTGAAGGATCTGCCGTGCGGGAGTTTTTGATATGCCGTATTTCAGACACAGCACC
>CAZWJM010000159.1:0-2815 GCA_964634435.1 uncultured Oscillospiraceae bacterium | reverse complement strand
GGGCAAGCCGGGTGAGACAAACAACAGAGATGTTGTGCACAGCGGAGAAAGTTTCCGTGTTCGGGGCAAAACGTGTTTGTTCGGCGAACCGTGCGGCACGATTCCGCCTTTGCCTTCCCCTCGAGGGCTGCGAAGCAGGGGCGCGGCAATGAATCGGTCTTCGGGGAGACCGAAAACCTCAGTTCCGCTTGCGGAACTGCTACTACCACGAGCCGCAGCGAGACAGCTCCGCCCGCAGGCGGTGATGAGGTGTAGCGCGCAGTGCGTTTATATCGGACAATGTTACTTTTTGCCTCACTGACAGGGATTTCACGCCAACGTCAGAGCCTGCCTGTTTTTCTTTCCCGGTTTCCGGTACCGACAGTCGCTGCGGTTCGTGCCGGCAGAATCGGGTGCCATGATTTTCCGCGGGAATCCGGGGGAATTACGGGGGACGACAGAGGGAAGCCGGTGTGATATAATATTGCCGTGAGGCGGGCTTTATCCAAGCACCGCCGGCTTATAGGTTCCCGCCAGCTTCAGCCTGTCGCAGACGCAGGACAGCTCGTCGAGCATTGCGTCGCCGCTTTCGACGTCCGGAACTCCCTCGCACTCGGCGTAGAAGTAATAATTCCACATAAGCTCCTTCATGGGGCGGCTGCGGAGGGCTGTCATGTTATAGCCGTGGCGTCCGATGATATTTATTGCCTCGGCAAGTGCTCCCGCCTGGTTCCTGACGGTGAAGAGGAGGATGAAGCGGCGGTTCGGGTCGTCGGCGTTGTCGGTAATGCGGCACTTTGCCCTTGTGAAGACTCCGAAGCGGGTCGTGTTGCTCCGGCTCTCGTTTATATGTCTCTCAAGCACCGAAAGCCCGAAGATCTCCGCGCACTCCTTGCTGCATATTGCGGCGCAGGTCGGGTCGTTCTTTTTGAGGATATATTCCGCCGCCATTGCCGTGTTTTCGTACTGCACCTGCGCAAAGCCGTTTTCCCGGATATAGTTCGCGCACTGGCTGAGTGCCTGCGGGTGGCTGACTACCGTTTTTATTCCGGTCTTTGCCGCGCCGGGGACAGAGACAAGGTCATGCTCCACCGGCAGGTCGTACACGCCGTTTATATAGAGCGTGCCGGAGAAAAGCATATCGGTGACCTGTCCGACCTCGCCGGCGTAGCTGTTTTCGATCGGAAGCACCGCGCAGTCGCACTCGCCGCTCACGACGGAATCATATGCGTCGCGGAAGTTGCCGTAAGCGACCCGTTTTCCGCATGAAAATATCTTTCCCGCCGCGATATGGGCAAACGCGCCCTCGGTTCCGCTGTAAGCGATCTTCATGCCGTTGAGCAGGCGGGTCTGGTAGGCGCGGGAGACCGACATCACGTCGTTTATGAAGGTGACGTAATACTCGCGCAGGACGCTGTCGGCGATATAACCGGAGTTTTTCGCGACAACCTCCCGCTCCCTTTCCGGGTCGGTCACGGGAAGTCCGTGGATCTTCTTGTATTCCGCGATTTCGGCAGACGCCTGCATTCTGCGGACAAAAAGCTCCGCCATTTCCCGGTCTGCGGCGTTTATTATCTTTCTTGCGTCATCGAGAGAGTTCGACATCGTTTCCTCCGTTTTTCTGAGAATCTGTCGTGATAATATATCATTATAACATTACCCGCGCTCTTTTTCAATAGATAATATGAGTAAAAATCGACGGTTTTTCACGCTCCCGGCGCGGAATCTGTTGACAACCGGCGTGCGGGGCGGTATAATTATTGTGTTACACGCGAAGGGCAGCGAAAATCAGACATGAACAGCAGTGCTGTCTCAGCCCAGTACGGTGCTGCGGAGGACAATTACGGAAATGAAGCCGGGGAGGAAAACGGAAAATGATATCGGAAGAAATGTACCGTCTCGGGAGCCGCAGGTCGTCGATACGCGAGCTTTTTGAGTACGGAAAAGCAGCGGCTGTGCGGGACGGGGCTGAGAATGTGTTTGATTTCAGCCTCGGCAATCCCTCGACACCTCCTCCGGAGATATTCACAAAAACGCTTGCCGGGATAATTGAAAATGAAGAGCCCTGCTCGGTACACGGCTACACCTCGGCTCAGGGAGCTGTTGAGACACGGCGGGCGGTTGCCGACGATCTTAAAGCCCGGTTCGGTGCCGCTGTCTCTCCCGACAGAATATACATGACCTGCGGGGCTGCGGCATCGCTTTCGATAACCTTCCGTGCGCTTGTCTCGTCGCGTGATGACGTGATACTTGCGACAGCGCCGTTTTTCCCGGAATACCGGGTATTTGCGGAGGGAGCGGGGGCTTCGTTCGATGCTGTTCCGCCGGACACGGAGAATTTCGGGGTAAATCTTGACGCGCTTGAAAAAAAGCTGACAGACAGAGCTGCGGCGGTGATAATCAACTCGCCGAACAATCCGACGGGGGCGATAATTCCGCGAAAGACGCTTGAGGGTCTGGCACGGCTTCTTGAGAGGAAATCGGCGGAATACGGTCACGCGATATACATTGTTTCCGATGAGCCTTACCGGGAGATAACCTACGGCAAGGAGGTACCGTACATTCCGGCAATATACCGGGATACGGTCATCTGTTACTCCTATTCGAAATCGCTGTCGCTTCCGGGGGAGCGGATCGGGTACATTGCGCTGCCCGACGGCATCACCGACTGTGACCGGCTGTATTACGCGATATGCGGAGCGGGGCGGTCGCTGGGATATGTCTGCGCGCCGGCGCTTATGCAGAAGGCTGTGGCGCGGTGCGCGGGTGCGGTCTCCGACATTTCGCCGTACAGGAGAAACCGCGATCTGCTGTACTCTGCCCTGACTGCGTTCGG
>CAZWJM010000158.1:0-2829 GCA_964634435.1 uncultured Oscillospiraceae bacterium | reverse complement strand
ATGTGATCGAACTTAGTGACGACTTCGATTTTGATGGGTATCAGGTGGTTCGTAGGGAGTTCTTCGCTCATACTTTCGAGCCGTCTATCACCTTCAACAATTACAAAGTTTATGTCAATACTGCTTGCTTGAACAAGTTTCCCCATGCAGACTGTGTCCAACTCTTGATCAATCGAGAGTCGCACATTCTTGCGCTACGCCCTTGCGCCGAGTCAGAGCGAGACGCATTCGCGTGGTGCAACACATCTGGTGGGAAGAGGAGGCCCCGTCAGGTGACGGGTAAGTTCTTCTTTGCAAAGCTCTTTGAGCTGATGGACTGGAATATTGATTACAGGTACAAGCTGATTGGCAAGGTCATCCATGCTAATGATGAGTATCTGATTGTATTCGACTTGAACGCCTCCGAGATTTATCAGCGTATTGCAAAAGACGGAGGCAAGCCCAAGACTGCGCGTACACCTGTATTCCCAGCCGGTTGGAAGGATCAGTTCGGTTTGCCCTATCGTGAACACCAGAAATCTCTGCAGATCAATATCTTTGACGGATACGCGATTTATGGAATCAAGGACAGCTCTGTATCCTCCACGGCATCCGTGGAAAATGTCACATCAGTCCATACCGCATATCAACCAGAGGTACCTGTGCAGGAGGGGAGTGTAAATGGGTAGTACGGATAACAGCGCGATCATGACCATTGACTTAAAGTGGAATCGCTTTCGCATACATAAGTCCACCCTGAACAAAATGGGGAATCCGCAATATGTTCAATTTCTGGTCAATCCAGAAGAAATGTTCATTGCTGTACTTGGCTCAGATCGGCCCCTCGCTGGTGGCACCTCCAACCGAGTGAAGTTGGTTCAAACATCACGCCATTATTCTATTGAGTTCTACAGTAATACACTCCTGTGTGCTTTGGTCAACATGATCGGTACTCTCGACTTCCAATACAGTTATCGTATGAGCGGAGAGGTGGATGTTGCAAACAGAGTAGCCTATTTCTCCATGAAAACCTTAAAGAAAAATGAGAGGAGACCTCCCAGCGATGGATAAAGGATTTGCGGTGTTGGAGATCGACCCAGAATTTAAGACGCTCATTCGACCTTTACGGAAAGATGCGTATCTTCAACTCGAAGTAAATCTTGCAGTACACCGTTGCAGAGAGCCGATCATCACATGGAATAACATCATTGTTGATGGTCATAACCGTTACGAGATATGCAATCGACTTCACATTCCCTATGCTATACGAGAGATGCCATTTGAGAACCGAGAGCAAGCGATTGTCTGGATCTGCAGCAATCAGCTCGGCCGCCGAAATATCACGGAGGAAACCAGACGATATCTCATTGGAAAGCAGTATGAACTTGAGAAAGTAGCGCGTAAGCATCCGCCCAACATCAATGGGTTCAACCAGTATAAGCGGAGAAACAAGGGTGAGCGAGGCGATACTTTTCGGCGCACAGCCCAGAAGTTCAGCGCTCAATACAATGTATCTACTGGATCTGTGCAGAAGTATGCGATCTTCAGTAAGGCATTAGACGTTGTTGGACAGGCAGACCCCGAACTTCCTGGCAAAGTGCTTTCTGGCACTTTCAAAATATCTCACGAGAACCTTGTGGCCCTTTCGAAAATGCCGCCGGAAGAGATCAGGCGAATTGGGTCAAAACCTGAGGACCTGCAACACCCCTTCACCAGTTATAGTGATACGCGAAAAGAATTTGCTGATACAGACGAGGAGCCAGTCGAACCTATGCAGGAGACTTTACCACTTATCAAAATTACACCTATGCACGATCCAGATGCTGAAATCACCGGTTTGACTCTTACAGTTCCGTCGTGGGTCAGTTCCATTGAAAGAGCCAGAAACAATGCGGACATGAATGCTGCATCCACGGGCGCAAAAAGCAGACTCGAGGAAGCACTGCTATCACTACAGGAGAAGGTGTCCGAGATGCTCTCAGATATCAGGGAGGTAGACTAATGCAAGACTTCAGCAGATTTGTTCCGAATGTCCACTTCGAGCAGATCCCGATCAAAAATCTCGTATCTAATCAGGAATACCAGCGGCCAGTGTCTCAGGCTCAGGTTGAAAAAGCCATCGAGGATTTCGACCTGAACCAAATTAACCCGGTAAAGGTGAGCCGCCGTGATGGTGTCAACTATGTCTTTAATGGTCAGCACACCATAGAAATCGTTGCTACTGTATCCGGTTCGCGGGAGACTCCTGTTTGGTGCATGATTTATGACAGCTTAGATTACAAGAACGAAGCAGACATTTTTGCAAATCAGATGAAGCATGTGCGCCCGTTGAAGCCTTATGAGATATTCATGGCCAACATCGAAGCAGGAAATGAGCAACAGCTTGTTATTAAGCGGCTCGTTGAATCCTATTCTCTTTCTATCGGGCCGACCAAAGCATATGGCGTGATCTGTGCGGTTGCCACGCTGGAGCGGATCTACACCAAATATGGTTACCATGTGCTTGACCGAACTTTGCGGCTCTGCGTTGGTACATGGGAGGGGGATATCGACTCTCTGGGGGCAAATGTATTAGCCGGTGTTGCGAGAATGGTCGTAGCATTTGGTGACCAGCTTCGTGACGAAACCTTTAAGGAGAGGGTTGGCTTCATGTCTGTTCGGCAGTTGTCTCGCATCGCTAAAGAGCGTGGAGCAGGGTCTCTTTGCTACGCCGAAGCTATGCTCGTCGCCTATAACCGAAAATGCAAATACACCTTGCGAATGACGAAGCTGCATTCTGGGAAGGTTGCTGCGGAAGATGACTTTGTAGAGGAAAACGAAGAACCCCTTGCAGACGATCCTGTCCTTGAG
>CAZWJM010000157.1:0-2831 GCA_964634435.1 uncultured Oscillospiraceae bacterium | reverse complement strand
GCCGGCAACAACCGTCTCGGCGGCGACGACTTCGACGCATGCATCACCAAGTACCTCGTTGATGAGTTCAAGAAGACCGAGGGCATCGACCTGTCCGGCGATAAGGTCGCAATGCAGCGTCTGCGTGAGGCGGCAGAGAAGGCCAAGATCGAGCTTTCCGGCGTCACCACCTCGAACATCAACCTGCCCTATATCACGGCCGACGCAACCGGCCCCAAGCACCTTGACGTGACCCTGTCGCGCGCAAAGTTCAACGAGCTGACCCACCACCTCGTCGAGAAGACCATGGGCCCCGTAAAGCAGGCTCTGTCCGACTCCGGCCTGTCCGCTTCCGACATCACCAAGGTCCTCATGGTCGGCGGTTCGTCCCGTATCCCCGCTGTTCAGGAAATGGTCAAGCAGCTCACCGGCCGCGAAGGCTTCAAGGGCATCAACCCCGATGAGTGCGTTGCTATCGGCGCAGCCATCCAGGGCGGCGTTCTCGCAGGCGACGTAAAGGGCGTTCTGCTTCTCGACGTTACCCCGCTGTCCCTCGGCATCGAGACGCTCGGCGGCGTATGCACCCGTCTTATTGACCGCAACACCACCATCCCCACCAAGAAGAGCCAGATCTTCTCCACCGCGGCAGATAATCAGACCGCAGTTGAGATAAACGTCCTGCAGGGCGAGCGCGAGATGGCGCAGTATAACAAGAGCCTCGGCCGCTTCAACCTCGACGGTATCGCACCGGCCCGCCGCGGCACCCCGCAGATCGAAGTCACCTTCGATATCGACGCAAACGGCATCGTAAACGTATCCGCAAAGGACCTCGGCACCGGCAAGGAGCAGCACATCACCATCACCTCCTCCACCAACATGTCCAAGGAAGACATCGATAAGGCCGTCAAGGAGGCCGAGATGTACGCGGCAGAGGATGCAAAGCGCAAGGAAGAGGTCGACGTTCGCAACGAGGGCGACCAGATAGTCTATCAGACCGAAAAGACCCTCGAGGAAATGGGCGACAAGGTCGATCCGAGCATCAAGAGCGAGATCGAGACGAAGCTGCAGTCCCTCAAGACCGCCCTCACCGGAACCGACACCGAGGCAATAAAGAACGCGACCAAGGAACTGACCGAGGTCTTCAGCAAGATGTACGAGGCTGCACAGGCTGCTCAGGCAGCACAGGGCGGCGCGGGCTTTGACCCCAACGCTCAGGCTGGCGGCAGCGGTCAGGAGTATTACGACGCAGATTACACCGTCGTTGACGATGACGACAAGAAGTAATTCCGAAATCAAGAATTAACGATATGGGCGCACTCCAGTGCGCCCATATCGCGGCAAAATAGCCGCGATATAACGCCACATTTTTTGTGAAATATATTCACAAAAAATCTCGCGCTGCTCGTCAAAAAGTTTGCTTGCGCAAACGTTTTTGATGGCTATTTATCGAATTCGAGGCGGGCCTTTGCCCCCTCGAGCTCCCCGCTGTTGAGCTTTATTTGCTGCACAGCAACGATTTTTGTGTAAACCAAGGGCGCACGCGGTGCGCCTTTGTTGAGGTGAACTTATGGCAGAAAAACGAGATTATTATGAGGTGCTCGGCGTTGCCAAGGGCGCGTCGGACGACGAACTCAAAAAAGCATACAGAAAGCTTGCCAAGGAAAATCACCCCGATCTTCACCCGGGCGACAAGGAGTGCGAGGCGCGTTTTAAGGAGATAAACGAGGCCTACGAGGTGCTCTCTGACGCCGATAAGCGCGCAAAGTACGACCGATTCGGCCACGCGGCCTTCGACCCCAGCCAGGGCTTTGGCGGGGGCGGCTTCGGCGGCTTTGGTGATTTCGGCGGCTTCGGCGGTTTCGGAGATATTTTTGGCGATATTTTCGGCGGCTTTGGCGGCGGCGCGGGCGCAAACCCCAATGCTCCGCGCAAGGGCGATAATCTGCGCGCAAATGTGAACATAAAGTTCGAGGAAGCGGCCTTCGGCGTGAAGAAGGAGGTCTTCGTGACCCGCGTCGAGCAGTGCCCCGACTGCAAGGGCACGGGCTGTGCCGAGGGAACGACCGCCGAGGTCTGCCCCGATTGTAAGGGCTCGGGTCAGGTCAAGACCACCCAGCGCACGCCCTTCGGCATGATGCAGCAGAACACCCGCTGCAACAAGTGCAAGGGCCGCGGCAAGATAATCCATTCCCCGTGCTCGAATTGCCACGGCGTCGGCTCTATCCGCCGCCAGCACAAGGTCAGCATCAGCATCCCCGCTGGCATCGACGATGGCCAGACCATATCCCTGCGCGGCCAGGGCAACGCCGGAACAAACGGCGGCCCGTCGGGCGATCTGCTCGTGACGGTGCTCGTGCAGCCCCATGCGCGTTTCGAGCGTGAGGGCGCGTCGGTGCTGCTTGAGCAGGAGATTTCCTTCGCGACCGCAGCCCTCGGCGCCGAGATCGAGGTTCCGACGCTCGACGGTAAGGTCAAGCTGAACATACCCGAGGGCACGCAGACCGGCACGGTCTTCCGCCTCAAGGGCAAGGGCATACCCTTCCTGCGCAATGGCGGCCGCGGCGACCAGTTCGTCACCGTCAAGGTCGCGGTGCCCAAAAACCTCAGCGCAAATCAGAAGGACGCCCTGCGCACCTTCGCCTCTACCATGGGCGAGACCTTCGAATCCCGCTCCGGCGTCTTCGGCAAGCGCAAAAAGTGATTTCCATGGCGCTTTAGCGCGCCTCGCCGGCGAGGCATATCGCATTGAGATTGTACTAATACATCTATTGCGGCAGCCCGACCGGAAACCGCGCAGGAGACCGGTACGCTGGTCTATGGACGGATGTGCGTAGCAAACTACGGCCGTGTGA
>CAZWJM010000156.1:0-2844 GCA_964634435.1 uncultured Oscillospiraceae bacterium | reverse complement strand
CCGATGGCGTTGGAGCCGCCGCAGGGGATTTTATAATACTTCTTGCCACTGGCTTGACCCACGCGATCCATCTCGGCGTAAATGTCGTCATAGCTGTCCGTGTCCATGAACCTGACGTCGGTATCCATGAGGTACTCCAGCAGCTGGTTGCCCTTGCGCTCGGTAACGCCGCGCTTTTTCAGAATTAGGATGGGCGTCATGCCCAGCTTTTTGGCGCAGGCTGCCGTCAGCATTGCGTGGTTGGATTGTGCGCCGCCGGTGGTGAACACGATCTCTGCGCCCTGTCGCTTGGCGTCTGCCAGCAGGAACTCCAGCTTGCGCACCTTATTGCCGCCCAAGCCGATACCGGTCAGATCATCGCGTTTGATCCACACATTGGTTCCCAGCAGACGACTAATATTCTCCAGCTTCTGAATGGGGGTGGGCAGCACCGCAAGGGGAATCCGGGGAAACTCCTGTAAACTCTTCATATTTATTCTCCTTTCATGGTATCAAAATATGTATGGATTCGCTCTGTCAGTGCAGACCGTACTCCTTCAGTCTTTCGTAAAACACGGACCGAGACAGATCCAGCTGCTTCATAGCTTTCTGCCGATCTCCTCCGCACTGAGCCAGTACCTGCTGGATAAAGCGCTTTTCCTCCTGTCGTAGGTGCTGCCGCAGAGTCAGTGGCGCAGACTCCGTTGGCAGGTGGATATGCTCTGGATAGATGATGTCCGAATCTGACAGCGCCGCCGCTCCCTCCAGCACGTTTTCCAGCTCTCGCAGATTGCCGGGCCAATCGTAGTTGATCAGCTTGCTGAAAGCCTCTCCAGACAGTGTTTTTTCAGATATATGATAGCGCTGGCAAATCTGCTCTGTCAGCTGGTTGGCCAGCAGATAGATGTCCTCTTTATGGTCACGCAGGGACGGCATCTCCACCGAAAAGGCTGAGAGCCGGTAATACAGGTCCTGGCGGAACCGGCCGGAATCCACCTCGTCCCGCAGTTCCGGCCCGGCAATAAAGAGCAGCCGCACATCCACAGGCACTGGAGTAGAGGCGCCCACCGGCATAATCTCCCGCCGACGAATGGCATACAGCAGCTTGGCCTGTACATTCATAGGCAAGCCGCCCACTTCGTCCAACAGCAGCGTACCGCCGTCGGCCTCCAGGAAGAAACCGGGTACGCCGCCTTCTCTGCCGAACAGCTGCTCCTCCAGCAGACCCGGCGCCACGGCAGAGCAATCCGTTTGAAGAAAAGGACCGCCCCTGGGCTGCACTTGCTGAATGCTCTTGGCCAACTTCGTCCGCCCTGTGCCCGTCTCGCCGATGATGAAAATATTACAATCCATCTGACTGAGCTTATAGGCCCGCCGCCGGACGGCGCGCATGGCGGCGGAGCTGCCGTAGGTCTGCAGAGAGCCTTCTTCCTCCGGCAGGCTGCGCTCGGAGGACTCCCGGTATTTCCGCTCCGCCGCGGCAATGGCTGTGTTGCGCTCCATAATCGTGGTGCGTATGTCCTCAATGTTGCGGAACTTGACGATGATCCCCGCGATCTCCTCCCCATCCCGAATGGGCAGGATGGAGGCCAGCAGGGCAAATCCGTTGATTTCATAGGCAACATCCGAGAAGCCGGGAGCCTGCCCGTCCAGCACCTGCCGCAGGTGCTCCTCAAAAAGCTCACCCTCAAAAAAATCCTTGAAGTGGTAACCCACCACGCAGATCTCCTGATCCGGGCTCTTTGCAATATAGGTGCTGCCCCGCAGCAGACTGCCAAGGCCTTCTTTTCGGGCGGAGTAGCCTTTTTCTTCCCAAAACTTCACCTGCCGGGTCCGGTGGTCCAAAATGACCGCCTGACAGATGGAAACAAAATAAGTAATGGAGTATACCTTCTCCCGCACCTCCACGGCAATCTGCTTGTCACCAATGTGTACGGAAATAGGAACGCCCTGAAAGGTTACATCCAGGTGCAGCCCCACGGATTCACCGCCCCGCAGATATTTGTACACAGGCTTGACGCCCGGCCCTTTGTATACGCCCACCGCCGCCAAAATGTCATTTGGCCGCAGGCGCGGATCACGGATGCCAATCACCGCCAGGTCCTCCGGCGTCAGATTGCCGTCATCGGCGCCCATGGCGGTGGTGGCCAGAATCACCAGATCACCCGGCTCCAGCCGACCGGCTGAATGGGCGTACAGGCTGTGGTTAAATAGGCCGAAGCGTTCCTTGGCCTGCTGATTGATATGAGTTACGATCCCCTGTCGATCCATGGTGAACATGGCGTGGGAGGATGAGTCCATGACATTTTGCAGTATATCCATCCTGCATACCTCTTTTCACCCATTTCTGCGGTGTTCGTTCCTCTCTGCCCTGCTGTATCCGCAGTTTACACAATAATTTTACACGATTACCGCAAAGTTTTCAACGGGGATAAAATCAAGGCCCGCCTGGGCGGGCCTTGATTTTATTGCTTTTGCTTACAGGTCACAGGCGCACAGATCCTCGAAGGTTTCCCGCCGAATGGCTATATAACTCTTGCCGCCGCTGAGCATTACGGTGGCGGGCCGCGGCAGGCGGTTATAGTTGGAGGCCATAGAGTAGTTGTACGCACCGGTGGTACACACTGCCACAGTGTCGCCGCGGCCCACGGAGGCAGGCAGCATCACATGCTCCTGGATAATATCGCCGCTCTCGCAGCAGCGGCCCACCACAGAGGCCTCGAAGTCGCACTTCTCGTTCATTTTATTAGCCAGCAGGCAGGTATAGTTGGCTTTATACAGCGCATAGCGTGGATTATCCGGCATGCCGCCGTCAATGGAGACATAGTTTTTATAGCCGGGGATCTTCTTCACCGTGCCGCAGGT
>CAZWJM010000155.1:0-2880 GCA_964634435.1 uncultured Oscillospiraceae bacterium | reverse complement strand
AAAACCTCCGCACCACATTGGTACGGAGGTTTAAATTTTGCTCTATCTCGTTTATTCTTCCGGTTCGGCTACACGGGCGGCGAGGACCTTTTCCACGCGCAGGCCGTCCATTTCGAGGACGGTTATGTGCAGGTCGGCGTAATCGAAGCTGTCGCCCACCGAGGGGAAGGCGCCGAACATCTCTATCGTCCAGCCGCCGACCGTTTCGCTTTCGGCGTCAAAGTCGCGCTCGCGGATGCCGACGAGGTCGAGGAAGTCGGAAATGCTCATATCGCCGTCGAGCTCAAACTCGCCGGAGCTGCGCTCGAGAATCTCCTCGCGTATCTCGTCCTTATCGTCCCAAATCTCGCCCACGAGCTGCTCGAGCACGTCCTCCATCGAGAGGATGCCCAGCGTGCCGCCGTATTCGTCGGTTACGATGGCAAGATGCTGCTTTGCCTTCCTCAGCTCAGTGAGCACCGCCGGAAGCTTCATCGTTTTGTACACATAGCACGGCGGCATGATAAGGCTGCGTATATCCGGCTTCTCGTCAGCCGAGAGCGCCTTGAGGAAGTGGTTGAGATACAGGACGCCGACGACGTTGTCGACGCTGCCCTCGTACACGGGAATGCGCGAGTACGGCGCGGAATCGATGACGCGAAGCTGCTCGGCATAGTCCTCCCCGATGTCCACGGCGACGACGTCCACGCGCGCCGTCATGACCTCGGAGGCCATGATGTCGGAAAAGTCGATAGCCGCCTGGACAAGCTCGGAGCGCTCCTCGTCGAGCACATCCTCGTCCTCGGCAGTTTCGATGATCGAGGAAAGCTCCTCGACCGCGGCCTCCTCATCGGTGTCGTCCTTTTCGCCCTTGAGTCCGAGCGTCAGGAGCTTTATAAGCCCCACGACGAGGCGGATAAGCGGCATAAATATTATTGTAAGGCCGCGCACGAAGTAGGCGTAGGTGAGCGCAAGCCGATTCGCGCTGCCCTTGGCGACTATCTTCGGGATGGTTTCGCCGAAGATGATGACCAGCACGGTTATCACGAGGGTCGAGGCCCACGCGTAGCTGTCATCCCCGTTGCACAGCTCGAGCACGAGCAGCGAGCCGAGCGAGGAGTTTGCGATGTTTGCAAGGTTGTTGCCGATGAGTATCGCCGACAGGGAGTCGTCAAAATTATCGACGATCTTCACGGCGACATTGGCGCGGCGCGAGCCGTCCTCGCGCGCATTTTCAAGCCTCATGCGGTTGCAGGAGGAGTAGGTCATTTCGGCCGAGGAGAAAATGTGCGAGAAAATGATGCAGATAACTATTCCGCAGATGTATGCCCAGGTCATTTCTCCTCACCTCCCTGTTCAGTGAGGCAGACCCTCAGCCGCAATATCCTGTTGTGCTGCATTTCGGAGACCGTCACGGCAAGGTTATCGTACATAAAGCTGTCGCCCACCGAGGGGATGAAGTCAAACTGCTCATAGGCCCACTCGCCCAGCAGCTTATTCGTGAACTCATCCTCGTCGTCCTCGTCAAGCTCGAACAGCTCGAACACGTCGCTGACCGTCATCTCGGCCGTGCAGTCCCACGCGCCGTCGGCGATGGGTATGTACGGTTCCTCCACGACGTCGTCCTCGTCCCAGATCTCGCCCACGAGCTCCTCGAGGATATCCTCGACCGTCACGATGCCCAGCGTGCCGCCGTAATTGTCCGTCACGACCGCCATGTTCAGGCGCATTTTGCTCATGACCGGAAGCAGGCCGTCGATATTCGTGCTGCCGTGGATGAAATATGGTTTATCCAAAATTGCGCGCAGGTCCATCTTGTCGCCCTCGCGCAGGTAAGTCTTAATAAATTTGCGTATCGAAAGAATGCCGACAATGTTGTCGATGCTGCCCTCATACACCGGCAGGCGGCTGTGCGTCTGCACGCGTATCGTGCGCAGCATCTCGTCAAGCGGATCTTCGATATCCAGCGCGACAAGGTCCACGCGCGAGGTCAGTATGCTCTCGACCGTCGTTTCCGCAAACTGCAGCGCAGAGCTTATCAGCTCGCCGCGTTCGGAATCGAGGCTGCCCTCCTCGGTCATGTCCTCGATGATGTCGTAGATCTCGTCCTCCGTGACCGACACCTGCGGGTCAGCCTTGGCAAAGCGCGCGGCGAAGTTGCCCATCGCCGTCAGCACAGCCGCGATCGGCCGGAGAATGGTCATGAAAAACCACAGCGAGCCCGCAACTGTCAGCGACAGCCGCTCACTGTATTTTTTCGCAATGCTCTTCGGCAGCATTTCGCCGGCGAAGAACACCAGCAGCGTCATCACGAACGTACTTATCGTGACAGCGCCCGACACGCCCGGAAACATCCTCGTCACCGCCAGCGTCGCGATGCTCGCCGCGGAAAGATGCACGATGTTCGTGCAGACAAGAATGCTCGTTATCGCAAGATCAAAGTTATCCAGCACCTTCAGTGCCGTTATCGCCTTTGCCTCGCCGCGCTCGGCGCGTACCCTGATCTTGACTTTTGAGACCGAGGCAAATGACGTCTCCGCCACCGCGAAATACGCAGCGCAGAGGATCAGTAAGATTACGATTATCAGTGACAATCGACTGGCATCGTCCATTTCGGATCTAACACTCTCCTATTCGCGGGCACTGCCCGATAAATTAAAATTCAGTATATCATAGCCATATCACGCAGTCAATTATTTTTTGCACCGCCCCTTGTTCCGTTTTGGTGCAAAATTTACACTGAATGTGACGGTTTACGCCAAGTCATATAGGGAATGGGTTTACCCATTCCGCATCCCACGACCACCGACGAAGTTATTACAAGCGGAACAGGTGAACCTGTTCCCTACAAATAAAGCTGTGGCGGCTTGCGCCGCTGATACAATCCACCTCATCCGTCGG
>CAZWJM010000154.1:0-2892 GCA_964634435.1 uncultured Oscillospiraceae bacterium | reverse complement strand
AAAAAGCTCATCGAAAATGCCGTCACCGCGGGATTTGCCGACGAGGAGTTTATCAGGGGAAGGATGGGTGAACCGGATGCAGACGGAAAAAGGTTATGATCGTACCGCCGTACTGCTCAGGGAAAACATGAATTACGACGATTATTACTTATTCAGAGAAAAAATCGAAAGACGCGAACGTCAGGCGGCTTTCACAGAAAAAGCCTACCGTCTCGGCAATGAAATCAATACAATGATCGAACAGCAGGACACCGGGCTGACTCAGTTCGGAATTACTTTTTCCGAGGCGCTTTTCAATGAATTCGGGCTCAGGGTAATGCTCTGCAATCTGTCGTTGTTTTTCTCAGGCATCTGCAATGTTGCCGTATGGTATGACGGTCGCTGCGGGATCTGCGATTCAGATGGTCGTCTGGCGGAACAGTATCAGAAAACCGCAGAAAAGCTGTTTTTCGATTCCGCCCGTCGGCATAACCTCCCGCCCTTTCCGGAAGACCGGCGGTTAGAATTCCGGCTGTACGAGTTTTTCCTTTCCGCGCGTCAGAACTATTATTCCGTCAATGCCTGCCGCCTCAACGTGCGTCTGAGGCACAAATATCCGGAAGAGGATGTTACGTTGTTATGGACATATGCGCCGCACAACTACGTGCTGCTGTTTCAGACTCCGTCCGACATTCCGAAAAATGCCGTCGTTGACGGAATGAAGGATTACGTTGATTCAATGTGCCGGGAAAATGATCGACTCGGCTTATTCACCGACTATCATTCATCACCGATAGTTTCCGATTTTGAAACTATGCGTCCAGACCTCATGGGTATTCTGCAAAACAACACATGGTACGGAAAACCGCCGTTGTGACGTCATATTCACATCAATTTTGCGTCCAAAACAAAGGAACACCATAATGAAAACCGCAAAACATACCGTCCTTATACTTTCCCTGATATGCGTCATCCCGCTGCTCTTCTCCTGCGCATCCGGCAGATGCATCAGCGCGTCCGACGTCAGAGCCGGTATGTCGTCCGACAAGCTGTACTGTATGCTCGGCACATACGGTGTGTATTACGGGCACGACGGAGACAGGCTTCTGTTCCGCGACAAAAATAACAGATCCGTCACAGTCGAATTTTCGGAGGACATGAAAACCGTCGCGGCTGTCTCTTCCGCCGCAGCCGACCCGACCGATACCGACATCGGAAAGATCACCGGGGGAATGACGGCTTCAGAGGTCTATGCCGCTCTCGGCGCGCCGGTCGGCAGAGACACCTCGGGAGTATATTCCGAGCTGTTTGTCTCTTCCTCCGGGAATTATTACAGGATCTGCTGGTCAAAATCGTGGGAGGAACCGTACGGCGTAACGGTGCAGTCGGTGCAAAACCTCGGCAGCGACCGTGTACCGATATCCCCGGTCACAAAACAGGCAGAATAATGAACCGAAAAAGCGCTTCCTTCGCGAAAACGTGAGAGGAAGCGCTTTATTAATGCGTTTTTAAGTAGCCAGCCTTACGACCGCCGGCACGGGAGTTATTTCTACCGAACCGGCACCGGTGATCTCACCGTCTGCGCAGAGGTCGGAAATACCGCTTATCATTATGCTGCGGCACTTTTTGCAGACCATGTAAGCGGAAAATTTTTCAAGCGGCTGTCCGGTCACGGGATCGATATGCGTACCCTTTTTGTAATCGCCGACCAGCCTGACAAACGTCATCCGCGAGACCTTTTTCACCGCTACAAAGTCAATAAGTCCGTCCGTCGGGTCGGCAAGCGGCGCGGAGCGGAACCCACCGCCGTAATACCGGCAGTTCGCCGCAAGGGCAAGTGTGAAAACACCGTCGTACTCTGCCCTCACGCCGTCCCCGTCGGTAACCGCCACCTGCCACGGCTCTCCGATCCTCCGGCAAAGCGTATCGGCAACCCCGGCAATATAAGCCGCGCTTCCCGGAAAAATCGACTTATAGAAGCCGGTCTTTTTCACGACCCGGCTGTCGAATCCGAAGGTGACGATATTCATCGCATAACGGTCGGCGGGAAGCTCTTTTCCCTCGGCATCGGCAAACTAGCGGTATCTGATCGCGTCAACGGTCGTGACACAGCCCTTTTCGGGAAAGGTCCTGACAAAATCGTTTCCCGTCCCGGCAGGAACGACTGAAAGAAGCGTCCGGTTTCCCGCCTCCGCCCTGATGATTCCGTTTGCCGCCTCGTTGAGCGTGCCGTCGCCGCCGTAGACGACGAAATGCGCCTCTTCCCTTTCGCGGCAGACCCCGTAAACAAACCTTTCCGCATCGCCGACTCCGGTTGTAACATAGCTTTCCTCGCCGGCAGCCGCGCCCTTCGTCAGCAGCTCCGGAGAGTGCCCGCCTCCCGCCGCGGGATTGAATATGTGAATTCTTTTCAATGCTGTTTCCCCGATTGATAATGATGATAACTATTATACAACATATTTCGCTCTTTTTCACCGATTACCGCGAAATTTAATATATTAAAAGAGCTTTTGCGTCATCATTTACATTGACACGCCACGCCATTTAATATATAATTATATTTCAATAAGTATCACTTATCAATGCCCGAAAAATGAAAAAGGAGAAAGGAAACGATATGGTAAATACTAATCCGGCAGAAAAATTCAGAAGTGAGGGTCTGACGTTTGACGACGTCCTTCTGATACCGTCAAAAAGCGAAGTCCTTCCGAGAGACATCAACCTCTCGACCCGTCTGACAAACAGGATCAGGCTGAACATCCCGCTTCTGTCCGCCGCTATGGACACCGTTACCGAGGCTGACCTTGCAATTGCCATCGCAAGAGAGGGCGGCGCGGGTGTCATTCACAAAAATATGCCGATCGAGACGCAGGTGGACAACGTCCTGCGCGTCAAGAGGAGCGAAAACGGCGT
>CAZWJM010000153.1:0-2893 GCA_964634435.1 uncultured Oscillospiraceae bacterium | reverse complement strand
CTTAATCACGTTTCTGGTAGAAGACGAATGCCGAAATGATTGCCGCCACAATAGCGATCGAAAGGATAACTATGAGGAAGTAGATCCACGACATTGCCGTTGCCACGACGTTTCCGCCTGCCTTGTTGTACACTTCTTCGATGTACTTCATGACCGTATTTGACTCAGCCGTGAAGGAGTCGATGACCGTGTAAACCGTGTTTACAAGTATCATCGGGCTGACCATCGGGAAGGTTATCTTCCAGAAGGTCTCCCATCCGGTCGCGCCGTCTATCGAGGCGGATTCATAAATTGCCGGGGAGACAGACTGAAGTCCCGCAAGGAATATCAGCATCTGTACACCGGAGCGGTTTATGATGTTGTAGATGTTGTTGACGATACCGGCGACGTATGTCATAAGCTCGGTTCCGATAGCCATGTTCGAGAACAGCCACGAAATATCAGCCATACTGACTACTTCGGTAACGCCGCTTGCTCCCGAGCCGGCATCGATGCCCCCGGTCGATTCCATATAGGAATTCAGAATATTGCTCGCGTCTATGTTTGCAATAAGACCGGTTGAAAGGATGACCGGGACGAAGAAGATTGCGCGGAACGCGGCGCGTCCGAACATCTTCTTGTTCAGCAGTACTGCCATGAACAGCGAAAAGATAACGATTGCCGGGATATCAAACAGAAGCTGCTTGAGTCCGGATATCAGAACCTTAACGAAGTCAGGGTCTCCGGCAAGGGCTTCCTGATAGTTCTTGAAGCCGACGAATTTAAGGTCGAAGCCTCCGCCCTGCAGGATCTTGATCTCACAGAAGCTGTACTTAAGGGAGTCAAGAATGACCGGGAGATAGATAATGATGAAGCCGAGCACGAAGGGCAGGACGAAAAGCCAGCCGGCTCTTGCCTTCTTCTTGTCAAGCGACACTATCTTTGTCGGCTTCTTCTTGGGAGCCGCCTGTTTTACAGTGCCTGTCATTTGGTTGCCTCCTCTCCGCTGTTGATGATCACATTACCCTCGGGATCGATGACGATATATCCGAGAGAGCTTATCACTGTATCGGAATACTCCGAAACGGTGACGTCGAATACGTTATAGTTGAGAACGAACGAGTAGCCGTTTTCAAAGGTGACCTTCACGATAAGTCCGTTATCGACGGTGTACTTGGTATACACATACTCGTCTTCTTCGTCGGGCTCATCCGGCTCGTCGGGAGTTACAGGTTCGGATTCGACCGTCGAAACTATATCCGAAGTATCGGCAGGCTCGGTTTCGGTCGTTTCCGCTGTTTCGCCCTTCTTGTTGTTGAGATGTTCCTCAAGCTTCTTCTTTCTCTCTTCCTCAGCCTTCTTTTCAGCCTCAGCCTTTGCCTCCTCCTCCTTGGCGAGTTCTTCAGCCTTCCTGTCGGCTTCGATCTCGTCGGCGGACGGGACGCGCTCGCCGATAAGGAACTCATGTCCGGTGATGGATGCATTCATTACCTTGCCGAGAGCATTGTTCAGCTTGCCGTAGGTTGCGATGAGGTCGTCCTTCCAGTTTGCATAGGAGATCGAGAAGTACTCGGAAAGAGTTGTATTCTCTTTGCGCTTCTCGGAGTTCTGGTAAACGAGAATGAAGTAGGGATTTGCGCCGTTCTCGAGGATCTTAAGAGTCTCGTAACGGATATCTCCCGCCATGTTCGTTGCCGAACCGGCAAAATCAAGGTAGCCGTGGTAGATAAGTCCGAACATCGGGACGGATTCGCTTGCGTAGGTAAAGTTGCTGCTGTCAAGCGCGACCTTGAGGACGTGCTGAGCGTACCTGACCGCATATGCGTTTCCGCAGTCCATCATGACGGAATATCCGGCTTCTCTTATCTTGCTGAGGGTGTTGACGACGTTTTCCTTGGAGTCCTCACGGTTGTAAGGATCATCCTCGTCAAAGTCGGAGTTGAGGTCGGAGCCTATGGTTCCGAGCGAAATGTTCTTCACACCGAGCTTGGTGAGGTCACTCTGCGCCGAAGCGAAGATGTCGGAGAACACCGACGGAGACACTGCAAGAAGTCCGGTTCCGGTGAAGTACTGGAGAGTTGCGCTGTAAATGCGCTTCTGGGTGTAACGGTTATCGATGGTCTTGACAGCCTGTTTTCTTCTGTTGAAGCCGTCGAATGCCTTATCCTTCTTGGCATACGAGAAATCAACATCAAGGAATACGTCAATTCCCTTCTCCTCCGCGAAGGAGAGCAGATCCTTAAGCCCGTCAGCCTTTCCGGCAGCCTTTTCGACCTTGATCTTCGACGGCAGGGTGTTGATCATACCGCCGTTGATATAACCGGTAAGCTTGTAGACAAGGTTGGTGATCCCCGCCTCGCCCAGTTCGTTTGTAATGGTCTTGATATCCTCGAAGGTGGTAAGCGGCTTCTTTACCATGACCGGGATAGAGAGGAACTTATCCTGAACATCCATGACTCCGAGAGTCTCGATGTAAAGCGGGATCTGATTCTTGTCTGTCTCTTTTTTGGTAAGAGCGCCGGATCTTATCAGCTCGTTTCTGTATGCAAGAGCCATTCCGACGTAGCTGGTATCGAATGCCGAGCTGACGTCGATGTTTTCGTCTGTATGCTTTGCGGCATACCCCAGATCGGAGAGCATGATGTATCTGATACGGTAGCTTCCGGTATACTTACGGTCGGAAACGACTGTCCAGGTTGCATCGCCTGCGACGGAGATGGAGGACGCAAGGTTATATGAGTCCTTCGGTCTCGGGTTGAACTCCGTGTACACGGAATTGTACTTGTGCTGAACATTTCCGCCGTGGTCGGTGGTAATGCTTGCAAGAGAGTCGCCCTCCTCGATAATTGCGAGGAATCCGGACTTTCTTACGTACTTTTTAACCTCTGCGGGAGGAGTCACCGGCTCTGTTGTG
>CAZWJM010000152.1:0-2907 GCA_964634435.1 uncultured Oscillospiraceae bacterium | reverse complement strand
AGCAGCTGTGACGTTGACAAATAGTGTTGTTCGTCGACTGCTGTCCTTTCCATATCAGCTGTTACCTTCGTGAGAAGCGCCTTTGTGTTTATGTCAAAAGGTGCGAACGACTCAATTATTTCGGCATACCGGTTCACCGGGACAGGCATATTGCCGATCGACAGGACCGTGTCACCGTCGTGTCCTGAAAGCTGACTGTGAATGTCGGTAAGAACGCGACGAAAGAGAGGCTGATTTTCTATCACAAGCGAAAAAGGTATTCCTTCTTTCACCTCAATAAGTGAATTGAAATACGGGCATGCCAGCTTCACAGTATCACCACCCTTTCGTCGCTGTCAAGCACATCGGTTTTATAGCTGCCGGTTATGTATGTCATCCCGGCAAACTGCTTTTCGGTTACTGTAAGCAGCTGTACTATTCCTTCCGGCGGCTTTTCGCGCCTTATCACGTCGGTTACAGACTTATGAACCGTTGCATTCAGCACCATGCGGCAATAGACCGATTCCTGCATCATTATAAATCCGTTTTTCACAAGCATCCTGCGGAATTTCCGGTATTCTCTCCGATCTGCCTCCGATTCGGTAGGCAGATCAAAAAACACTATCATCCTCATGAACCTGTAACTCATATCTCAATAAAATTGATCTTTTCGGGAGAGCCGCCCCCGACCGATTCAAAAACGCTGCGGGCATATATCTTCACTGCATTCAGCACTGTTTGCTCCGTTCCGGCTATATACACGTGCGAATGAAGAACCGCCAGTAGAGCTTGCTTTTCGCTTTTTCCGAATTCCGTCGGCTTCATATCAATAACGCAACGGTCTACCAAAGCGCGGAAAGGTTCCATAAGGTCGCATGATAAATTATATGGGTTAAACATATTGTTATGGCACAGACCGATATGCGTTAAGAATCCGTTCATTGTTACCTCGCGGTTAAATGCAGATAAGAGCAGACCGTAGCCGTAATTCAGCGCAGTGTTGGTCGTATTTTCCTGACCGCGTGAAAAGCTTTTTCCGAACAATGCGTTGAAATAAACTTTGGCGGCATGACCCTCACGGTTGGAGCTGTCTCCCGGACACATTTCTGACATATACCCGGTAAGCATAGCGGCTTCCTTTTCGTGACCGTATTCAATCAGCACTTTTGCCTGATTGCATATCTTTTCCGATACTATTGCCGTCCACACGAGCTGTTTCTGCTCTTCCGTCCATTCGGTCTGCTGTCTGATCTTTTTCGAGCAGTCGTAACTGCCGTTATACGGCTGAAGCTCGGCGTACGGGCTTCTTTTGGAGTCACAGAATATGACTCTTACCTTCTTGTCTGCAAGCTCTGAAAGCAGGCATCCCGTCATAGATACTGCAGGATTTTCAATCACAAGCATAGCCATCTCGTCGATGAGGATACGGACCGTTTCTTCGCCGCGCACGACCATATACCCCATCGACAGATCCAGCTTGCACCGCTCGGTTATTACGACTGTGCGCCAGCTCATAGCAGCTTCAGGATGTTATCGGATCTGCACTCAAACAGGCCTGACGCCGTACGGTCGATAATGCGGACATCGGCGTATTTTTTCTTCCAGTTGCTTATGTTCGCGGAGATGACAAGATTCCCCTCATGACTTTTTCCGCCGGCAGATTCCATGTCACAGGTTCCGGCGCGGTTGGTTTTCAGATAGAGAATAATGTTTTTCAGACAGTCGAGCTGTTTTTCAATATCGAGCTTTTCAAACGTTGCTCGCCCTCCGGTGCAAACGCTGAGTTTTCCTCCGGGCTGCTTTGAATATATGCCATCGTTAATAAGCTTCATAAGCTGATCAAACAGCACCATGTTCTTTTCAGCAGAAATACCGTCATATTTTTCGTCCGGTGTGTAGTTGCTGTTCTTGGATATTTTGCCTGATATGTTTTCGATCTTTTTGATGTATGAAATACATTCCGCAGAATAGAACGGAGTCATCATTGAACGCACCAAGATTTGATCACCGGTTTTTCCTGACAGACACACATCAAATCCGTCAAGGGAAAATACAGTGTTGATCCTGATTATCCGTTTTCCGAGCGGGAATGACACATCCTCTGCATTGTCCGGGAGCTTTGTTCTGATATAAGTCCGGGCAAACTCCGGATCGCGGAGGTATTTATCAGCCACGATAAGCTCCACACCTGCGAGGGTAAGCTCATATTTTTTCTTGCATTTGTATCTGACAAGCACGAAAAACGATACCGTGGGTTTGTTATAACCTCCGTATTTTTCAGTGTCAAGTCCCTGCTTGAGAGGCAAAAGCTCTCCGCTTCCGGCGGGAAGTGGGTTCTGGTCGTAAAAACCGCCTTTCTGACAGGTCTGATACTTTGTGAGATGGATATGCGGGTTTGCCATTACCTTATCTATTATCGGAAGATGTCGGCAGGGATCCCACACGGAGGGATCGCGCTCGAGACGCGAACCGAACAGAGTGCGGAAATTCAGGGAATATTTTTCGGTGGAAATACTGAAGAAACCGCGTGTGAATTTTTCATGGAACAGATTGCCTACAACGATATTGAGGTATGCGTCATGCGCATGGTGAATATCGCTTGCATCACGGCTTTTTATAAGGCGCATACTGTTCTTTTCGTCATTTGTCAGGCGAAGCGATAAGGCGCGATCTTTTATTTCGCCGTATTCATGTCTGAATTCACTGACATTACCGCCTTTTACGAATACGATCTCGGTTTGCGGATATTTTTCATGCAGCAGCTCGGTAACAGCCTTGGTTGACTGGCGGGTCTCCACAAGCTGACGGTTGATAAAGCCTTGCTTTTCGTCATCTGAAAATGGAGTGCTCCTGATGAGACGTTTGAATTTTTCATCTGTTATAAGGTGACCGTCATGAAGTCGTTTCCAGAAACCGTACATTGTTCTG
>CAZWJM010000151.1:0-2917 GCA_964634435.1 uncultured Oscillospiraceae bacterium | reverse complement strand
TGAGAACGTCGGTCATCTCGTTGCCGCGCTCGCCGCAGCCGATGTAGATGACGATATCGACGTCCGACCACTTTGCAAGCTGGTGCTGAACGACGGTCTTGCCCGAACCGAAGGGGCCGGGGACTGCCGCCGTGCCGCCCTTGGCGATGGGGAAGAGCGTGTCGATAATGCGCTGGCCGGAGTTCATCGGGCGCGAGGGCATGCTCTTTGCGGCATACGGACGGCTTATACGCACGGGCCACTTCTGCATCAGCGTAAGCTCGTGGCTCTCGCCCTTGTCATCGACGAGGACAGCCACGGTCTCCGTTACTGTGAAGCTGCCGGCCTTTATGCTCGTAAGCCTGCCGCTAAGCTGCGGGGGCACCATTATCTTGTGCAAAATTGCGCTGGTTTCCTGAACCGTGCCGATAACATCGCCGCCGGAAAGCACATCGCCCTCCTTGGCGACGGGGACGAAGTCCCACTTCTTTTCGCGGTTGAGCGCGGGAACGTCGGTGCCGCGGCTGATGGTCGCGCCGGTAAGCTCCCTTATCTCCGGCAGGGGACGCTGGATGCCGTCATAGATATTCTCCAGCATGCCCGGGCCGAGCTCGACGGACATCGGCATACCCGTCGATTCGACAAGCGCGCCCGGGCCGAGGCCCGAGGTCTCTTCATAGACCTGGATGGATGCGCTGTCACCTGTCATGTTAAGTATCTCGCCTATAAGTCTGTCCGGGCCGACACGCACAACGTCGGAGACATTCGCGTCGCCTAAGCCCTCCGCCACGACAAGCGGGCCCGAGACTTTTATGATAGTTCCGCTCATACAGATACCTTTCTTTCTTAATTATTCTCGAGGATGTTCGTGCCGATGGCACGCTCGACTGCGGCGTTGAGGGCATTGAGCCCAAGGCCGAGACTGCCCTCGCGGCCGGGAATAAGGATTATTGCCGGCTTGGGACTGTCCTTGAATTTATCGATCTGGCTGCTGAGCTCGAGCGCGATATCCTCCTCGATGTAGATTATCGCAACGTCCTCCCGCTCGTGTGTGAGCGTTCTCAGCGCCGTTTTTGCCTCCGCGGAGTCGGCGACGGGGTAAGCCTCAAGGCCGAGGGCCGTGAAGCCCATAACGGTCTCGCGCCGTCCTATAACAGCAATTTTAAGCATACAGATCACGCAGCCTTTCCCGTATTTTATCCGACGGCAGACCCGCGAGCATACCCGTCAGTATCATGCGCAGCGCCGTTACCTCGCCCTCTACAGCGGCAAGGTAGGCAATGACCGGCGCCTCGCCGTAGGATACGAGCCTCGCGCCCGTAAGATAGGCCGTCACCGCATTGTCGCAGGCAAGCTCAAACTCCGTCATCGCGCCGCCCTTTATGGCCGCCGCTCCCAGCGCGGCAGCGTTGCCGAGCAGGGTCGTTGCGTACATTGCAGCAAGCGTGTCGCCCGAGCCGAAGGCCGCGAGGATGCGCCCGATGTCTATGCCGCCGCCTGTGACCAGCGCCGTTTTGAGGAAGTCTGCGTCCTTATTCATGCGCATGGTGCGCACGGCGCTTCTGAGGTTTGCAGCGTCTATAAGGGTCTGGGCATAGCCGCGCAGGAAGCTGCTGCCGAGGTTTTCCGAGGCTGCGAGCAGTTCCGCAAAATACGCTCTGTCGAGTATGAAATCGGCAAGCTGCGGATTCTGCGTGCGGGCAAGCGCCGACTTTGCCTCGACCATTGCGTCGGCAAGCACAGGCGGGAGCCCGAGGTATTTTTCCTCCGCGAAGCAGCGCTTGAGCTCTTCGGGCCTGACTCTGCCGGAGCTGCTCATAAGATCCGAGCGGTCGCGGCCGTCAGCTTCGGTCTTTATGACTATCTTCGCGTTGTGATAGTCATATCTCATGCGAAAGACCTCGATAGGCTCACTGTCGGGCGACAGGCGCGCAAGCTCTGCGAATATCTCTGCCCTGCGCTCGGCAAGGGCGGCCTCGACCTCGCGGGCCGAAAAGCCCGACATGTCCTTATAGCCGCAGTCGGTGAGCATTTTCGCCGCGTCGTCAAAGGAGGGCGCATCGATCATGCGCTCGGCCTTCTCGCGCGTGAGCATCTTCGCCTCGCGTGCCCGGAGCATCGCGGAAAGATACAGGTATTTTTCCCTGACGCATTTTTTATTTGACAATTCATTCCCTCCCTTTTCGGGATTTGCAGCGCGGCATCATTCAAACAGCACTGCCGCAACATCGGTCGAAAGACCGCTGCGGCGCTGACGAATGAGCGCATCGATGCTGCAGTTTGTCTCGATACCGCCGAAGCGCACTATGACGCCGCCGGCGATGTCGGCAGTTTCCTCGCTCAGGCTGAGCTTGCCGGGTATGCCCTTTGCTGAGGCAAGCTCGTTTGCCGCCTTGCAGACCGCTTTGCCGACCTCGGCCCTGTCAGCCGGGTTGAGGATGAGCTCCTCCTCGCCGGTTGTCGCTGCCTCGGCTGCCATGCGGGCGAGAAACTGCGTGTACTTATCGCGCGGCATGTCCGCAATGGCTCCGCGCGCTGCGACGAAGGCCGCCTCGACCATCTCCTGCTTGAGTGCAAGGACGCTCTTTTTTGCCTCCATCTCGGCTATGCGGCGGCTGCCGCTGAGTATGGCCTGACATTCGGCGTTACCGGCGGCCACGATGCCGTCGTGCTCAGCAAGGGCGGCCTTGAAGCTCTCGGCCCGGACAGCCTCTGCCTGCTGCTTTGCAGCGGCGACTATCTTCTGAGCCTCGGCCTCGCCGTCAGCCTTAATATGTGCAATTATTTTTTCAGTGCCTTTCATAATAAAGCCCTGCCTTTATGTTATTTTTGTTGTATCAGATGAACAGCAGCATCATCATGGATGCAAGCAGGGACAGAATGGCGTAGAACTCAACGGTGATGCACAGGATCATGCCCTTTGCCCAGTGGTCGGGGT